>NZ_RAWB01001090.1 GCF_003612055.1 Corallococcus llansteffanensis
CTGCTACGCGCTGGGCATCACCGCGATTGATCCGGTGCGGATGGGGCTCTTGTTCGAGCGCTTCCTGAGCATGGAGCGCCGGGAGCCGCCGGACATCGACGTGGACTTCGAGCACGAGCGGCGCGAGGAGGTGCTGCAGTACGTCTACGCGAAGCACGGCCGGCAGCGCGCGGGCATGGTGTGCGAGATCATCTGCTACCGGGGCCGGCTGGCGCTGCGGGAGGCGGGCAAGGCGCTGGGGTTGGCGTTGGATCAGGTGGACCGGCTGTCGCGGGTGGCCTCGGCGCACGGCTTCCAGGTGACACCGGAGGTCCTTCGGGAAGCGGGCCTGTCCCCCACGGACGGGCGGGTGCTGAGGACGCTGTCGGTGGCGAAGGAGCTGGAGGGCGTGCCCCGCCACCTGTCCATCCATGTGGGCGGCTTCGTGATGACCCGCGAGCCGCTGGTGGACCTGGTGCCGGTGGAGAACGCGGCGATGCCGGGGCGCACAGTCATCCAGTGGGAGAAGGACGACATCAACGCGGTGGGGCTCTTGAAGGTGGACCTGCTGGCGCTGGGCATGCTGACGGCGCTGTCCCGGTGCTTCGCGTTGATCCGCGAGCACCACGGCCGCGACCTGTCCCTGGCCACGGTGCCGCCGGAGGATCCGAAGGTCTACGACATGCTGTGCGAGGCGGACACGGTGGGGGTGTTCCAGATCGAGAGCCGCGCGCAGATGAACATGCTGCCCCGGCTGCGGCCCCGGGAGTTCTACGACCTGGTGGTGCAGATCGCCCTCATCCGGCCGGGGCCCATCGTGGGCAACATGGTGCACCCGTACCTGCGCCGCAGGCACGGCCAGGAGCCGGTGACGTACCCGAGCGACGACGTGCGGGGCATCCTCCAGAAGACGCTGGGCGTGCCGCTCTTC
>NZ_RAWB01001091.1 GCF_003612055.1 Corallococcus llansteffanensis
GGGCAGGGGAGGGATGTTGAAGGAGCGACCCCGAGGGTGAAGGAGGATTGACGGGGGGCGTTCAGCGGTTAATGTAAGTGGTGTGCGGAGCAGTCGCGGCCGCATGAAGTACGGCGAATCTGGGGGCGACCTGGCTTCGACGGGGGCATTGAAGTTCGAGACGCGTGCCGAGCTTGTTGGGACCTCGTTAAACTGCCGACAACATCACAAAAGCCAACGACAACGTTGAGCTCGCGCTGGCTGCCTAATTAGCAGTCTTTAGTGCGCGGTCCCCCTGCTCTCGGTCCGTGGGGTGGGGATGGGCCGTCATAATGCGGACTGGTCGCTGAGGGTGCCTGGGCCCGAGGTGACGAGATCTTTCCAGGACCGGCATCGGGAATCCCGTCCGTGGGAGTCCAGGTGACGTAGCAAATCGCGGACTACGCACGTAGGGTCAAAGAGCAGACGGCTTTCGGACGAGGGTTCGATTCCCTCCGCCTCCACAGTGAAGAAGCCTGGCAAGCCGGTACGGGTTGCCAGGCTTTTTCTTTGTCCGGTGCGGGTCCTCGTCGTCGAGGATGACGTCCCGGTCGATGAGAGGCACCAGCGCGTGCTGGTACCACGCGCGCCCGAACTCCAGGCGCGGTGCCACCGAGTACTCAGCCAGGTGGTACTTCGCCGCCTCCGCCGTTGCGCGGTTGCTGGAGGTGAGGCCGCCCATCAGGTCCACGCGCAGCTGCGTGAGTTTCCGGTACTCGCGCCCGGGGAAGCGCGGGTGCTGTCGCGGCGACTGTACCGCACCGGATTGTTGAGACACTAGATTGGTTGTAATCAGGCCGCTTGCTTCTGCATCAGCTCTCGCCGGGCCTGACTCGGCGAGAGGAAATGGTGGCGCTCCAACAGCCAGTGCTCGTTGT
>NZ_RAWB01001092.1 GCF_003612055.1 Corallococcus llansteffanensis
CATCAGGATCTCCCCAAGCCGCCGCTTGCGGTTGGGGCCCGGGCCGGGGGGAACAGAAGGGGGAGCATTCACGGCCGGGCAGCATAGCAGCGGGGCCCGGCTCCGGGCCTCCGGCGGGTCGCAAACAGGCCAGGGGCCCGGGGATGGGTTAGCGTTGCCTCC
Source organism: Corallococcus llansteffanensis (assembly GCF_003612055.1). Lineage (GTDB taxonomy): Bacteria > Myxococcota > Myxococcia > Myxococcales > Myxococcaceae > Corallococcus > Corallococcus llansteffanensis. Next base: position 163 of record NZ_RAWB01001092.1, read on the forward strand.
ATGGTGCGAAGCCCCCTCCTCGCGGCAATCCTCCTGGCCTTCACCGTCGGTTGCGCCTCGCAGCAGCTCTCCGGCGCCGACCTGGACCGGGTCCAGCGACCGGCCTTCATCTCCCGCATCGAGGACGGCGCGGGCCCCAAGAGCCTCGTGTTCCGCGAGGACGGCGCCTACTCGGGCAAGCTCAAGAAGCTGGAGGACAAGGAGGCGGACCGGCGCCTCACGGTGAAGCTGCAACAGGCCGTGACGCGCTTCGAGCTCTCCGAGCGCCTGCGCGTCACCACCCTGTCCCGCCTCCCGGAAGAGGCCCCCTGGACGGACGCGGTGGACCCCGCCCGGGTCGCCTCCGCGCTGGAGAGCTTCCTCGTGGAGGAGGTGCCCGCCAACGCCCCGGACTACGACTTGATGGCCCCGCTGGGCGCGGACACCATCGTGGAGTTCGTCATCCAGGACTTCGGCATGCGCAGCGAGGACGGGCATGCGGGGGCCTACCTCAAGGGTTACGGCCGCATCTTCCGCGTGGATGGCCGCTCGGAGCTGTGGCACCGGACGTTCGACCTGGACGCGGTGGACCAGGGCGCGCCGCACCTGGATCCCTTCAAGGTCGGCAAGGAGCCGGAGCTGTTCCGCCTGGCGATGACGGCGCTCCTGGACCAGGTGGCGGACATGTTCGTGAAGGACCTGACGCCCAAGGACCGCAAGGGCTCCGCGCCCACGGGCAATACGGCCCCGGAC
>NZ_RAWB01001093.1 GCF_003612055.1 Corallococcus llansteffanensis
CGAGCACCGTCCACGCCGACGCGCAGAAGGCAGAGCGCGTCAGCGTCAATGCCCCGCTGTCCTTCGACGCCTCCGTCAAGCAGCTCATCCAGGTGCTGGACGGCCACACGCTCTGCATCGTCCCGGATGAAGCGCGCGCCGACGTGGGTGAGTTGGTGAAGCGCATCGGACAGGACGCGCTGGACGTCCTCGACTGCTCGCCCGCGCACCTGCGCCTCCTCCTGGAGGAAGGCCTGCTGGCTCGCGAGTCCATTCCCCGCCGCGTCCTCGTGGGCGGCGAAGCCGTGGATACCGCGACGTGGAGCCACCTCGCGGCCAATGAGCGCATGCGTGTCTTCAACGTCTACGGCCCCACCGAGTGCACGGTGGACGCCACGGCATGCGCCTTCGATGCCTCACCCACGCCCACCATCGGCCGGCCGCTGCCCAACGTGCGCGTCTACGTGCTGGACCGCAACCTCCACCCGGTGCCCACGGGCGTCTCGGGCGAGCTCTTCATCGGTGGCGAAGGCGTAGCGCGCGGCTACCTCGGCCGCCCTGAGTTGACCGCCGACCGCTTCATCCCGGACGCCTTCTCCGAAACCCCGGGTGCGCGGCTGTACCGCACGGGCGACGTCGCCCGGTGGCGGGCCGACGGCATGCTCGACTACCTGGGCCGCGCGGACTTCCAGGTGAAGGTGCGTGGCTTCCGCATCGAGCTGGGTGAAATCGAAGCGACGTTGCTCCAGCACCCGGAGGTACGTGAAGCGGTGGTGCTGGCACGCGAGGACGTGCCCGGCGACAAGCGCCTCGTCGCCTACGTGGTGCTCTCGGACGGCAGCGTGGACACCGCGCAAACCGCGGACACCCTCAAGGCACACCTCAAGCAGCACCTGCCCGAGTACATGG
>NZ_RAWB01001094.1 GCF_003612055.1 Corallococcus llansteffanensis
GAGCCGGACCTCGCGGGGCTGGGCTCGTCGCGGGTGCACGCGGTGCGCGAGGGGGGCCTGCTGGCGCTGGTGTCCGCCGTGGCGGGCCTCCGGGTGGCGCCCACGCGGGCCCACCTGCTGGCGCACCAGCGCGTGACGGAGGCGGTGCTGCGCGAGCACACGCTCGTGCCGGTGGCCTTCGGCACGGTGCTGCCGTCGGAGGAGCGCGTGCGGGAGCTGCTGCGCACGGCGCGCGCGACGCTCAGCGATACGCTGACGGCGCTGGAAGGGCGCGTGGAGCTGGGGTTGAAGGTGCACTTCCACCGCGACGCGCTGGCGCGCCAGTTGGAGGAGGAGACGCCGGGGCTTGGGCGCGGGGCTTCGGAGCCGGAGGAGGACCACGAGCAGCGGCTGGAGGCGGCGCTGCTGGAGCGCACCCGGCGGGACATGGACGTGCTGTGCGACGGGCTGCGTCCGCTGGCGGCGGCCATGCACGAAGCGGCGCCACTGGGCGAGCGGATGCTGCTCAACGCGGCCTTCCTGGTGGACCGGGCGCGGGTGGCCGCGTTCGAGGCGCGCGTGAAGGCGCTGGCGGCGCGCACGGAGGTGTACGCCTTCCGCTTCACCGGGCCGTGGCCGGCGTACAGCTTCGTGGACATGCGCCTGGACGTGGAGACCGGGCCCGTCGCGACGCACTGACGGGCGCGGGGTTCAGCGCCTGGGCGCGGTGAGCTTCACGGCCTCCTCGGCCAGGGGCTCCAGGCCGCCGCCCATGCGCGTCCAGCCCGGGGTGAACTCGGTGCGCGCGTACCATGAGCCGTCCGGCGTCTTCGCCATCGTGAGTTCGCCCACCGGCTTGCCGCCGCGCTGGTACTCCACGCGGAAGGCGGGCGTGGGGGCCGGGC
>NZ_RAWB01001095.1 GCF_003612055.1 Corallococcus llansteffanensis
GTTCAGCCGCGCCACCGCGGAGCTGATGGCGTGGTTGTCCTGGCGCATGCGCGACATGGCGTCCAGGAACGACACCGCGCTGCCCTGCCCGCCCTCCGCCGCCGCCAGCGTGCGCATGGCGATCTCCGCCACCGAGCCCGCGTTCTCGGCGATCTGCTTCGCCGAGCGGGCCAGCTCCTCCGTGGTGGCGCTCGTCTCGTCCAGGCTGCTGGCCTGTTCGGCCGCCCCCTCCTCGTAGCGCCCGGAGGTGCTGAGGATCTCCTCCGTGGTGGCGGAGATCTGCGCGCCCGCGCGCTGCAGCTGCGCGAGCACGTCCGCCAGGTGCGTGCGCATCGTGGTGAAGGCCGCGGACACCGCCCACACCTCGTCCTCGGCGGGCACGAGCTGGGGGCTCGCCAGGTCCCCCGCGGCGATGCGGCGCGCCTCCCCGGACAGCTCCCGCATGGGCCGGCCCAGCAGCGTGCCGCCCAGGTACGCCGTGGCGAGCGCCAGCCCGAACACCACCGCGCACAGCACCGCGCTGGACGTGAACGCCTCCAGGCGCAGCGCGTCCACCATCACGCCCTGCACGTCCGGGCTGCCCGCCTCCAGGAGCCGCGTGAACACGCGCTCCGACAGCGCCGTGACGACCTGCGCGCACAGCACCGCGGGCGTCACCACGCAGATGGCGGTGAAGGCCACCAGCCGCGCGCGGATGCGCGAGCGCCGGGGCAGCGCCGCGATGACCTGCGCGTGCGTCAGCCCCTGGTCCGCCACCCACAGCACGCCCCTGCGCGCCCGGAGCGTGACGAGCCCGTAGACCATCAGCGACGTGAGCGGTCCGAACAGCGAGCCCAGCCCCGCGACCCGCAGGGTGAGCTCCCCCGACAGCCCCATCCC
>NZ_RAWB01001096.1 GCF_003612055.1 Corallococcus llansteffanensis
CTAGGGGGTGTCCCTAGTTATCTGAAGAAAGGTGCTGGAGGCCGAGCGGCCGCCAGCACCGTGGGCAGGGTTGAGCTTGCAGGGAAAGGAAGAGCTGAGCACCCCTGGTGAGTGCACCGACATGAGCTGACGGACGAGCAGTGGAAGCAGCTTGAGCCCCTCATCCCTGCCCGACGAGGGCCGCCCACCCGCAAAGGGGACCGGCAGTTCGTCAATGCAGTGCTCTGGCGGGTGAAGACGGGCGCACCCTGGCGTGACTTGCCAGAGCGTTACGGGCCCTGGAAGACGGTCTACAACCGCTTCGGGCGCTGGGCGACCCGAGGAGTATGGGAGGGGCTCTTCAAGGCGCTGCAGCTTCAAGTGGATGAGGTCGGCTCGCTGCTGGACGCCACCATCATCCGGGCGCATCAGGACGCCTCGGGTGCAAAAGGGGGGTCCGATGCAATGCTCTGGGCCGTTCTCGAGGAGGCTTTTCTTCCAAGGTCCACGCCCTCTGCACCACCCAGGGCCAGCCGCTCGAAGTGACGCTGACGCCGGGGCAGCGTGGCGACGTCACTGAAGCCGAGCACCTCCTTCAGTATGCGCACGGCAAGGCGCTCATCGCCGACGCCGGCTATGACGCCGACCACCTCGTGCAGGCCGTCCGGGAGCGCGGCATGAGGCCCGTCATCGCGATGAATCCAACGCGCAAGCACCACCGGCGCCGCAACAGCCGCGCCCTCTACCGGCTGCGCATCCAGGTGGAGTGCATGTTCCACCGCCTCAAGCGCTTCCGCGCCGTGGCCACCCGCTTCGAGAAGACCGCCACCAACTACCTGGCGGTCCTCCACCTGGCCTGCATGATGCTTTGGCTTAATTAGGGACACCCCCTA
>NZ_RAWB01001097.1 GCF_003612055.1 Corallococcus llansteffanensis
TCGACTTCGCGCGTGACACCTGCATCCACGACGCCTTCGCCGCCCAGGCACGCCTCACGCCCGATGCACTGGCCGTCGTGTGCCGCGACGAGCAGCTCACCTTCCGGGAACTCGACGCGCGCGCCAACCAGCTTGCCCATCGCCTCAAGGCGCTCGGCGTCGGCCCCGACGTGCGCGTGGTGCTCTGCGTGGAGCGCTCCGTGGAGGCCCTCGTCGGCATCCTCGGCACCCTCAAGGCCGGTGGCGCCTACGTGCCCATCGACCCGAGCTACCCGCGCGAGTGGCTCGCCCACGTCCTCCAGGACACGGGCGCTCCAGTGGTGCTCACCCAGCAGCACCTGCGCGGCACCCTGCCCCCGCACACCGCGCACGACCTGTGCCTCGACTCGGACGCCGCAGAGCTTGCCCGGGAGTCCGACGTCGCCCCCGAGACAGCCGTGTCGCCAGAGCACCTGGCCTACATCATCTACACCTCCGGCAGCACCGGCCGCCCCAAGGGCGTGATGATTCAGCACCGCTCCGTGCTGAACCTCCGCCTGGCACTGGCGAGCACCGTCCACGCCGACGCGCAGAAGGCAGAGCGCGTCAGCGTCAATGCCCCGCTGTCCTTCGACGCCTCCGTCAAGCAGCTCATCCAGGTGCTGGACGGCCACACGCTCTGCATCGTCCCGGACGAAGCGCGCGCCGACGTGGGTGAGTTGGTGAAGCGCATCGGACAGGACGCGCTGGACGTCCTCGACTGCTCGCCCGCGCACCTGCGCCTCCTCCTGGAAGAGGGCCTGCTGGCGCGCGAGTCCATTCCCCGCCGCGTCCTCGTGGGCGGCGAAGCCGTGGACCCCGCGACGTGGAGCCACCTCGCGGC
>NZ_RAWB01001098.1 GCF_003612055.1 Corallococcus llansteffanensis
GCGGGCGGGCTGTTCGTGCCGGTGGACTCCCAGCGCGACGTGGTGGACCTCATCCAGGCCTTCGCCCTGCCGGTGGTGCTGGTGGCGCGGGCGGGCCTGGGCACCCTCAATCACGTGGCGCTGTCGCTGGAGGCGCTGGCGTCCCGGAAGCTGTCCGTGCGGGCGGTGGTGCTCTCGCGCGGGGTGCCCGGAAGCGACCTGGCGGAGCGGGACAACCGACGCTACCTGGAGGCCCGCCACGGGGTGGAGGTGCTGGGTCCGGTGCCCCATGTGGTGGACGCGCAAAGGCGCCATCTGGCGTTCCGGCGCGCGCTGGCGCCGCTGGTGCCCGAACGCGCGCGGGCCCGATAAATCGGCCTCCGCCGCGTTCGGCTTCCGGGCGGGTGCTACAGGTCGCGCAAGTTTTCGCGTGGTGGTGGCCGCGAAATGGACGATCCGTTTGTTCCGCGCGAGAAAGCCGGCACGAATGGCGGACATCATCGACATCACGCTCCTTGCGGACGTCCGGCGCTTCTTCCAGAAGCTCATCGAACAGCGCGGTCTGTCCTACTTCCTCCAGAAAGACGGACCGCGGTTGTTCCAGCTCGAGCCCTCCAAGGTCGAGCTGGTCCTCCGCACCGCGATGCGCACCCGTGACCCGGAGCTTCCCCAACCGCACGAGAAGGCCATCGAGCACTGCCGGCAGGAGCTGCGCCGCGAGCTCATCCGCCGCGTGGCCAGCGCCATGCTGCAGACGGGGCTGTGAGCCGCTTCTCGCTCCGCACCGCCTTCCCACGCACGCCCAATCCGCTGTCCCAGGCCGTCGCCGAGCGCCAGTCGCGCGGGCTGCCCCTGCTGGACCTCGCGGAGAACAACCCCACC
>NZ_RAWB01001099.1 GCF_003612055.1 Corallococcus llansteffanensis
GTCCACGTCGATGAGGCGCGCGTCCCACGTGCAGGTGAGCGTCATCACCTTCCCCGGCACCAGCGCCCCCGCCTCCACCACCGGCACGTCCCGCACCCGGCCCGGCGCCAGCAGCAGGGGCACGCGGGTGTAGGGCACCATCGCCACGAAGCCCTGCTCCAACCCCAGCGAGCCCAGGTTCGTCACCGCCACGGAGCCGAACGGATCGAAGGGCATCCCCACCCAGCGCAGGTTGAGGTTGAGCCCGTACCAGACGAACGACAGCAGCCGCAGCGCGGGGCCCATCAGCCAGCCGGGCAGGAGCGACGAGCGGCGCTTGCCGCGTTCAATCTCCATGTCCTCGCGCGCCCGCACGCGCGACACCTTCGCCTCCAGCGCGTCCGCCAGGGCCTCCAGCGACAGCGCGTCCGCGCGGTGCACGGTGGCGGTGGTCAGGTCCACCCGCGACGTCCCCTGCGCCGGCTGCACCACCAGCACGCAGACGCCCACGTCCTCGCGTTGCCAGGGGCGCTGGCCGCGCAGCACGACGTTGGCCTCGGGGTGGCGGCGCAGCGCGTCCGCGGCGGCCTTCGCCACCAGGTGCGTCACCGTCAGCCGCCGGCCCGTGCACGCGCGGTGGTCGGCCATGAACGCGAGCGCCGGCTCCATGCGCAGTTCCAGCGACGCATAGGACGACGGGTCGCGCGGCGTCCGCCACGTGCCCAGCGCGAGCTTGCGGAAGGCACCGGCGGGCGGCGCGGGTTTCAGGTCCAGGTTCACGGAAGGAGGCTCGCGCCATCGCACGCGGGAGGACGGGGTGCAACCGGGCACCCGCCCCTGTTAGACAGCACACCACCGCTTCCGCATCCCCCTCC
>NZ_RAWB01000109.1 GCF_003612055.1 Corallococcus llansteffanensis
GAACCGCCCCCTCCGTCCTGCCCGGGCCCAATGACGCCTGCTGGTGCGGCAGCGGCTCCAAGTACAAGAAGTGCCACCGTGGCGCCGACACCGTCGAGGCCCGCAAGAAGGGCACCGACCTCAACGTCCGCAAGGGCCTGCGCCCGGGCCTCGTCAGCCCACGGCGCGTCGTGCCCATGACCATCGCCCGGCCCGACTACGCGGACTCCGTGAGCGGCCGGCCGTCGCGCTCCCGGAACGAGCCGGACGTGAAGTCGCCGGACGTCATCGCGCGCATGCGCCGCGCCTGCCAGGCCGCGGCCCAGGTGCTGGTGGAGACCGCCCAGCACGTGCGCGTGGGCATCACCACGGATGAGCTGGATGCCATCGCCCACGAGGCCTACCTCAAGCGCGGCGGCTACCCCAGCACCCTCAACTACCACCGCTTCCCCAAGTCGCTCTGCACCTCCGTCAACGAGGTCATCTGTCACGGCATCCCGGACAGCCGCGCGCTGGAGGACGGCGACATCGTCAACCTGGACATCACCATCTACCTGGATGGCGTCCACGGCGACTGCTCGGCGACCTACCTCGTGGGCAACGTGGAGCCGCAGCACCAGCGCCTCGTGCAGGTGGCCCGCGAGTGCCTGGACGTGGGCATCGCCGCCGTGAAGCCCGGCCGCCCCATCAGCGACATCGGCCGCGCGGTGGAGGCCCACGCCGTGAAGAACGGCACCAGCGTCGTGCGCGCCTACTGCGGCCACGGCATCGGTGAGACCTTCCACACCGCGCTCCAGGTGCCCCACTACTACGAGCCCGAGGCCGACACCGTCATGAAGCCCGGGATGGTCTTCACCGTCGAGCCGATGATCAACCAGGGCCACTGGGACCACCGGACGTGGAACGACGACTGGACCGTCGTCACCGCTGACGGCATGCGCAGCGCCCAGTTCGAGCACACCCTGCTCGTCACCGACACCGGCGCGGAGATCCTCACCCGGCCGTAAGGGCCAGCGCCTCCTGAAACAGCACGGGCCCCGGACGCGCTGCGCTGGCGTCCGGGGCCCGCTTCATTCCAGCCCTTCGGCTACGCCCGACGACGGCGCAGCTTCAGCATCAGGCCCACCGCGAGCAGCAGGCTCGTGGCGCCCAGCGGGCCGGGGGCGGTGCTGTGGCAGCCGCAGCCTTCACCCTCGTCCGGGTCCACGGCGTCGTCGGTGACGAACACCGCGGTGGTGCGCGCGGGCACCGTGAAGCTGCCCGTGTTCCGGTCGTACGAAGACTGGCGCACCACGGGGTCGGTGGAGGCCTTCAGCACCGGGTGCAGCTTGAGCTTCACCGACTCGTACCCGGCCGCCTTGAACGTCTGCGCGTCATCCGTGCCGTTGAACAGCACGACGGCGCGCGCGCCCTCCGCGTTCGTGCCGTGGTCCTGCATGGCCATCACGATGAGGCCGGGGAGCTGGTCCGGGCCGGTGTTCTGGAACCGCACGTGCTCCTTCACCTCGTCGCCCGTGCGCAGCCGGAACAACCGGCTGCTCTTGCGGACGGTCAGCATCTCCTCGAAGTGGTCGCGCGCGCGCACGATGTCCGCCGGCGTCGGCTTCAGCGCCGCGTCCGCCAGCAGCGGCCCGAAGAGGCCCCAGTTGGACTGGTTGTCCGCGGCCGGAGGCAGGCCCACGCCCCAGTTGTTCGACTGGTAGGTCCAGTCCAGCTTGTTGAACCAGTCCCCGGAGTTGAAGCTGTTGCGGTCCAACGACTTGGAGCGCAGCAGCTCATCACCCGCGTGGAAGAACGGGATGCCCTGGCCCAGCGCCACGATGGCGATGCCCAGGTTGTGCATCCGCACGCGCTCCGCCATGGGCAGGTCGCGTCGCGCCTTCAACTGCACCGCGTCGAACAGCGTCTCGTTGTCGTGCGCGGAGACGTAGGTGATGACCTCCTGCGGATCCGTGGTGTAGCCCGCGGGCGCCCCGTTGTAGAGGACCTGCGAGCCCATCACCTCCGCGCCCGTGCGGTCCTGGAGCACGTAGTCCTTCAGGTTGCCCGTCAGGCCCACGCGGATCCAATCGCCGTAGGTGAGCAGCTTGTCCTTCTGCGCCGCCTCCGTGCCCTGGTCCGTGCTGTTCGGATCCGACAGCAGGCCGGTGATGAAGCCCTGCTCCTGCAGGCCGCTGAAGGGGCCGCCGCCCCGGGCGCCGTCGCGCAGGCGGTCGTTGAACGTGCCAATGCCCGTGCCCGCCATGTTGAGCTGCGTGGCGTTGGTGCCGCGCGCGTTGTTCTGCACCTCGCCGAAGTCCCAGCCCTCGCCGTAGACGTAGATGCTCTTGCCGTCCACGCCGTCCTTCGCCACGGTGAGCGCGTCCAGCGTCGTGCGCAGCTTGACCATGTTGGACTTCAGGTGGTGGCCCATCAGGTCGAAGCGGAAGCCGTCCACCTTGTAGGCCGTGGCCCACGTCACGACGGAGTCGATGAGCAGCTTCTCCATCATCGCGTTCTCGGACGCGGTGTTCTGGCAGCAGGTGCTCGTCTCCACGTTCCCGTCGTCGTTGAGGCGGTGGTAGTAGCCGGGGACGAGGCGGTCCAGCACGCTCTTGGCGTCCTGCCCTGCGGAGTTGGTGTGGTTGTAGACCACGTCCATCACCACGCGCAGGCCGCGCTGGTTGAGCGACTGCACCATCTCCCGGAACTCCACCGTGCGCGTGGGGCCTTCCGCCTGCGTGGCGTAGCTGCCCTCCGGCACCGTGTAGTGGTACGGGTCATAGCCCCAGTTGAAGCCGTCCAGGTCCGCCACGGCCTTCACCGCCGCCTGCTGCTCCTGGGAGTCCGGCGGCAGCGACACCAGGTCGCCGGCGGGCTTCTGCTGCCCGGCGCGGTTCTCGTTGATGGTCGCGATGTCGAACACCGGCAGCAGGTGCACGTGCGTCAGGCCCGCCTTCGCCAGCCGCGCCAGGTGCTTCGTGCCATCCGAGTCCCGCGTGAACGCCTTGAACGTGCCGCGCTCGTTCTCCGGGACGGTCGTGTCGTTGATGCTGAAGTCGCGCACGTGCAGCTCGTAGAGGACGATGTCCTCGGGCGCCTCCAGCACGGGCTTCGTCAGCGCGCTCCAGCCCTGGGGCGCGAGCGTGGGGTCCGAAAGGTCCACGAGCTGGCTGCGCTCGCTGTTGGTGGAGAGGGCCACCGAGTACGGGTCGGTGACGAGGTTCGTGACGACCTTGCCCTCCTTGCGCACGTAGACCTCCGCCTCGTACAGGTAGAAGCGGTTCTTCCACGTCGCGTCGCCCGTCGCGCTCCAGACGCCCTTGGCCCCGGCCACCATGGGCACGCGGGTGAAGGTCGCCGTGGGGGTGGCGTCCGCGTACAGCAGCACGTTCACCTGCTTCGCCGTGGGGGCCCAGACGCGCAGCGTGGGGATGCCTGCCTCGAACGACACGCCGAGCGCGCCGTCATACGTGTCCAGGTCGTCCAGCACGCCCGCGAACTGCGCGCTGGTGGCGTCCAGCGGCGTGCCCTCCGCGTTCGTCGCGGACAGCACCACCTGGCCCTTGAGCCACGTGGCCGCGTTCGCCGCGTCCGCCTCGGAGAGCTTGAACACCGGCCGGCCCACGAGGTGCGGGAAGCGCGCCTGCTGCGCGGCGGTGAGGCCCGCGGCGTCCCGCGTCAACGTCACCGAAGTGCCGCCCTGCACGCCCGTACCCGCGAGCGTCATCGCGCCCGTGGCGTCCGTGTGCAGCTTGAACACCGTGCCCGCGGGCACCGCGACCTCCGGGCTCCACACCAGCGTGTCGCGCGCCACCCAGTGCGCGCGCGCCAGCAGCAGGTTGCCGGCCGGAGCCCCCGCGGCGCGGATGGTCACCTTCTTGGACGCGCCGGAGTCGAACGTGAACACCATCTCCTGGTTGTCCTCCGTCACCGCGAACGTGGCGTTGCCGCCCGGGTACGACGTGGTCCAGCCTTCGTCGAGCGCGACCTTGCACTCGTAGTTGCCCTTGGGCAGCGCCTTCGTGGTGAAGGTGTAGATGCCGTCGCCGTCCGGGTCCTGCATCATCGAGCGCAGGCAGTCCGGGGACCAGTCACCGGGGCAGCCCAGCTCGCTCTGGAAGCTGCCCGCGACCGTGGCGATGGTGCTGGAGCGGTTGCTCGTCACGTACGACGACTTCGCGTCGAAGTAGAACTTCACCGCGCCCGCCGCCGCCTGCGTCAGCACCACGTCCGCGCCGCCGGGACCGCCCTGCGTCTGCGACAGCGAGCCGTCCAGCGCGACCTTGAAGTGCCACGTGCCGGCCGGCACGGTGAACGACCCCTGCCAGACGTCGTCCGCCGCGTCATACGTCAGCGCCGTCTGCGCGCAGGTCGGGTTGTTGTCCGAGGCGCAGCCCGCCTCGCTCTGCAGGTCGCCAATGACTGTCACCGACGTCGGCGCCGCCAGCGAGGACAGGGGAACGAGCGCGGTGAACAGCCCGCTGAACGCGAGCGCGCGCACCGCGCGGGGGAAGGGAAAAGGGACTCTCAGGGGAAACCTCCAGGGGGGTGAAAATTTCGCGCACGCTAGCAGCCGGCCCTGTCACACGCGGCGGACCCCGAAATCCGCCCTGTGGCGTCGGGTCTCGGACGGCCGCCGCCAGCCTCCCAGCGGCCTCCAGCTGAGACGCAGTGCGGCACGAATCGCGCGCTCCGTCGAAGTCACCCGCGCCTTGCGTCAAACAGGTGTGCAACGGAAGACATCCGAATGATGCCGCGTTGCGCCATCAGCCGATTGTTCCAGGGGCCCTTCACCCCTTTTCAAACTGTTGGCTACAGTGCCCCGCCCAGATGTCCCTACGTCTCCCCCGCTCACAATCCAACGCTGTCTCCCACCGCGGTCGGTGGCGCCCGATGCTCCAGGGCCTCTTCGCCCTGTGTCTGGCGGGGTGCGCCACGGCCCCGCCGACGCCGACCCGACCCGCGACGGAGGCCGCGCCGACGCAGCCCGCCGTACCCGCGCCGGCCCCGGAAGCGCCCGCCGCGCCCGCACCCGTCACGGAGCAGGTGGCCCCCAAGGAGCCCGCGCGGCCCTGGGCGGACGAGGTGCTGTACTTCGTGGTGGTGGACCGGTTCGCGGATGGCGACCCGACGAACAACGAGAAGGGCGACCTCAAGGCGGCCGGCACCTTCCACGGGGGGGACCTGAAGGGGCTCACCGCGAAGCTGGACGAGCTGTCGTCGCTGGGCGTGACGGCGCTGTGGGTGACGCCGCTCTTGAAGCAGATCCCCGGCTTCGTCACCGGCTCTGGCTTCCCGGACTGGGGCTACCACGGCTACTGGGCGGATGACTTCCACGCGTTGGATCCGCGCTTTGGCACCGAGGCGGACTTCAAGGCGCTGGTGGACGCGGCGCACGCGCGCGGCATCCGCGTGCTGCTGGACGTCGTCTACAACCACCCGGGCTACAACTCGCGCTACCTCAAGGAGAAGCCGGACTGGCTGCGCTCCGAGGACAAGGGCACCTGCGGCCAGGACGACGTGACGTCGTGCGTGGCGGGCCTGCCCGACTTCAAGACGGAAGTGCCGGAGGTGGCGAAGTACCTCCTGGACGCGCAGCTGGACTGGGCGAAGCGCTCCGGCGTGGATGGCTTCCGGCTGGACACCGTGAAGCATGTGTCGCACGACTTCTGGAAGGAGCACCGCCGCCGCACGCGCGCGGAAGTCAGCCCCGACTTCTTCCTCTTGGGCGAGGTGTGGGGCGGCGACGTGGCGGTGCTGGAGCCGTACTTCACCCCGGATGAGTTGGACGCCGGGTTCGACTTCGCCTTCCAGGGCAACACGCTGGCCTTCCTGCAGGGCCGGGGCCGCGCGGTGGCGTTCGACCGCTACCTCCAGTCGCGCGGGAAGGTGACGCCGGGACACCACCTGGCGCACTTCCTGTCGTCGCACGACGTGGACGGAGCGCTGCACCAGTTGAAGGGCGACGTGTCGCTCTTCCGCCTGGCCGCCGCGCTGCAGCTCACCACCACCGGCATCCCCGTCATCTATTACGGCGAGGAAGTGGGCCGCGCGGGCGGGGACTGGCCGCAGAACCGCGGCGACATGCCGTGGGGCAAGCAGGCGGTGAAACCCGGCGCGGGAAAGAAACGCGACGAGGCCCTGCGCGAGTATTACAAGCGCCTCATCTCCATCCGCCGGGCCCACCCGGCCCTGTCGCGCGGCGCGCACGAAGCGCTGTCCACCGAGGGGGACGTGTATGTCTTCCAACGCAAGGACGGGGCTTCCGGCGACACGGTGGTGGTGGCGGTGAACCGCGGCAAGACGCGCGGGACGGCGTCGGTGCCGTGGCCGGAGGGGTGGACGGGCGTCGCGGAGGTGGAGGACCTGCTGAACGGAGGGCGGACGAAGGCGGGCGCCACGCTGGACCTGGCGCTGGAGCCGCTGTCCGCGCGCATCCTCGGGCGCGTGCAGTGAAGCACCCGCAGGGCGCGCAGAACCTGACCCGGACGTGCTGTTGTCGTCGGCGCGGGCGGGGCTCTTGTTGGAGGGCCTGATGGCCGGCGTGTCGTTCAAGGACGTGGCGAAGCGGTACGGGGACGTGTCGGTCATCGAGGGGCTCAACCTCGATATCCGCGACCATGAGTTCATGGTCCTCGTGGGGCCGTCGGGTTGCGGCAAGTCCACGGCGCTCCGGATGATCGCCGGCCTGGAGGAGATCTCGGGGGGCACCATCTCCATCGGCCCGCGCGCGGTGAACGCGCTGCCGCCGAAGGACCGGGATGTCTCCATGGTGTTCCAGAACTACGCGCTCTATCCGCACATGACCGTGCGGCAGAACCTGGAGTTCGGCCTCAAGATCCGCAAGACGCCCAAGCCGGAGATGGACAAGCTGGTGGACGAGGCGGCGGAGATCCTCGGCATCACGCACCTGCTGGAGCGCAAGCCCAAGGCGCTGTCCGGCGGCCAGCGCCAGCGCGTGGCCCTGGGGCGCGCCATCGTGCGCAAGCCGGCGGTGTTCCTCTTCGACGAGCCCCTGTCCAACCTGGACGCGAAGCTGCGCGTGCAGATGCGCTCGGAGATCAAGAAGCTCCAGCACCGGCTCCAGGTCACGTCCGTCTACGTCACGCACGACCAGATCGAAGCGATGACGATGGGCCACCGCATCGCGGTGATGAAGGACGGCAAGCTCCAGCAGCTGGGCACCCCGCTGGAGGTCTACGAGAAGCCGGTCAACGTCTTCGTGGCGCAGTTCATCGGCACGCCGCCCATCAACATGCTCTCCGCCACGCTGGACGCGGACGGCTCGACGCTGGTGGGTGAGGGCTTCCGGCTGCCGGTGGCGCGCACGCTGCGCGCGGAGACGGCGGGCAAGGGCGGACGCAAGGTGAAGTTCGGCCTGCGCCCGGACAACATCCTGGCCGCGGGCGCGCCCGCGCGCGGTGAGACGGCCCCGGTGGAGGCCCTGGTGGAGCTGGTGGAGCCGCTGGGCAACGAGCTCATCGTGCACGCCCGCCTGGGAGACAACCCGCTGGTCTTCCGCCTGCCGCCCCAGTCCACCCCCGAGCCGGGCGCCAAGGTGCCCGTCGCCGTGGAGCTGGAGTCCCTGCACCTCTTCGACGCTGAATCCGAACTGCGTCTGTCCGTTTGATACCCCGGAGGCATCTTCCATGACGAACCTGCGAACGTTGCTCGCGGCCCTCTGTCTGTGCGCAGTCGGCCTGTTGCCCGTCCCGTCCTTCGCCGCCACGGAGCTGGTGCTCTGGCACGCCTACCGCGCGGAGGAGAAGACCGCGCTGGAGAAGGTGGTCGCCGAGTACAACAAGGCCAACGAGGCGAAGGGCATCAAGGTCACCACGCTGGCGGTGCCCTATGACGCCTACGCGGATAAGATCTCCGCCACGGTGCCGCGCGGCAAGGGCCCGGACCTCTTCATCTTCGCGCAGGACCGCCTGGGCGGCTGGATTGAAGCGGGCAACACGGTGGAGCCCATCGACTTCTTCCTGGATGACGCGACGAAGAAGCGCTTCATCCCGACGACGATGGAGGCGATGACCTACCGGGGCACCGTCTATGGCCTGCCGCTGAACTACAAGGTCGTCACGCTCATCTACAACAAGAAGCTGGTCCCCACGCCGCCCAAGACGTCCGGCGAGCTGGTGACGATGGCGAAGAAGCTCTCCGACGCGAAGGCGGGCCGCTTCGGCCTCGCGTACGCGTACGGCGACTTCTACTACCACGCGGCGGTGATGAACGGCTTCGGCGGCGGCGTGTTCGACGCGAAGACGAACCCCACGATGAACTCGCCCGCCAACGTGAAGTCGGTGGAGCAGGTGCTCAAGTGGAAGAAGGACGGCATCCTGCCGGCGGAGCCCTCCAGCGCGCTCATCACCTCGCTGTTCAACGAGGGCAAGGCCGCGATGGTGTTCTCCGGTCCCTGGTTCCTGGGGGAGATCGCCAAGGACGTGGACTACGGCCTCGCGCGGCTGCCCACGCTGGATGAGAACAAGGGCACGCCGATGAAGCCCTGGATGACGGTGGAGGGCGTGTACGTGGCCGCCCCGTCGAAGAACAAGGAAGCGGCGTACGACTTCGCGAAGTTCCTCACCGACGCGGGCCCCGGCAAGACGCTGGCCCTGGAAGGCCGCCAGAGCCCGGCGAACCAGGCGGTGTACGCCGACCCGAAGGTGGCCGCGGATCCGCTGCTCAAGGCGATGAAGGACCAGGTGGACGTGGCCGTGCCCATGCCCAACCTCGCGGAGATGTCCATGGTCTGGACCCCCGCGACCGCCGCGATGAACTCCGTGCTCAAGAACACGGCCACGCCGAAGGCGGCGCTGGACGTGGCCCAGAAGAGCGTGGCGAAGGACGTCGCCGGCCTGCGCAAGAAGTAAGCGAGTGAGGACCTGAAGTGAGCCAGAACGCCCCCCAGCAGCCCCCTTCCGCGGCCGTCACCTCCGTGACGGCCCGCACCACCCCGAGCGGCGACGCGACGGCCCCTTCTTCCTCGGGGCCCTCGGGCCGTTCCGGGCGGGGACACTGGGGACGCGTGCTGGTGGGGCTGGCGCTCGCGCTGGCCGTGACCCTGCTCCTGGCGCACGGCCTGCTCGCGCGCGCCCAGGCGGAGCGCGGCGCCGAGCGTGCCCAGCGCAAGTCCGCCGTGGCCCTGCTGGGCCTGACGGACCTGGTGCAGCGCGCGGGGGGCACCGGAGACGCGGTGCGCGCCGTGGTCGCGGGCTGGCCCCGGCTGGACGGGGGCGCCGCGCGTGTCATCGCCTTCAGCGGCATCCGGCTGGAGGCGTCCACCTTCCCGGAGGACACCGGCGACAAGGCGGCCCCGCGCCGGCTGTCGCGCGAGGAGAAGCCGCTGTACGACCGCGGTCAGCGCCTGCGCGCCGCGGTGGAGACGAACCGCGAGGAGGGCAGCGCGCGCAAGTCGGAGGTGGAGTCGCAGACGCTGCCCACCGGCGGCCGGCTGTTGTCCGCGCCGGTGGAGCTCGACGGGCAGGTGGTGGGGTCGGTGGAGTGGTTCACGCCGGTGCTCACGGAGGCGGAGGCGCCCTCGTGGGGGCCGGTGCTGCTGGCCTTCCTGCTGCCGCTCGCGGCGTGCGCGGCCGCGGTGTTCGCGCTGTCGCGCCAGGGCGCGCGCGTGGCGGTGGCGGCGGTGCTGTTCGTGGCGGGGCTGGGTGGCTACACGGTCTACTCGCTGCGCGCGCTGGACGCCGAGCTGCGGGAGACCGAAGAGGCCGTGAGCGCGGAGCTGCGCACGCGCGGTGAGAAGGCCCAGGCCCTGGTGGCCGCCAACAGCCTGAAGGCGGAGCCCGCGCTGAAGCCCGGCGTCTGGGACGCGGACGCGATGCGCCGCCCGCTGGGGCAGCTGACGGACGAGGGCGTGCCGGACGCGGGCAAGCTCGCGGCGCGCGGCGCGCAGGTGCGCGGCGACGCGGGCAAGGCGCTGGGCGCGCTGGGCGTGCTGGGGCTGGCGGTGCTGCTCTTCATCGGCCTGGGCGCGCTGCACCGCACGGTGGCGACGGCGGTGGAGTTCCGGCAGGCATACGCCTACGTGCTGCCGGCGATGGTGGGGATGGTGCTGCTCGTCTTCTTCCCCTTCGCCTACGGCATCACGCTGTCGTTCACCGACGCCAACCTCTACAACAGCAGCCAGCCCTTGTCGGAGCTGTGGGTTGGCCTGAAGAACTACACGGACATCCTGGGCGACTTCAGCTTCGCGAAGACGGCGGCGGACGGCTCGCTCGTCTTCAACTACCTGAACTTCTACTACACGCTCCTGTTCACCATCTTCTGGACGGTGACGAACGTGACCATCGGCGTGACGGTGGGCCTGCTGCTCGCGCTGGCGCTCAACGTGCCCAACCTGCGCCTGCGGCCCATCTACCGCGTGCTGCTCATCCTGCCGTGGGCGATGCCCAACTACATCACCGCGCTCATCTGGAAGGGCATGTTCCACCAGCAGTTCGGCGTGGTGAACCACGTCCTGCGGATGTTCGGCGCGGAGGGCATCGCGTGGTTCGACTCGCCCCTCACGGCGTTCTTCACCGCGCTCGCCACCAACGGCTGGCTCTCCTTCCCGTTCATGATGGTGGTGTCGCTGGGCGCCCTCCAGTCCATCCCCGGGGAGCTGTATGAAGCGGCGCGTGTGGACGGGGCCAATCGCTGGCAGCAGTTCACGGCCATCACGCTGCCCGCGCTGAAGCCCGCGCTGGTGCCGGCCATCATCCTGTCGGTGGTGTGGACCTTCAACATGTTCAACATCATCTTCCTGGTGACGGGCGGCGACCCGGGCGGCTCCACCGAAATCCTGGTCACGCAGGCGTACAAGTTCGCCTTCGAGCGCTACCGCCACGGCTACGCGGCGGCGTACTCCACCGTCATCTTCGGCATCCTGCTGATGTACAGCGTGGTGCAGAACCGCATGAGCCGCGCCACGGAGGCCGCGTAACCCATGGCGCTCTTCTCCGAACGTCGCGAAGGCATCTCCCACCTGCCGCTGCACGTCGTGTTGGTGGCCTTCACCCTCTTCACCATCTACCCCATCCTCTGGGTGGTGAGCCTGGCGTTCTCCGGCAAGCAGAGCCTGGCCATCGCCACGCTGCCGGAGAACCCCACCTTCTGGGACCGGCTGCGCGCGGTGACGCCGTGGCCGGAGCAGTTCTCCTCATCCAACTTCGTGTCGGTGATGACGGATCAACCGTTCGCCAAGTGGATGCTCAACAGCGCCATCATCTCCATTGGCACCACGGTGGTGGGCGTGTTCCTGGCGTGCACCGCGGCGTATGCCTTCAGCCGCTTCAAGTTCCCCGGCCAGCGCACGGGCATGATGGCGTTCCTCGTGTCCCAGATGTTCCCGGGCACGCTGATGCTCATCCCGCTCTACATCATCCTGGTGCAGTGGCTGGGCCTGGGCAGCAGCCGGCTGGGCCTCATCATCGTGTACGCCACCACGTCCATCCCGTTCAGCGTGTGGATGCTCAAGGGCTACTTCGACACCATCCCCCGGGACCTGGAGGAGGCGGCGCTGATTGAAGGGGCGTCCGTGGGGCGCATCTTCTGGAGCGTCATCCTGCCCCTGGCGAAGCCCGCGGTGGCGGTGACGGCGCTCTTCAGCTTCATGACGGCGTGGAACGAGTTCATCCTCGCCGCGACGTTCATGGACCAGGAGACGATGTACACGGCGCCCGTCGGCCTGCGCTTCTTCGTGGGCGGGTTCAGCCAGCAGTGGGGCTACTTCGCGGCCGGCTCCATCATCGTGTCGGTGCCCGTCGTCTTCCTCTTCCTGTTCCTCCAGAAGTACCTCGTCTCCGGGCTCACCGCCGGTGGCGTGAAGGGTTAGTCGCAGTCCGTCGCAGTCCTTTGTCTTCGCAAGGAGCCACCCCCCATGATCAACCCCCGTATCGCAGTCCTCACGCTCGCCGCCTCGCTGGCGACGGTGCCCGCCCTGGCGGCCGACAAGGTGTCCCTCAAGGACCCCACCGGCGACGACAAGGGCCCGGGCAAGTACGTGTACCCGACGGACCCCGTGTACAAGCCGGGCTCGTTCGACCTGACCGGCTTCACGCTGGAGAAGGGCGGCAACAAGACGGACCTGACCATCCAGATCAAGGGCTCGCTGGAGAACCCCTGGAAGATGGCGGACGGCTTCTCCGTGCAGGAGGTGTTCATCTTCATCGACACCGACCACAAGGCCGGCAGCGGCTTCACGGACGCCCCCCCGGGCCTGAACATCGCCTTCGACGGCGCGGACGCCTGGGACAAGGTCATCGTCATCTCGCCGCAGGGCTCCTCGCGCGTGCGCGCGGAGGCCAACAACAAGGCGGGCGCGATGAAGGGCGCCGTGGTGGTGCCCACCAAGGTGCGCGCCTCCGGCAACAAGATCACCGCCACCGTGATGAACACGGACCTGGGCGAGGGTGACCCGTCGCAGTGGGGCTACCAGGTCGTGATGCAGTCCAACGAGGGCTTCCCGGCGGACAACGACCTGCTCACGCGCCGCGTGAACGAGTACGAGGGCCAGCACCGCTTCGGCGGCGGCACGGACTTCAACTGCGACCCGCACGTGATTGACGTGCTGGCCGGCCAGGCCAAGGGCGACGGCGCCGAGGCGAAGGCGCAGTACGACATGCTCGCCTACGAGTGCAACGCGGACGGAACCTCCAAGAAGAAGGCCACCCTGCGCATGGTGGGCCCGAACCGTCCGTCCACCACGGAGGCCCGCGCGGCGACCCCGGCTCCGGCGGCGACGCCCGCTCCGGCGGCGACGCCCGCTCCGGCGCCCGTCCCGGCTCCGGCGCCCGTGCCGACCCCGGCCGCTCCGGCTGGAACGACGGTGGCGCCCACGCCGGCGCCCACGACCGCGTCGCCCACGAAGTAATGGGCGACTGTTCAAAAACGGTCTGTTTCAAGGTTTGATGCAGCAAGGGGAGGGCTGCCGCGGTGACCCCGCGGCGCCCCGGGAGAGGGGATGACCCCCTCAGCTTCAAAAGCTTTCAGAGAAGGGTTTTCCGAACATCATGAAGATTCGCACGAACGTGGTGCGGGGAGCGTGTGTGCTCTCCGTGGCGGCCGGCCTGGTTCCCGGGACGGTCATGGCGCAGGACAGCGGCCCCAAGCTCACCATTGGTGGCACGACCTATACCAAGTACCTCTGGGGCAACCAGCGGGACCAGGGCGCCCTCTACAACTTCTCGACGGTGCCCGGTGAGGGCTACGGCGACAACGGCATCGGCACGGAGCTGGAGCTGCTGCTCAACGCGAAGATCTCCCCGCAGGTGGAGGTCAACGGCCGCATCCACAGCCGCTTCAACCAGAACTTCTGGACGAACTTCGGCGGCTTCGGCGGCAACGCGGCGGGCCCCTGCGTCGCGGGTGACTGCGGCGAGTTCGACCCGCGCTCCAACCAGTACATCAAGCTGCGCGGCATGTCGGTGACGCTGCGTCCGGGCTACCTCATCGACTCGGCGCTCATCGGCGCGACGGACCTGGGCCAGTTCGACCCGTTCGTCATCGGTCGGGTGCGTTACATCGACCGCGACAACGCGGCGGCCATCATGCTCCAGGGCTCCAACCTGGACCGGCAGATCACCTGGGACGCGGCGCGCATCTCGCTGCCCCGGCTCTGGGCGGGCCCGGGCTTCAACACGGGCCTCTTCCACGCGCGCGACGCCGCCTACGGCTTCCAGGCGAAGTACACGGCGAGCGAGATGTTCGACGTGGGTGGCATCTTCCAGTACGCGAACGACCAGGAGGTGAACGCGGAGGACACCAACCTGGACGACGGGCGTGACCTGACCCCGCGCTACCGCAACGGCGTGGGCGGCCTGAAGGCCGGCCTGCACATGGGTTCGTGGCTGGACGTGCGCGGCGCCGTGTACACGTCGTACTCCAACGCGGACCCCGTCCTGTCGCCGAAGAGCTTCGGCGTCGGTGGCTACAGCCCGGTGCTGGCTGGTCACCACACGGACCAGACGTACATGCTGAACGCGTCCCTCAACGACCCGCTCGACGTGGGCCTGTCGCTGAACTTCCAGCTCTTCAGCATCGGCGCGGACTACGTGTCGGTGATGGCCAGCCGCCGCGAGGCGGACGTGCTGCTGACGGAAGGCCATGACGGCAGCTTCGCGTTCCCCGGCCCGTCCAATGCCTCCTACGGCATCTACAAGGGCAACCCCACGCGCATCGGCTACGGCGGCTGGTCCAGCGAGTCGCAGCAGGTGGCGACCATCAACGTGGACAACGACTTCACGGACTTCGACGAGCCCTTCGCGGAGACGGCGATCGGCTGGAAGGGCGCGACGCTGAACCCGGTCTACACGAACAGCGCGCTGGAGCTGGCGGGTGAGTATTCCTTCATCACCTACAACCAGAACTGGCAGGCGTACGGCAGCGCGGACAAGGCGCTGGGCGACAGCCAGTACCCGGGCACGGAGCTGGATTCGGGCGTGGGCCACAACTACCGCACGGCCTACCAGCCCTTCCAGGACAAGAAGACGCACCTCATCGCGCTGCGCGCGAAGTACGTGGTGGACGTGCTCAAGGGCATCGATGTGTTCGGCAAGTTCAAGTACATCCACGAGAACGACAAGCGCCTGAACGACCCGCGCTTCCTGCCGTTCAAGGATGGCGCGTGCGCCGGCGGCGGCGTGGCGTGCGACAACTCGCTCGTCAACGAGTACAGCGACGGCAACAGCACCTCCGGCCTGTATGGCAACCCGGGCGTCATCACCAACAGCCAGGGTGAGACGGGCTACCAGTTCAAGCCGTTCGACAACATCGGCGACGACGACCGCGTGCTGGACTACACGACGTTCACGGCGGGCGCCGGCTACCAGTTCACGGACGACCTGTACCTGTCCGCCAGCTACTCCAAGTTCTTCGCGGACCTGCTGGACGGCAACACGGCGTTCCAGGCGTACAACAACCACGAGATGGCGTCCGGCAAGCACAACAAGAACCAGCTGCTGGTGAAGGCGCGCTACATCCTGTCCGGCGTGGAGTTCGGTCTGGAGGGCCAGTACGCCTTCGGTTCCTTCCGCCCCGACTTCGGCGACGGCTTCGTGGTGCAGTACGCGGACGACACCATCGCCGCGGACCACAACGTGGCGGTGGGCTCTCGTGGCTTCACCAACCGCAACGGCGGCTGGAACAGCCTGGAAGAGCGCAACTTCGACCACATGCGCGTCAAGGCGTTCATGAAGGCGCAGTTCTAGTCCCCGTCGTTCCCTGGAGGCCCTGACGGGCTTGCTGGGGGATGTGACGGATGGCTTTGGGAGCCCGGGGCGCCGACAGGCACTCCGGGCTCCTTGCGTTTGGAGCACCGCGCGGTACACCTCCGAAGGTCGTCCCCCTTCGTGCTCGAGGTGTCCCGTGCTCCTGCGCCGCCGCGGTCTGTCCGCGTTCCTGCTCGCCACCACCCTGTCCGCGTGTTCGGGGGCCCGGACGCACGAGGACGCGCTGCTGTTCCGCCTGGAGGACCCGGTGGGGGACGACCTCGGCGACGGCGAGCTCGTCTACCCGCGCCGGCCGGACCTGGGGCGGGGCGACCTGGACGTGGTGGCGGTGGCGGCGTTCGCGGAAGAGGGGGCGACGCGGTTCGAGGTGACGTTCGCGCACCCCATCGCGAAGCCGTCGCGGGGGCAGGCGGTGGATATTGGTGGGGCCACGGTGGCGGACCGGGCGCGGCACGGCTTCTACACGTTCAACGTGGACCTGTACCTGGACACGGACCGGGTGACGGGCTCCGGGCGCACGGACACGCTGCCGGGGCGGCAGCTCACGCTGGCGCCGGACTCCGCATGGGAGAAGGCGGTGGTGCTGACGCCGCGCCCGTACGAAGCGCGCGAGGCGCTGCGCAAGCACTGGCGTGAGGGCGCGCTGCGCGCGTACGAGCAGAAGACGGGCCCCATTGGCGGCAAGGTGGAGGCGGAGCTGAACGCGACGGCGGAGGCGGAGCTGACGGCGAAGGTGTTCTTCCCCACGCTCATCCAGGTGAGCGGCCGCACGGTGATGTTCCAGGTGCCAAACAGCTTCCTGGGACAGCACGCGCAGAAGGACTGGGGCTACGGCGTGGCGGTGACGGGCGCGTCCATCGACCGGCGCGTCGCGCTGGGCGGGGTGTTTGGCGGCGTCACGGAGGGCGGCCCCCAGTTGATGGCGATGGGCATCGCGCCGGGGGAGCCGCTCAACGAGCGCTTCGGGGGAGGCCGCAAGGGCGACCCTTCGCAGTCGCCGGTGGTGGACCTGCTGGTGCGGCCGGGTGACTCGCAGGAGGCGGTGCTGGGGCCCGCGAAGCCGGCGTGGTCCACGGTGGTGCCCTCGGGGCGCGTGGTGGCTCCGGCGGCGACGGTGGACGCGGGCGTGCCCGAGGCGGCTCCGGCAGCGGCTCCGGTCACGGACGCGGGGGGCCTTGATGCGACTCCGTCCGAGGCTCCGGTGTCGGGTGGTGCGGTTGCACCCGTGCCCTCCGGTATGTCTGGGGATGCGGGCAGCGCTTCGCCGGCGCGCTGAGCTGTACGGCTCACGGCGGGAGGTGATGGGCGTGCGGCTTCGGGCCCGGTCACTGTCAGGATGGGGCGCCGTGCATCCTTGAGGGGCGCGGCCTCCCCTGTCGGGGTGTACCGGAGACGTCCATGTCCCTGTGCCGGAGCTGGGCCGTCGGGGTGTTGCTGCTGTGGCTGGGCACGGGGTGCTCGGCGGCGCGTGGGGTTCGTCTGGACACGGGACGGGGCGCGCCTGTCGTCCACTCGCCGCGGACGGACGTCACTCCGGTGGAGCTGGAGGCGGCTGCGTTCACGGAGGCGGTGAAGACGCTGGCGGAGGATGCGCCGGTGTCCGCGCATCCACGGGCGGAGGCGTATCGGCTGCTCGCGGGTTCCTTCTCCGGGGAGGCGTACTCGCGGATGCGAGGGCGTCTGGGATTGGTGTCCGTGGAGGAGCCGCGAAGAGGGCGGCTGCTGGTGGAGGAGGACGCGGAGCCGGTGCTGGCGAGCGCCTACGGACGGTGGTGTCAGCGCCGGCACGAGCCGGGAGATTGTCTCCAGGTGCTGGGGGCGGGGCCCCACCTGGATGAGGAGGCTCGACGCACGCTGGCCTTCGCCATCGCCTTGGACTCGGTGTGGGAGGAGACGGCCGAAGCGCTGGAGGGGATGACGAACCGGGAGGTGGTGGTCGCCACCATCGTCACGACGGGGACGGTGTACCTGTGCCTCTGGCTGCTGCCCGAACCCATCTCCAAAGGCGTGGCGGCGACGATGACGGTCGCGCTCATCGGCTACCTGGGAATCGACACGGTGTTGAGTCTCATCCAGGGCTGGAGGGTGCTGGCCGAGCAGGTGCGGATGGCCCGGAGCTTCGATGAGGTGCGCGATGCGGGGAATCAGTACGGCAAGGTGATGGGAGGGAACGCGGCGCGGGCCTTCGTCATGCTGGCCACGGCGGCGCTGGGCAGCACGGCGGAGACGATGGCCGCGAAGGTCCCGCTGCTTCCGGGTTCGGGACAGGCCGCGCTGGTGGTAGCGGAGCAGGCCGGAGTCCGGCTGGGCGCAGTGGTGCAGGTGGAGTCGGTGGCGGTGTCCACCGAGGGTGTCATCACGCTGGTGCTTGCGCCGACCGCGGTGGCGATGTCCGCTCGGGAGGGGGGCACCGCCGCGGGTGGCGTGGATGCCAAGGGGCACGAGCACCACATCGCTTCCAATAAGTGGTGGAGCGCTACGAACCGGGGTGGGCCCTGGTCTCCGCAGTTCCAGAAGATCTTCAACAAGGCCGGGATGTCGCTGGATGACCCCGCGAACAGGGTGAACGTGCCGGGCCATCGAGGTCCTCATCCAGAGGCGTACCACCAGAAGATCCTCGCTGCCTTGGATAGGGCTACGATGGGGTGTGGATCCATGGACAATTGTCGGGCTGTGTTGACGAGAACGCTGCGAAGCCTCGCGAGTCAGATCCTCAAGAAAGGTACAGACCTGAATCGGTTGATCACTGGTCTTGAGTGACGCAGGGAACCCGCAATGGAAAAACGCTACTTTGATCTTGACGAGGATGTTGCCGAGGGATTCTGGTTCCTGGGGCATCCCCTCGACTCTTCGGGGCGAGAACTTGATGACCCCTGGCAGTTCAGGGTCGGGAAGCCCGCGCACTTCACGGGGCAGGTCAGGTTCCCTGTGGATGTTGAGGGCGAGGCGCGCGACTTCTCCCATGCGGCGTTCCACACTCCGGTTGTTCACGCCAGGGTGGCGGCCCTTTTCAGGGAGTTGGCTCCCAACGACGTGGAGCTGATTCCTGTCGAGGTCAACTCCCACGCCGGGCCGTACTTCATCCTCAATGCCATCCACGCCATTCCGTGTGTCGATGTCGAGGCCTCGGAGGAAGCGCACTACTGGACCGAGGCGGACGGAATCCCCGAGAAGGTTGGCACCCTCCTCTCTTTGTATGGAATGCGCATCGACCCTTCGAAAGTGGGCGACGCGAAGGTGTTCCGACCCTCGGAGTGGGAGGTCGCTCTCATCGTCTCCGAGGACATCAAGGACGCGTTGGAGCGTGCTGGCTTCACGGGCACGAAGTTCGAATCGGTCACCGGCCCCAGCACCGTCGACCCCGTTCGGCGTGCTCAGACGAAGCTGCGCGGGGAGCTGTGGGACCAGGCGCGCATTGCCCGTGAGGCCGTGTGGCGCGGGCTGGGCACGCTGGAGGATGACTTCATCATCTCCATGGTCCTGGGCGGAGACTGGCCGGGCGGACGACAGGCCTGGCGGGTCATCCGTCGCGCCAACGAACACACGCTCGTGGTGACGGACGGCCTGTCGGATCCCTTCAGCGACATCCTGGACCGACCCACCGTGGGCTTCGGGCTGGAGCTCGCCATGGAGACCCCGGAGCTGTTGCCGGACCTGGAGAAGAGCTGGCTGGTGCAGCTCCTCGAACGCGTCGGCAACGAGCTGGCCGGACACGAGAAGCTGCGCTCCGCCCTGGAGCGCGGAACCCTCTCGATGGAGGTGTCCGGGCAGCACCTGCCCGAAACGCTGCTCACCCCAGAGGGCCGCGTGGCGGTGTTGCTCGGGATGCCGGCGGACTCGCTGCCCACCCACCTCACGCTGCCCGGAGGCGACGTGCGGCTCGTGACCGTGAAGGCGCTGCTGCCGTCGGAGCTGAAGTGGTTGCTCCAGCAGGGCAAGGGCGGTGCCGCGGAACTGGCGCGGCGCTTCGCCCAGGCGGGAGACGGTTATGTCTCCCGCTCCTGGCGTCAGCCCGTCGTCTGACGGACGCCTACTGCAACCGCCAGATGCCGGTGCCGCGCGCGGGCAGGCTCGTCTTCCACGCGCCCGCTCCACCCGAGAGCTGCGACACGCCCGTGTCCGTGAACAGCGGCTCCGCGGTCGTCCCCTCCACGTCGAGCGGCCCCACCGACACCTGGGCGTTGGAGAAGTTGTGCACCACCAGCACCTGCTCGCCGTCCAGCGTGCGCACGAACGCGAGCGTGGGGGACGGGCCCGCCGTCGGCGTGAAGAGGCGCAGGCCTCCCGTGCGCAGCGCCTCTGAACCCTGGCGCGCGTGGAGCAGTGCCTTGTAGCGCGACAGCAATGAGCCCGGCGCCGCCTTCTGCGTCTCCACGTTCGAGGTCTCCCTCCCGGAAGAGAAGCCGTACCACGGCGTGCCGGTGGTGAAGCCTCCCCCCGGCGCGGCCGTCCACGGCATGGGCGTGCGCTTGGACTCGTCGTTGTTGGCCGCGCCGTTGCCCAGCCCGATCTCCTCGCCGTAGTAGAGGAACGGCGCGCCCGGCAGTGTCAGCAGCACCGCCGCCGCCAGCCCCAGCTTCGATGTGTCGTTGGAGAACTGCGTGGCCACCCGCACCATGTCGTGGTTGGTGAGGAAGGGCGCGTCCACCACGCCCGCCGGGTAGTTGTTGCGCATCTCCAGCAGCTTCGCCGCCACCCCTCCGCCGTTGCCCGCGTTGATGCCCTCGAGCACGCGCGAGGACAGGGGGAAGTTGAAGTTGAGCGGCAGCTCGTCTCCGCCGGGCACCTGCGCCGTGGAGCCGTAGTACTTCGCCACCGAGGGCGTCTCGCTCCAGTTCTCCCCCACCAGCACCGCGTCCGGCTTCACCGAGCGCACGTGCGCGGCGAACTCCTTCCAGAACGCGTGCGTCTCCTGCGTGTCCGCCTGTCCCGCGCCGCCGCCTGTCTCGATGAGGTAGCGGGCCGCGTCCAGCCGGAAGCCGTCCACGCCGCGCTGGAGCCACAGCGTGGCCAGGCGCTTCACCTCCTCGCGCACCGCGGGCGTCTGCATGTTCAGGTCCGGCATCCCGCCCCAGAAGACGCCGTAGTACCAGGCGCCGTTGCGCTCGTGCCACGTGTCCGTCGTGGAGAAGGCCAGGTCCCACGGCTGCTTCCACGCCGGGTTGTTGTCCCGCCACGAATACCAGTCGCGCTTCTCCGACCGCGGCGACGACGCCGAGTCCACGAACCACGGATGCGAGGAGCTGGTGTGGTTGATGACGAAGTCGAGGATGACGCGCATGCCCCGGCGGTGCGCTTCGTCACACAGCTTCTGGAGATCCTCCGCCGTGCCGTACGCGGTCTGGATGCGCTCGTAGTCCACGACGTCGTAGCCGTGGTAGCTGGGCGACGCGAACACCGGCATCAACCACAGCGCGTCCACGCCCAGGTCGTCCGTCGTCGCCGGGTCGCCGTCGTTCAGGTAGTCCAGCCGCGAGATGAGCCCGGGCAGGTCGCCCACGCCGTCGCCGTTGGAGTCCTGGAAGCTGCGGACGAACACCTCGTAGAAGACGGCGCCCCGGTACCACGCGTCGCCCGCGGGCGGGGCGAGCGTCACGCCGCCGGTGGAGGGCGTGGGGACGG
>NZ_RAWB01000010.1 GCF_003612055.1 Corallococcus llansteffanensis
CCCCAGGAGCCCTCAGCTTGACGCAGACAACCGGATTCCGGCTCTCCCCCCAGCAGGCAAGACTCTGGTCCCTCCTCACCGCCGTTCCTGGAACGCCCTCGCGCGCCCGGGCCGTGCTGTCGCTGGAAGGACCGCTCGACGTGCAGCGCCTGGAGCGCGCCGTGCGCGAGCTGTGCGCCGCGCACGAGGTGCTTCGCACGACCTATCGCCACCTCGCGGGCACGACCGCCGCGGTGCAACTGCCCGGTGACGTCCCGGCCACAGTCCTGGAGGTGCTCGACTGGAGCAACCTCTCCGAGACGGAGGCGACCGCGCGACTGGAGGCTCTGCATCCGGTGGCATCTCGGGACGCACCGAGCACTGAACGCTCGACGGCATCGCGGGATGTAGTGACGTCGGCACGACTGGAGGCGTTGAGCGCCGAGGCCTCTGCGGTATCGCTCGACGCACGAACGACGGCGCGGCTGGAGGCGCTGATCGCCGAAGGCTCCGCGGCATCACTGGAAGCGCTGACGCCGGCACGGCTCGTGGTCCTCGGCCAGGGTCGACATGCATTGCTCCTCGACCTGCCCGCGCTCTCCGCGGATCGCCAGACGTTCGCCGTCATCGCCCGCGAGCTGGGACGTGCGCTGACGGCTTCGACGACTGCGCCGGCGACCACGGACGAGGAGCCGCCTCCGCAGTACGCGGACGTCGCGGAGGTCTTCCACCAGATCCTCGAGTCCGACGACGGCGCGGACGGCCGGCGCTTCTGGAAGGGCCGTGACCTGTCGGGCGCCACGGGTGCGACGCTGCCCACGCGCCGCACGGGCCCGGGCTCACAGGGCCTGCGCACAAACCGTGCGGCGCGCGTCCTGGCACCCGAGACGACCAAGGCCCTGGAGGCACTGGCCGGCCGACTCGGCGTCCCGGTCGCGGACGTCGTGCTCGCCACCTGGTCGCGCCTGCTGGCACGCATGGGGGGCAGCGGCGACGCGTGCATCTCCGTGCGCGTCGAGGGCCGTGGCTACGACGGACTGGACGCGGCGCTCGGCCTCTTCGAGCGCTGGCTGCCCGTGCGCACCTCCCCCGAACTTCGCGGCGCGAGCTTCGAAGCGCTCGTGCGCGACACGGCGCGGGCCGTTCGTGAAACCGCCGCGTGGCAGGACGACTTCGACGCGCTGAGCGCCTTCCCCGCCATCGGTGGCACGCCGCCCGCCCGCTCCTTCGCCTTCGAGGACCTCGCGTGGCCGGAGCCCGTTCACGCAGGAGGGCTGACGCTGTCCTTCACCCACCTGGACGCTCGCGGCGAGCGTGCCGAGCTGACCCTGGCCCTGGTGCGCGGGCGGGGTCCACTGTCGCTGGAGCTGCACCACGGCGAAGCCGCGTACGCGCCCGAAGAGGCCACCCGGCTGCTGGAGCGCATGGAGACCCTGCTCGCCTCGGCGGTGGCCGCGCCCGAGCGCGCGCTGGACGCCCTGCCCTGGGTGGGCCCGCGAGAACTGGAGCGGCTGGCAGACTTCAACCGCACGGCCCGCGACCACGACACGCAGGACACGCTGCCCGCGCGCTTCGAGGCCGTGGCCCGCGCCCGGCCGGACGCCGTCGCGGTCGCCTTCGAGGACGACCCGCTCACCTTCGCCGCGCTGTCCGAGCGCGCCAACCGGCTCGCCTGCCACCTGCGCTCGAAGGGCGTGGGGACCGAGACGCGCGTGGCGGTGTGCCTGGAGCGTTCCGTGGAGCAGCTCGTGGTGCTGCTCGGCATCCTCAAGGCCGGGGGCACCTTCGTGCCGTTGGATCCGACCTACCCGCGTGAGCGCCTGGCCTACGTCATCCAGCAGTCCGGTGCCCCGCTCGTCGTCACCCGCTCGCACCTGCGCGCGTCGCTGCCCGAAGGCGCGCACGCCTTCGTCTGCCTGGACCAGGAGACGGACGCCCTGGCCGCCGCGTCCCCCCACGCACCCGACGTGACGCTGTCGCCGGAGAACGCCGCCTACGTCATCTTCACCTCCGGCTCCACGGGGCGCCCCAAGGGCGTGATGATCCCCCACCGCGCGGCGCTCAATCTCGCGGCCACGCTGCGCGACGTCGTCTACCAGGGCCGGGGCCCGGGCCTGCGCGTGAGCGTCAACGCGCCGCTCGTCTTCGACGCCTCCGTGAAGCAGTGGCTCCAGCTCCTCAACGGCCACTCGCTGCACATCGTCCCGGAGGAAGTGCGGCCGGATGCGGTGCGCATGCGCGCGTGGGTGCAGCGGCACGGTGTGGACGTCGTGGACTGCACGCCGTCGCTGCTGGGACCCATGCTGGCGCAGGGCCTGGGGCGCGACGCGGACTTCTCGCCGGCCCTCGTGCTGGTGGGCGGAGAGGCCATCGACGCGCGCACCTGGGCGGAGCTCACGCCGCTCACCCGCACGCGCTTCGTCAACATGTACGGCCCCACGGAGTGCACCGTGAACGCCACGGCGTGCCCCATCGCGGACTCCGCGCAGCCGAGCATCGGCGGGCCGCTGGGCAACGTGCGCGTGCACGTGCTGGACGCGGGCCTGCGGGAGCTTCCCCTCGGCGTGCCCGGGGAGCTGTTCATCGGCGGCGCGGGCGTGGCCCGGGGCTATGAGGGCCGACCGGACCTCACCGCCGAGCGCTTCGTGCCGGATCCGTTCAGCCCCGTGCCGGGCGCGCGCCTGTACCGCACCGGCGACGTGGGCCGCTACCGCGAGGACGGCCGCATCGACTTCCACGGCCGCGCCGACTTCCAGGTGAAGGTGCGGGGCTACCGCATCGAGCCCGGCGAAATCGAAGCGCTGATGCGCACGCACCCGGAGGTGGGCGAGGCCGTCGTCGTCGTGCGCGGGGAGAAGGAGGACGCGCGGCTGGTGGCGTACTTCGTTCCCCGGCGCGGCATGCCCGCGGGCAGCGAGCAGGTGACGGCGCAGCTCGCGCTGGAGCTGCGCGGCTTCCTGCGCGAGCTGGTGCCCGAGTTCATGCTCCCCTCCACCTTCGTGCCGCTGGCGCGACTGCCGCTCAACCGCAACGGCAAGGTGGACCGGGGCGCACTGCCGGAGCCGACCCCGATGCGCTCCGAGGCCACGCCCTACGAGGCGCCCGTCACGGAGCTGGAGCAGCGCATCGCGGCCATCTGGCAGGAGACCCTCAAGGTGGACCGGGTGGGCCTGCACAGCAGCTTCTTCGACCTGGGAGGGCACTCGCTCCTCATGGTGCAGGTGCACGAAAAGCTGTCGCTCTTGATGGGCCGGCGTCTCTCCATGGTGGAGCTGTTCCAGCACCCCACCGTGGCCTCGCTGGCGAAGTACCTGGGACAGGCGCAGGCGAACCCGGCCCAGGAGTCCCGGCAGCAGCAGGCGCGTGACGAGCGCGCGAAGAAACAACTTCAGGCGATGCAGCAACAGGCCCTCTTGATGAAGGCCAGGGGTAAGCGATGAGCAGCGACATCGAGCAGGACGCTCCTTCGATGGAAGGCGTGGCGATCGTGGGCATGGCGTGCCGGTTCCCCGGAGCCAGCACCCCCGAGGCGTTCTGGAAGAACCTCCAGGAGGGTGTGGAGTCCATCACCTTCTTCAAGGACGAGGAGCTGGACCGCGCCGCCATCGACCCCGCGGAGCTGAAGGATCCGAAGTACGTCAAGGCCCGGGCCACGCTGGACGGCATCGAGCAGTTCGACGCGCGCTTCTTCGAGCTGTCCCCGCGCGAGGCGGAGATCACCGACCCGCAGCAGCGCCTCTTCATGGAGTGCGCCTGGGAGGCCCTGGAGTCCGCGGGCCAGGATCCCGCTCGCGCGAAGGGCCCCATCGGCATCTACGCGGGCGCGGGCGCCAACGGCTACCTGCTCTACAACCTGTCCTCGGCCGGGCACCTGACGGGCACGGTGAGCGCGTTCCAGGCCGTCATCCACAACAAGAACGACCACCTGGCCACGCGCGTCGCCTACAAGCTGGACCTCAAGGGCCCGGCGGTGACGGTGCAGACCGCGTGCTCCACGTCGCTCGTGGCCGTGTACCACGCGTGCCAGAGCCTGCTGAGCCTCCAGTGCGACACGGCGCTGGCGGGCGGCGTGACGGTCTCCGTCCCGCAGAAGACGGGCTACCTCTACACCGAGCGCGGCATCGGTTCCCCGGACGGGCACTGCCGCCCGTTCGACGCGAACGCGCAGGGCACGGTGGGCGGCAGCGGCGCGGGCGTGGTGGTGCTCAAGCGCCTGTCGGACGCCATCGCGGACGGCGACGTCATCCACGCGGTGATTCGCGGCGGCGCGCTCAACAACGACGGCACCGACAAGGTCGGCTACACCGCGCCCAGCGTGAACGGTCAGGCCGAGGTCATCGGCATGGCGCACGCGCTCTCCGGCGTGGACCCGGACACCATCACCTACGTCGAAGCCCACGGCACGGGCACGCCCATGGGCGACCCGATTGAAGTGAAGGCGCTGACGAAGGCCTTCCGCGGCGGCGGCGCCACGCGCAACGGCTACTGCGGCCTGGGCTCCGTGAAGAGCAACGTCGGCCACCTGGACACGGCGGCAGGCATCGCGGGCCTGATCAAGACGGCGCTGACGCTGAAGCACCGGCAGCTTCCGCCCAGCCTCGGCTTCGAGCGGCCCAACCCGGAGATCGACTTCGCGAACAGCCCCTTCTACGTCAACGCGAAGCTCCAGGACTGGAACGCCCCCGCGCCCCGCCGCGCGGGCGTGAGCGCGTTCGGCCTGGGCGGCACCAACGCGCACGTCGTCGTGGAGGAGGCGCCGGAGCGCAAGCCGTCCGGCCCCTCGCGCGAGTACCAGCTGCTGGTGGTGTCCGCCCGCTCGGACGCGGCGTTGGAGACGGCGACGACGCGGCTGGCGGAACATCTCAAGGCGCACCCGGACCTGAACCTCGCGGACGTGGCGTTCACGCTCCAGATGGGCCGCAAGGCCTTCGAGCACCGCCGCTTCGTCGTGGTGCGCACCGTGGAGGAGGCCGCGCAGGCGCTGGCGACGCTGTCCCCGGACCGCGTCATCACCCGCACGCAGGAGCGCGTCACCCGGCCCGTGGTGTTCATGTTCCCCGGACAGGGCTCGCAGCACCCGGGCATGGCCGCGTCGCTGTACCGCACGGAGGCCGTGTTCAAGCAGGAGGCGGACCGCTGCCTGGAGCTCTTGTCGAAGCGCCACGGCCTGGACCTGAAGCCGCTGGTGTTCGGCTCGGACACGCAGGACGCGCAGGCCGCCGCGAAGCTGGAGCAGACGGCCGTTACGCAGCCAGCCCTCTTCGTCGTGGAGTACGCGCTGGCGAAGCTGCTGCTGTCGTGGGGCCTGGAGCCGTCGGCGATGATCGGCCACAGCGTGGGCGAGTACGTCGCGGCCTGCCTGGCCGGCGTGTTCACGCTGGAGGACGCGCTGGAGCTGGTGGCCACCCGGGGCCGGCTCATGCAGTCCTGCCCCCCGGGCGCCATGCTGTCCGTGCAGCTCGCGGAGGCTGACGTGCGTCCGCTGCTGGGTGACGGGCTGGAAGTGGCCGCCGCCAACGCGCCGGGCTCGTGCGTCGTCGCGGGCACTCCGGCGGCGATTGAAGCGCTGGAGAAGCGGCTCGCGGCGAAGGACGTGCTGGCCCGTCGGCTGCGCACCTCGCACGCGTTCCACTCCGCGATGATGGACCCCATCGTCGGCGCCTTTCGTAACGCGGTGGCGAAAGCGAAGCCGTCCGCGCCGAAGCTGCGCTTCATCTCCAACGTGACGGGGACGTGGATCACCGCCGAGCAGGCGACGTCGCCGGACTACTGGGCGAAGCACCTGCGCCAGCCGGTGCGCTTCGCGGACGGCCTGGATGAGCTGCTGAAGGAGTCGGAAGCCGTGTTGCTGGAGGTGGGCCCGGGCAAGGCGCTCCAGTCGCTCGCGCGCTGGCACCCGCGCAAGAAGCCGACCCAGTCCATGCACACCACGCTGCCGACGGTGGGCGAGCCCACGCCGGAAGCGGAGTACCTGCTGCGCACGCTGGGCTACCTGTGGCTCCTGGGCGTGGACGCGCCGGGGTACTTCGACGGCGAGACGCGCCGCCGTGAGCCGCTACCCACCTACCCCTTCGAGCGCCAGCGCTACTGGGTGGACCTGCGCGCCTCCACGGGCACGCAGTCCGCGAAGCGCGGGGGCTCGCTGGAGAAGCGCCAGGACGTGGCGGGCTGGTTCTGGCTGCCCGTGTGGAAGGAGTCCGCGCCGAAGGTGGCCGCCGTCGGGGCCCCGGATGCGAAGGCCGCGCCGTGGCTGCTGCTGCAGGACCGGGCGGGCCTGGGCGCGAAGCTGGCCGCGAAGCTGCGCCAGCAGGGCCATGCGTTGGTGGAAGTCACGCAGGGCCGCGAGTTCCGCCGCACGGGCGCGGACGCGTATGAGCTGAACCCCGGCCGCCGCGAGGACTACGCCGCGCTGCTGTCGGAGCTGGCGGCGGACGGTCGGCTGCCGGAGCGCATCGTCCACCTCACCGGCATCACCGCCGAGGGCTCGGGCGCGGCGACGGAGGACGTCGTCGAGCGGTCCTTCTTCAGCCCGCTGCACCTCGCGCAGGCGCTGGGCGCGCACGCGGCGGGCAAGCCGGTGCGCCTGACGCTGGTGTCCAACGGCATGCAGGAAGTCATTGGCGGGGACCTCGTGTCGCCGGAGCAGGCGGTCGCGCTGGGACCCACCAACGTCATCCCGCGCGAGCTGCCCCACGTGCACTGCCGCAGCGTGGACGTCACCCTGCCGCCCGCGGGCAGCTTCCAGGCCGGACGGCTGGTGGAGCTGCTGGCCGCGGAGCTGGCGTCGGACGCGGAGGAGCCCGTGGCGGCCTTCCGCGGCGGCCGTCGCTGGGTGCGCGACTTCGAGGAGGTGCGCCTGGAGGCAGGCCCCGAATCGGCGGTGCCCCTGCGTGAAGGCGGCGTGTACCTCATCACCGGCGGCTTGGGCGGCATCGGCCTGTCCTTCGCCGAGGCGCTGGCGGAGAAGTTCCACGCACGGCTCGTGCTCGTCGGGCGCGCGGTGGTGCCTCCGCGCGAGGAGTGGGCGAAGCACCTGGAGTCCGGCGATGAGGCGACGCGCCGGCGCATCCAGGCCGTGCAGCGCCTGGAGGAGAAGGGCGCGAAGGTGCTGGCGCTCAGCGCGGACGTGACGGACCTGGAGCGCATGCGGGCGGTGGTGGCCACGGCGCGCGAGCGCTTCGGCGCGCTCCATGGCGTCATCCACGCGGCGGGCGTGCCGGGCGGCGGACTGCTCCAGCTCAAGACGCGCGAGGCGGCGACGGCGGTGCTCGCGCCCAAGGTGACGGGCACGCGCGTGCTGGCGGCGGTGCTGGAGGGCGAGCGGCTGGACTTCTTCGCGGCCTGCTCGTCGCTCACCACCGTCGTGGGCCGCTTCGGCCAGGTGGACTACACGGCGGCCAACGCGTACCTGGACGCCTTCACCCGCGCGTTCCAGGCGCGCACGGGCACCTACGCGGTGTCCATCAACTGGGGCGCGTGGGACGAGGTCGGCATGGCCGCGAGGCCTGCCACGCAGACGGGCGAGGGCCGCGCCATCCCGCACCCGTTCGTCCACCGCTGCCTGGTGGATACGCCGCAACGCAAGGTCTTCTCCGGCACCTTCGGCGAGCCGCGCTCGCAGTGGGTGACGGACGAGCACCGCATCCTCGGCAACCCCACGGTGCCGGGCGTGACGTACTTCGAGATGGTGCGCGCCGCCGTGGCGGACGAGGCCAGGGGCCGCACCATCGAGCTGTTGGACAACTACTTCCTCGCGCCGCTGCGCGTGCCGGAGAACGAGACGCGCGAGGTGCGCCTCACCCTGGAGAAGGACGGGGACGGCTACCGCTGGGGCGTGAAGAGCCTGCCGCCGGGCGGCGTGGGCAAGGGCACGGACCATTCAGCGGGCCGGGTGCGCTTCGGCGGGCCCCGCGTGGCGCGCGTGGAGGACCTGGAGGCCATCCGCAAGCGCTGCGACAAGCCGCGCCCGCAGTCGCTGGAGGCCGAATACGAGCAGGAGCTGGGGCCGCGCTGGCGCAGCGTCCAGGCCATCCTCCCGGGTGACAACGAGCTGCTGATGGTGCTGGAGCTGATGCCGGAGTTCACCGGCGACTTCGAGCAGCTCCTCTTCCACCCGTCGCTCATCGACCGCACGTCGGGCATCGCCAAGAGCTTCCTCGCGGAGCACGGCTACTACCTGCCCTTCGGCTACAAGGTGCTGCGCCTGCACGGCGAGCTGCCGCGCCGCGTGTACAGCCACGCGCGCTTCCGGGCCAACGAGTCGTCCAACGGCGACGAGACGCTCGCCTTCGACCTCACGATGATGGACGAGCAGGGCCGCGTCCTGGTGGAGGTGGAGCGGCTGACGCAGAAGCGCGTCAACGACCCCGCCGCCGAGCTGCGCGCCCTGGCCGCCGCCGCCCGCGAATCCGCGCTGGCGAAGGTGCTCCCCACCGACGAGCGCAAGGAGATCGCTCCGAGCGAGGGAGTGACGGCGCTGGAGCGCATCCTCGCCTCGGCCCTGGCGTCCCAGGTGGTGGTCTCCGTGCGCGACCTGCACGCGACCATCGCCCACACGGACGAGGTGGTGCGCGAGCGCGTGCTGCAGGCGGTGGGCGAGACGCGTGCCCCCGGCGAGCAGCAGGCCCGCCCCAAGCTGAAGACGGAGTACGTGGCGCCGCGCAACGACATCGAGCAGCGCATCGCCGAGGCCTGGCAGGCGGTGCTCGGCATCGACAAGGTGGGCGTGAACGACAACTTCTTCGAGCTGGGCGGCGACTCCGTGCAGGCCATCCAGATCATCGCGCGCGGCAGCCAGTCCGGGTTGCAGTTGAGCCCGCAGCAGTTCTTCCAGTACTCCACCATCGCGGAGCTGGCGGCGATGATCGCCGGCATCGTGGCGAAGCAGGCCGAGCAGGGGCCGGTGGTGGGCCCTGCCCCGCTCACCCCCGAGCAGCGCCGGCTGCTGGAGGCGCCCGTCGCGGCCTCCACCCGGGTGGCGCGGGTGGCGGTGCGCGGCGCGGTGGAGGCGTCCGCGCTGTCCCAGGCGTTGGGCACGGTGCTGTCGCACCACGACGCCCTGCGCCTGCGCTTCACGCGCGGCGTGTCCGGGTGGCAGCAGGCGGGCACGGCTCCGGGTGCGGAGGTGCCCTTCGCGGAGGTGGACCTGCGCGCGCTGCCGGCCGCTGAACACGAAGCGGCGCTGCACGGCGAGGAGGAGAAGCTCCGCGCGAAGCTGGACGTGGGCGCGGGCCCGCTCGTGTCGGCCGCGTGGGTGCGGCTGGAGGGCGGCGCGGGCAGCCAGCTGCTGATCGCGGCGCACGGGCTGGCGGTGGATGGGGCCTCGTGGCGGCTCCTGGTGGAGGACCTGTCCGCGGCCGTGCGCCATGCGCGCGGTGGACCGGGCCTTCGCACGAAGACGGCATCCTTCAAGCGCTGGGCGGAGCGGCTGGCGGAAGAGGCCGCCTCCGAGTCACTGCGCAAGGAGGAGTCGGTGTGGACGGGTGCCGCGGGAGAGGGCACCACGAAGCTGCCGGTGGAGCGCGCGGGCAGCGCGTCGGGGGCCTCGCGGGTCGTGGAGGTGTCGCTGTCGGAGGACGAGACGCGGCGGCTCCACGAGAAGCTCTCCGGGACGTGGCGTGCGGACGTGGCGGAGGGCGCGCTGGCGGCGCTCGGTCAGGCGCTGGCGGCCTGGACGGGTGGAGGCCGGCTGCGGGTGGATGTCGTGACGGATGGACGCGACGCGTTCGACGGCCAGGACTTCTCCCGCACGGTGGGCTGCTTCGACGTCACCTGGCCGCTGCTGCTGGAGCTGGAGCGCGGACAGGGGGCGAGCGACGCGCTCAAGGCCGCGAAGGAGCGCATGCGCCGCGTGCCGCGCCGGGGCATCGGCTTCGGCCTGCTGCGCGACGGGGCGCACGGTGAGCTGTCCGAGCGCCTGCGCCGCCTGCCCCGGGCGGAGGTGCTCGTGCGGCACCTGGGAGCAGTGGATTCCACGGAGGACGCGTCGCCGTTCGGTGCGGGCCTGCTGCCTGGGGCCCACCGTGCGACGGGTGGGTACGCGTTGGAAGTGGAGACGTTCCTGTCCGGCGGGCGCCTGCACGTGCGCTGCGCCTACGACGACGGGACGTACACGCAGGCGACGGCGTCGCGGCTCGCGGGGGAGGTCCTCGGTGCGCTGCGCACGCTGGGCAGCGAGGAGCAGGACACCCGCGCGGCATTGTCATCCGTGGATTTCCCCCTGGCGGGCCTGGATGACTCGCAGCTGGGGGCGCTCGCGGCGCTCATCAACGATGCGGACGGGTCGGAGGGCTGAGGCAACACCATGAAGAACGTCGACGACATCTACCGTCTTTCGCCCATGCAGCAGGGCCTGCTGTTCCACACGCTCGGCGCGCCGGGCACCTACGTGGAACAGGTCTACTGGTCCTGGCGCGGGGAGCTGGACGTGGCCACGCTCCAACAGGCGTGGCAGCGGATGGTGGGGCGTCACACGCCCCTGCGCACGGCGTTCTTCTGGGAAGGCATGAAGGAACCCCTCCAGGCGGTGCGCCGGCTCATCGAGCCGACGTGGCGTCTGGAGGACTGGACCCAGGTGCCGCCCGAGGCGCAGGAATCGCGCTTCGCGGCCCGCCTGGAGCAGGATCAGCGCGAGGGCTTCAACCTGTCCGCGGCGCCGCTGCTGCGCTTCACGCTGGTGCGCTGCGGGCCCGCGCTCACGCGGTGCATGCTCAGCTACCACCACCTGGTGATGGATGGCTGGTCGCTGCCCGTGTGCATGCGGGAGCTGTTCCTCACCTACGACGCGCTCAGCCGGGGCGAGGAGCCGAAGCTGGAGCCGGCCCGGCCGTACCGGGACTACATCGGCTGGCTGTCGAAGCAGGACCGGGGGCAGGCGGAGCGCTTCTGGCGTGAGCGGCTGGGTGGCTTCCGCGCCGCCACGCCGCTCGCGGTGGACCGTCCGTCCGCGCCCGGCACGGAGGTGGAGGCCTACGGCACCCAGTCCCTGCGTCCGGGGGCGGGGCTGAGCGGCCGACTGGCGACGTTCACGCGGCAGTACCAGGTGACGTTGAGCACGCTGGTGCAGGGCGCGTGGGCGCTGACGTTGGGCCGGTACAGCGGACAGGACGACGTGGCCTTCGGCACGGTCGTGTCCGGACGTCCGCCCTCACTGCCCGGCGTGGATGGCATGCTGGGCACGTTCATCAACACGCAGGTGAGCCGCGTGCGGCTGCCTTCGGACGCGTCGGTGCTGTCGTGGCTGAAGGCGCTGCAAGCGGAGCAGTTCGCCGCGCGTGACTACGAATACGTATCGCTGGTGGACGTGCAGGGCTGGAGCGACGTGCCCCGCGGCCAGCCCCTCTTCCAGAGCCTGGTCATCTTCGAGAACCTGCCGCGTCGCGGGCTCGCGCCCGAGATGACGGCGCGGCTGCCGGTGGATGGCTTCTCGCGCACGCACGCGCGCACCGGCTACCCGTTGAGCTTCGTGGTGCTCCCGGACGCCACGGACCTGGAGCTGCAACTCACCTACGACAAGGCCCGCTTCGACGCGGCCACGGTCCAGCGGATGCTGGGCCACGTCGCCACGGTGCTGGAGTCCATCGTCGGAGCACCGGAGGCGCGGCTGTCGGACGTCACGCTCCTCACGTCCGAGGAGCGGCAGCAGGTCCTGCACGCGTGGAACAACACCCGCGCGGAGTTCCCGTCGTCCGAGGGCATCCCCTCGCTCTTCGAGGCCCAGGCGCGCACCACGCCCGACGCCATCGCCCTCTCCTTCCAGGGCCAGTCGCTCACCTACGCGCAGCTCGACGCGCTCTCCAACCAGCTTGCCCGGCGGATCCAGGAGCTGGGAGTCCGCCCCGGTGACTTCGTCGTCTTGGGCCTGGAGCGCTCCTTCGAGCTGGTGGTGTCCCTGCTCGCCATCCTCAAGGCGGGCGCGGCCTATGTCCCGCTGGAGGTCTCGCATCCGCGCGAGCGTCTGGCGCTGATGCTCCAGGATGTCGGAGCGCGCCTGCTCATCACGCGCGAGCGGCTCGCGGACACGCTCTCCCCGCTCGTCCCCGCGACGCTCTGCCTGGACGCGGACTGGCGTGCGCAGCTCGCCTCACTGCCGGACTCCGCACCGGAAGTCTCGGGCGTGGGCGGCGACAGCCTCGCCTACGTGATGTTCACGTCCGGCTCCACGGGCCGACCCAAGGGCGTGTGCATTCCCCACCGTGCCGTCGTGCGGCTGGTGCGCGGCAATGGCTTCATGCGCTTCGGGCCCCAGGAGGTCTTCCTCCAGCTGGCCCCCGCCGCGTTCGACGCCTCCACCCTGGAGCTGTGGGGCGCGCTGCTGCATGGCGCCCACCTGGTGCTCGCGCCCGCGCAGGACCTCTCTTTGTCCGAGGTGGCGGAGCTGTTGCGCCATCACCGCGTCACCACACTCTGGCTGACGGCCGCCCTCTTCGAGCAGATGGTCCTGCACCACCCCGACGCCCTGGCGACCGTGCCCCAGGTGCTCGCGGGCGGTGACGTGCTGCCCGTCCAGCGGGTGCGCGATCACCTGTCACGGCTTCCCTCGCAGGCCGTGCTGATCAACGGCTACGGCCCTACGGAGAACACGACGTTCTCCACGACCCACACCCTGCGGCCCACGGACGCGCCGGGAGCATCGATTCCCATTGGCCGTCCCATCGGGAACTCGACGGCGTACGTGCTGGACGGGGCGCTGCGGCCGGTGCCCGTGGGCGTGCCGGGCGAGCTGTACGTCGGCGGCGAAGGGCTCGCGTGGGGCTACCTGCACCAGCCGGCGCTGACGGCCGAGCGCTTCGTTCCGCATCCCTTCAGCACCACCCCGGGCGCGCGCCTCTACCGCACGGGCGACTCGGTGCGCTGGCGGCCCGACGGCACGTTGGACTTCCTGGGCCGCGTCGACTTCCAGGTGAAGCTGCGCGGCTTCCGCATCGAGCCCGGCGAGGTCGAAGCCGCCGTGCGCCAGGTGCCCGGCGTCCGCGAAGCCGTCGTCCTCGTGCGCGAGGACGTCCCCGGAGACAAGCGCCTCGTCGCATACGTGGTGCCCACCGCTCCGGAGACGGCCCACCCCTCCCCGTCCGATCTCCGGGAGCACCTGCGCCAGCGGGTGCCCGAGTACATGGTGCCCGCGGCCTTCATGCTGCTGGAGGCACTGCCGCTCAACGCCAACGGCAAGGTGGACCGCAAGGCCCTGCCCGCGCCCGACGCGAGCGCCGTGGTGCGCGTCCCCTCGCGCCCGCCCTCCACCGACACCGAGCGCCGACTCGCGGCGCTCTGGACGGAGGTGTTGAGCCTGGACGCGGTGAACGCGGAGGACGACTTCTTCGCGCTCGGTGGCCACTCGCTGCGAGTCACCCAGCTCGTCTCCCGCGTGCGCGCCGTCTTCGACGTGGAGCTGCCCCTGCGGGCCGTGTTCGAGGCTCCGACCCTCGCCGCCCTGGCCGCGCGCCTGGACTCCGCCAACACCGACGCCGCGAAGCAGGCACCGCCCCTGGTGCGGGTGTCGCGCGAAGGCACCTTGCCGCTGTCGTTCTCCCAGCAGCGCCTGTGGTTCCTGGATCAACTCCAGCCCGACAGCGCCTTCTACATCGTGCCCGGCGTGGTGTGGCTGGAGGGTGAGCTCGACCCGAAGGCGCTCGAGCAGAGCCTGCATGCCCTGGTGGAACGCCACGAGGTCCTGCGCACCACCTTCCCGCCCGACGGCGACTCACCCGTCCAGGTCATCCACGCCACGGGGCTGACCGCACTGCCCATCATCGACCTGGCGCACCTGGCCCCCGATGCGCGCGAGTCCGAGGCCCGACGCCTCGCCACCGAAGAGGCCCTGCGTCCGTTCGACCTGAAGAACGGCCCCGTGCTACGGGCCACCCTGCTGCGGCTGGAGCCCACGCGTCACGCGCTCCTCGTAACGCTGCACCACATCGTGTCGGACGGTTGGTCGCTCGGCGTGATGGTGCGCGAGCTGGCCGCGCTCTACCGCGCCTTCTTCACCGAGCAGACCCCGAGCCTGCCCCCGCTGCCGGTGCAGTACGCCGACTTCGCGGTCTGGCAGCGTCAGTGG
Organism: Corallococcus llansteffanensis; assembly: GCF_003612055.1. Taxonomy (GTDB): domain Bacteria; phylum Myxococcota; class Myxococcia; order Myxococcales; family Myxococcaceae; genus Corallococcus; species Corallococcus llansteffanensis. The sequence goes on from NZ_RAWB01000010.1 coordinate 14,033, forward strand.
CTCCAGGGAGACGTGCTCGAAGCGCAGCTCGACTTCTGGCGTCAGCAACTCGCGGGTGCGCCCGCGGCGCTGGAGCTGCCCACTGACCGGCCTCGTCCCGCCGTGCAGTCCTTCCGGGGCGCGTCGCTCCCGGTCCTCCTGTCACGCGCCATCGTGGATCCGGTGCAGGCCCTGGCGCAGCAGGAAGGCGCCACGCCGTTCATGGTGCTGCTGGCCTCCTTCCAGCTCCTGCTCTCGCGCTACTCCGGTCAGCAGGACGTCTCTGTCGGCGCGCCCATCGCCAACCGCAACCGCGCGGAGACCGAAGGCCTCATCGGCTTCTTCGTCAACTCGCTCGTCCTGCGCGCGCGCATCGACTCCCGGGCCTCCTTCCGCACCCTGCTGCGCCAGGTGAAGCAGTCCACCCTCGCCGCGTACGAGCACCAGGACGTCCCCTTCGAGAAGCTCGTCGAAGCGCTCCAGCCCCAGCGCGATCTGAGCCGTTCACCGCTGTTTCAGGTCATCTTCGCGCTGCAGAACGCCCCCATGGGCGCGATGGAGCTGCCCGGCCTGCGGCTGAGCCTGCGCGAGCCCGAGACCGCCACCGCGAAGTTCGACCTGGACCTCAACTTCCAGGAGACCGCCGAGGGCCTCGCCGGCTCCATCGGCTACAGCACCGACCTCTTCGACGCGTCCACCGTCCGCCGGATGATGGAGCACTACGGCGTGTTGCTGGCCGCGCTGTGCGCCCGGCCTGACGCGCCGCTGTCCACGCTCTCGCTGCTGACCGGCGACGAGCGCCAGCGCGTGCTCGTGGACTGGAACGCCACCACTCGCGACTACCCGCGCGAGCCGTCCCTGGCCGCCCTCTTCTCACGGCAGACCGCGCTCACCCCGGACGCCATCGCCCTCGTGCAGGGCAAGCAGGAGCTGACGTACTCCCAGCTCGACTCGCTCTCGAATCAGCTCGGGCATCACCTGCGGAGCCTCGGTGTCGGGCATGGCTCCCGCGTCGCGCTCTCGCTGGAGCGTTCGTTCGAGCTGGTCGTCTCCATCCTCGCCATCCTCAAGGCAGGAGGCGCCTACGTCCCGCTGGATGCGTCCCACCCGCAGGAGCGCCTGGGCCTGATGCTCCAGGACGTCGGGGCCAACCTGCTCCTCACGCAGGAGCGGTTCACCGCGTCCCTGTCGCCCCTCTTCCGCTCGACGCTCTGCCTCGACGCCGACTGGCGCGCGCGGCTCGCGTCGAAGCCGGACTCCGCGCTGGACGTCCCGGGCATGGGCGGCGACAGCCTGGCCTACGTGATGTTCACGTCCGGCTCCACGGGCCGGCCCAAGGGAGTCTGCATCCCCCAGCGCGCCGTCACGCGGCTGGTGCGCGACAACACCTTCCTGCGCTTCGGTCCGCAGGAGGTCTTCCTCCAACTGGCCCCCGTCGCCTTCGACGCCTCCACCCTGGAGCTGTGGGGCCCGCTGCTCCACGGGGCCCGGCTGGTGCTGCCCCCTCCGCACGCGCTCTCGCTGGAAGAGGTCGCCGAGCTGCTGCGGCACCACCGCGTCTCCTCCCTCTTCATCACGACCGCCCTCTTCGCCCAGTTGGTGCAGCACGAGCCCGAAGCGCTGGCGAACGTGTCCCAGCTCATGGCCGGCGGCGAAGCCATGCCCCTCGCGCGCGCTCGCGAGCACCTGCTGCGCATGCGCCCGGGCACCCGCTTCTTCCACGTATACGGGCCCACGGAGAACACCACGTTCTCCACCAGCCAGCCCCTGGAGCCCGGGACGCCCGTCGGTGGCTCGCTGCCCATCGGCCGGTCCATCTCCAACTCCACGGCCTACGTGCTGGATCCGGACCTGCAACCGGTCCCCGTGGGCGTGCCCGGAGAGCTGTACGTCGGAGGCGAAGGGCTCGCCTGGGGCTACCTCCAGCAGCCCGCGCTGACCGCCGAGCGCTTCCTGCCGGATCCCTTCGGGACGACTCCGGGCGCACGCCTCTACCGCACCGGCGACAAGGTGCGCTGGCTGGCCGACGGGGCGCTCGACTTCCTGGGCCGCACCGACTTCCAGGTGAAGCTGCGCGGCTTCCGCATCGAGCCAGGCGAAATCGAAACCGTCCTGCGCCAGGTGCCCGGCGTCCGTGAAGCCATCGTCCTCGTGCGAGAGGACAGCCCCGGAGACAAGCGCCTCGTCGCGTACGTGGTCCCCCAGGGCAATGAAGCACCCACGCCGGAAACGCTGCGCACCACGCTCAAGCAGCACCTGCCCGAGTACATGGTGCCCGCGGCCTTCGTCCTGATGGACGCGCTGCCGCTCAACGCCAACAACAAGGTGGACCGCAAGGCCCTGCCCACGCCCGACGCAGGCTCCGTGGTGCGCGCCGCGTCGCGCCCGCCCGAGACGGACACCGAGCGTCAGCTCGCGACCCTCTGGGCCGACGTGCTGAAGCTCGACACCGTGGGCGCCGGGGACGACTTCTTCGCCCTGGGTGGCCACTCGCTCCTGGCCACGCAGCTCGTCTCCCGCCTCCGCGCTGCCTTCGGCGTGGAGCTGCCCCTGCGCGTGCTATTCGAGGCCCCCACGCTCGAAGCGCTCGCCGGACGCATCGATACCGTGCGCACCCAGGCCCGGGCGCCACAAGCCCCACCGATGGTGCCGGTGTCGCGCGACGGTGTCCTGCCGCTCTCCTTCGCGCAGCAGCGGCTGTGGTTCCTGGATCAGCTCGAACCCGGCAGCACCGTCTACAACGTCCCGGGCGTCCTCCACCTGGAGGGAGCGCTCGACCCCGCCGCGCTCCAGCAGGCCTTGGACGCACTCGTGCGGCGGCACGAGGTCCTGCGCACGACCTTCGCTCCGGGACAGAGCGGTCCCGTGCAGCGCATCGCGCCGCCCGCCCCGTGCGCCTTCGAGCGCATCGACCTGGGGTCCCTGTCGGCGTCCGAGCGCGAGCTCCGTCTGCGAAGCCTCATCGCGGAACACGCGTCACGTCCGTTCGACCTGTCGCGAGGTCCGCTCTTCCGCGCCGTGCTGGTGCGCCTGGGCGCGAAGCAGCACGTGCTGTTGGTGCTCACCCACCACATCGCCTCGGACGGCTGGTCCGTGGGCGTCATGGTGCGCGAGTTCGCCGCCCTCTACCGCGCCTTCACCACCGGACAGGCTCCGACCCTGCCCCTGCTGCCGGTGCAGTACGCCGACTTCGCGGTCTGGCAGCGGCAGTGGCTCCAGGGAGACGTGCTCGAAGCGCAGCTCGACTTCTGGCGTCAGCAGCTCGCGGGTGCGCCCGCGGCGCTGGAGCTGCCCACCGACCGGCCCCGTCCCGCGGTGCAGTCCTTCCGGGGCGCGTCGCTCCCGGTCTCGTTGTCCGCGGCTGTCTCCAGCGCCCTCAAGTCCTTGGCGCAGCAGGAAGGCGCCACGCCGTTCATGGCGCTGCTGGCCTCCTTCCAGCTCCTGCTCTCCCGCTACTCCGGTCAGCAGGACGTCTCCGTCGGCGCGCCCATCGCCAACCGCAACCGCGCGGAGACCGAAGGCCTTATCGGCTTCTTCGTCAACTCGCTTGTCCTGCGTGCGCGCATCGACTCCCGCGCCTCCTTCCGCGCCCTGCTGCGCCAGGTGAAGCGGTCCACCCTCGCCGCGTACGAGCACCAGGACGTCCCCTTCGAGAAGCTCGTCGAAGCGCTCCAGCCGCAACGTGACGCCAGTCGCTCGCCCCTCTTCCAGGTGTCCTTCGCGCTGCAGAACGCGCACCTGGGCGCGCTGGAGCTGCCCGGCCTGAGCCTCAAGCTGCGTGAAGCCGAAGCCACCACCGCGAAGTTCGACCTGGACCTCAACTTCCAGGAGACCGCCGAGGGCTTCACCGGCTCCATCGGCTACGGCACCGACCTGTTCGACGCCTCCACCGTCCGCCGGATGATGGAGCACTACGCCGTCCTGCTCGACGCGCTGTGCGCCCGGCCGGACGCTCCGCTGTCCACGCTCTCACTCCTCGCGGGCGCGGAGCGTCAGCGCGTGCTCGTGGACTGGAACACGACGCGCTCCACCGCCCCCGTGGAGGACACCCTCCCGAGCCTCTTCGAGTCGCACGCCCGGCGCGCCCCGGACGCCGTGGCCGTCGAGCACGAGGGCCAGACCCTCACCTACGCGGAGCTGGATGCACGCGCCAACCAGCTCGCGCATCACCTGCGATCGCTCGGCTTCCCGCCGGAGGCGCGCATCGGGCTGTGCGTGGAGCGCGGGCTGGACCTGATGGTCGGCCTGCTGGGCATCCTCAAGGCCGGTGGCTGCTACGTGCCGCTGGAGCCCGCCTATCCCCGGCAGCGCCTGGCCTTCATGTTCCAGGACTCCGCCGTGTCGGCGGTGGTGACGCAGCAGTCCCTGCGCGACTCGCTGCCCGAGCACACGCTCCCCACGGTGTCCCTGGACTCGGACGCGCCGGTGCTCGCACGCCAGTCCACGCAAGCCCCCCAGGGCCCTCGCGTCGCGGCGGATCAGCTCGCGTACGTCCTCTACACCTCTGGCTCCACCGGCCTGCCGAAGGGCGTGGGCATCACCCACCGTTCCATCGTCCACCTCGTGCGGGACACGGACTACGTGGACCTGCGCCCGACGGACTGCATGGCCCAGGTGGGCACGCCGTCGTTCGACGCGGCCACCTTCGAGATCTGGGGCGCGCTGCTCAACGGCGCGCGGCTGGTCGTCATCCCGCGCGACGTGACGCTGTCCCCGCGAGCACTCGCGAAGCGCCTGAAGGACGCAGGCGCCACCACGGCCCTGCTCACCACGGCCCTCTTCCACCAGGTCGCGCGCGAGGTGCCGTCGGCCTTCGCGAGCATGCGCTACCTCTTCTTCGGCGGAGAGAAGGCGGATGCACGCGCGGCGCTCCAGGTGCTCGGAGCGCAGGGGCCCCAGCATCTGGTGAACCTCTACGGCCCCACCGAGGCCACCGTCTGCGCCACCTCGCAGGAGGTCGCGGGCCTGCCCGCTGATGCCACCGCCATCCCCATCGGCGGGCCGCTGACGCGCATGCGCGCCTACGTGCTGGATGCGCACGGTCAGCCCGTGCCCACGGGCGTCCCCGGTGAGCTGTATCTGGGCGGCGTCGGACTCGCGCGAGGCTACCTGGGCCAGCCCGCCCTGACGGCCGAGCGCTTCGTGCCCGACGCCTTCAGCAACCTGCCCGGAGCGCGGCTGTACCGCACCGGCGACCGGGCGCGCTGGAATGAACGCGGCACGCTCGATTTCGTAGGCCGCGTGGATGCGCAGGTGAAGCTGCGCGGCTTCCGCATCGAACCGGCGGAGGTGGAGGCCTTCCTCCTCCAGCACCCGCAGGTGCGTGAAGCCGTGGTGCTGGTGCGCGAGCAGTCCCCGGGCGACCACCGCCTCGTGGCCTACGTGGTGCCTGGCGCCGCCGAACCGGACACCGCGGCCCTGCGCGCCTTCCTCACCGAACGGCTGCCGGCCCACATGGTGCCGTCGGCCTTCGTGTCGCTGCCCGCGCTCCCGCTGACGCCCAACGGGAAGCTGGATCGCCACGCGCTGCCAGCCCCGGATGCACGCGCCCTCGCCACCGCGTCCACGCCCACCGCGCCGGAGAGCCTGACCCTCTTCCAGCAGCGCATCGCCGCCCTCTTCGGCGAGCTGCTGAACCTGGAGCGCGTGGGGCTGCACGACGACTTCTTCGCGCTGGGAGGCCACTCGCTCCTGGCCACGCAGCTCGTCTCGCGCGTGCGCTCCACCTTCGGCGTGGAGCTGCCGCTGCGCACGCTCTTCGACGCGTCCACCGTGGCCCGTCTCACCGGGCACGTGGAGGCGCTGCTGCTCTCCCGCGCGACGACCTCCCAGCTCCCGCCGCTGCGCCCGGTGCGCCGCGACGCGGACCTGCCCCTGTCCTTCTCCCAGCAGCGACTGTGGGTGGTGGATCAGCTCCAGCCCGGCGGCAGCCAGTACAACATCCCCGTCGCGGTCCGGCTGGAAGGCACGCTGGACGTCGAGTCCCTCCGCCGCGCCCTGGAGCACCTGGTCGCGCGCCACGAGTCCCTGCGCACCACCTTCGCGCTGAAGGACGGACAGCCCATCCAGCGCGTCCACCCGGCAACCCCGTGGACGCTCCCCCTCACCGACCTGGAGCCGGTGCCGTCCAGCGGCCGCGAGGCCGAGGCGCACCGCGTGTCCGCGGAGGAAGCCGGCGCGGCGTTCGACCTGGGCACGGGCCCGCTGCTGCGCACGCGCCTGCTGCGCCTGGACGCGAAGCTCCACGTCCTGCTGCTCAACATGCACCACGTCGTCTCCGACGGCTGGTCCATGGGCGTGCTGGTGCGCGAGGTGGCCACCGGCTACGCGGCCTTCTCCACCGGGACGACGCCGTCGCTGCCGCCGCTGCCGGTGCAGTACGCCGACTTCGCCGCGTGGCAGCGCCAGTGGCTCCAGGGTGACGTGCTCGCCCAGGAGGTGACGTGGTGGAAGGAGCACCTGGCCGGGGCGCCGCGCGTCCTGGAGCTGCTCACCGACAAGCCCCGTCCGGCCCTGCGCTCCTCGCGCGGAGGGCTGCTGCCCGTGCACCTGCCGCTGGAGCTGACGCAGCGGCTGCTGTCACTCGCGCGGCAGGAGAACGCAACGCCGTTCATGGCGCTGCTGGCCGCGTGGCAGGTGCTCCTGTCCCGCTACACGCGCCAGGAGGAGTTGCTCGTCGGCTCGCCCGTCGCGGGCCGTCGCCACGGTGAATTGGAAGGACTCGTCGGCTTCTTCGTCAACACGCTGGTGCTGCGCGGGCGCGTCCACGCGAAGGACTCCTTCCGCGCGCTGCTCTCGCAGGTGCGCGACACCACGCTCGCGGCCTACGAGCACCAGGACCTGCCGTTCGAGAAGCTCGTCGAGGAGCTCCAGCCGCAGCGCGACCTGAGCCGCAACCCGCTGGTGCAGGTCATCCTCGCGCTGCAGAACGCGCCGCAGGGCGAGCTGAAGGCCCCGGGCCTCACGCTGCGCCCGGTGGAGGTGGAGAACGCCACGGCCCGGTTCGACCTGGGGCTGTTGCTCTCCGAGTCCCCGGACGGTCTGCGCGGTGTCCTCGAATACAGCACCGACCTGTTCGAGCACGCCACGGCGGTCCGCATGGCCGGCCACCTGCGCCGGCTGCTGGAGTCCGTGGTCGCCTCGCCCGAGGCGCCGCTGTCCACGCTGGAGTGGCTCACGCCGCCCGAGCGTCAGCAGCTCCTGGTGGACTGGAACGCCACCGACGTGGAGTACCCGCGCGATGGGTCCATCCCGGAGCTGTTCGAGCAGCAGGTCCGCCTGCGCCCGGAAGCCATCGCCCTGGAGTTCGGGGACGAGCGCCTCACCTACGCGCAGCTCGATGCGCGGGCAAACCAGCTTGCCCACCTGTTGCGCGAGAACGGCATCGGGTTGGACTCGCTGGTGGGCGTGTGCCTGGAGCGGTCCACCGAAATCGTGGTGTCACTCCTGGCCATCCTCAAGGCCGGTGGCGCCTACGTGCCGCTGGATGCCGCATACCCGACGCAGCGGCTGACGTACATGCTGGAGGACGCACCGCCCCGGCTGCTGATCACCACGCGAGCGCTGCGGCCGAGCCTGCCGGTGTCCGACGCGGTGCCCTGCCTGTTCGTGGAGGAGCTGAGCCTGGACGCGCAGCCCACGTCCCCGACGGGCGTCCGGCCGCACCCGCGCAACCTGGCCTACGTGGACTTCACGTCGGGCAGCACCGGCCGCCCCAAGGGCGTGGCGGTGGAGCACCGGGGCGTCCTGCGCCTGATGTACGGCGCGAAGTACGTGGACATGGGACCCCAGGAGACGCTCCTCCTCATGGCGCCCATCTCCTTCGACATCTCCACCATGGAGGTCTGGGCCGCGCTGCTGACCGGCAGCAAGCTCGCCGTCTTCCCGCCCCAGCCGCCCACGGACCTGGAGCTGCTGGGCCGCGTGCTGCGGCGCCACGGCGTCACGACGCTCTACATGTCCACGGGCCTGTTCTCCCAGGTGGTGGACGTGGGGCTGGAGATGCTGCGCGGCGTGCGGCAGGTGATCCCGGCTGGCGACATCCTCTCGCCCACGCACACGCGCAAGGTCATCGAGACGCTGGGCATCCCCGTCACCAACGGCTACGGCCCCACGGAGGGCACCGTCTTCTCCAACTGCCTGCGCGTGACGCGGGCGGAAGACGTGGGCACGAGCGTTCCCATTGGCCCGCCCATCTCCAACACGCAGGTGTACATCCTGGATGCGCACCTGCGGCCCGTGCCGGTAGGCGTGCCCGGCGAGCTGTGCATCGGCGGTGACGGCCTCGCGCGAGGCTACCTGTCCCGCCCGGACCTGTCGGCCGAGCGCTTCATCCCGGATCCGTTCAGCGGACGTCCCGGAGAGCGGCTCTACCGCACGGGCGACCTGGCGCGCTGGCGCACCGATGGCGCCGTGGACTTCCTGGGCCGCATCGACACGCAGGTGAAGGTGCGTGGCTTCCGCATCGAGCTGTCGGAGGTCGAGGCCGCCGTGATGTCCACGCCCGGCGTGCGCGAGACCATCGTCCTGGTGCGCGAGGACGTGCCCGGTGACAAGCGGCTCGTCGCCTACGCTGTCCCCGCGACGCCTGAGACGGCCCTCTCGCCCACCGACCTCCGCGAGCACCTGCGCCAGCGGCTGCCCGAGTTCATGGTGCCGTCGGCCTTCGTCGTGCTGCCCGCGCTGCCGCTGAACCCCAACGGCAAGGTGGACCGCAAGGCCCTGCCCGCGCCCACCGCCACCGCGTCCGGCGGCGCGGGCCGCTTCGTGGAGCCCGGCAACCCGCTGGAGGAGAAGATCGCGGCCATCTGGGCGCGCGAGCTGGGCCTCGAGCGCGTCGGCGTGCACGACCACTTCTTCGAGGACCTGGCCGGCACGTCCCTCTCCGTGGTGCGCGTCTCCACGCGCCTGCGGGAGGAGCTGAAACACGAGCTGCCCGTGGTGTGGCTCTTCGAGCACCCCACCGTCCACGGCCTCGCCCTGCGCCTGGAGCGCGAGTCGGGCGGTGCACTCGGCCGTATCGAATCCGCCACGCCCGCGCCGTCCGCGCCCGTGGCCCCGCCGCGCACGCGCGCCCCTCAGGCGTCCGGGTCGTCCGACATCGCCATCATCGGCATGGCGGGACGCTTCCCCGGCGCGGGCTCCGTGGAGGACTTCTGGAAGAACCTGCGCGAGGGCGTTGAGTCCATCTCCCGCTTCACGCCAGAGGAGCTAGAGCACCTGCCCGGCCTGCCCGAGGGCATGGAGCTGTGGCAGCACCCGGGCTTCGTCCCCGCGGGCGGCGTGCTCGACGACATCGACCAGTTCGACCACGCCTTCTTCGACATGTCGCTGCGCGAGGCGCAGTGGACGGATCCGCAGCAGCGGCTCTTCCTCCAGTGCACCTGGGCGGCCCTGGAAGACGCGGGCATCGAACCGGAGCAGTTCCCTGGTGACATCTCGCTGTACGCGGGCGCGAACGACTCCGGCTATGCGCAGGCGGTGCAGCAGAACATGCCGCTGGACGGGGCCGCGTTCTTCGAGCTGTACGGCACCGCGACGCACCAGAGCCTGGCGCAGAAGACGTCCTGGAAGCTGGGCCTGACGGGGGAGAGCACGCTCGTCTACACCGCGTGCTCCACGGGCCTCGTGGCGGCCCACCTCGCCTGCCAGAACCTGCTGGCGGGGCTGTCGGACGTGGCCATCGCGGGCGCCACGCGCCTGAGCGCGGCGCAGCGCACGGGGTACGTCTACCAGGAGGGGTTGATCTTCTCTCCCGATGGCCACTGCCGCGCGTTCGACGCGAAGGCGAAGGGCACCATCTCCGGCAACGGCGTGGCGGCGGTGGTGCTCAAGCGCCTGGACGACGCGGTGCGGGACGGCGACTCCATCTACGCCGTCATCCGCGCCACGGCGACGAACAACGACGGGCGGGACAAGTCCGGCTTCACCGCGCCCAGCGTGCAGGGCCAGTCCTCCGTCATCACCCAGGCGCTGTCGCGCGCGGGCGTGCAACCGAAGGACATCGGCTACGTGGAGGCGCACGGCACGGCCACGCCGCTGGGCGACCCGATTGAAGTCGCGGCGCTCCAGCGGGCCTACGGCCTGGGCCCGGAAGCCCGGGGCACCATCGCGCTCGCGTCGCTGAAGACCAACATGGGCCACCTGGACACGGTGGCCGGACTCGCGGGCCTGATGAAGGCCGCGCTGGCGCTGCACCACGGGGAGATTCCCCCGAGCCTGCACTTCGAGAAGGCCAACCCGCAGATCGACTTCGACGCGGGCCCCTTCTTCGTCAACACCACCCTTCGGCCCTGGCCGGCAGGCGAGACCCCGCGTCGCGCCGCCGTCAGCTCCTTCGGCGTCGGCGGCACCAACGCCCACGCCGTGCTCGAGGAAGCACCCATGTCGCACAGTGGTTCCACCACGCGGTCCCACCAGGTCGTCCTGCTCTCGGCGCGCACGCCCGAGGCGCTGGAAGCCGCGTCCCAGCGGCTCGCGTCGCACGCGGAGGCCCGCGCGGACCTGTCCATGGCGGACGTGGCCTTCACGCACGCGGTGGGCCGCAAGGGGTTCGACCACCGGCGCACCGTGGTGGCGCGAGACGCGGCGGACCTCGCGAAGCAGCTGCGCAAGCCGTACACGCCGGTGACGGTAAAGGACGCGGAGGCCGCGCGCCGTCGCCGCGTCGCGTTCGTGTTCCCCGGCCAGGGTGCCCAGCAGGTGGGCATGGGCCGCGAGCTGTACGAAGCCGAGCCCGCCTTCCGCAAGCACCTGGACGCCTGCCTCGCGCTGCTGGAGGCCCCGCTGCGCGAGCGCGTCACCACCCTGCTCCAGGCCGCCCCCGGTCCGCAGGCGCCGGAGTCCGCGCTGCTGGCCGACACGCGCGTCGCGCTGCCCGCGCTCTTCGCCGTGGAGGTCTCGCTGGCGCGGATGTGGATGGACTGGGGCGTGAAGCCCTACGCCGTCATGGGTCACAGCTTCGGTGAGTACGCGGCCGCGTGCGTGGCCGGCGTGCTGTCGCTGGAGGACGCCCTGAAGCTCGCGGTGACGCGCGGGGCGCTGATGCACAGCATGCCGCCGGGCGCGATGCTCGCGGTCGCGCTGTCCGAGGCACAGGTGGTGCCGCTCCTGACGGGCCGCCTGACGCTCGCCGCCCACAACTCGCCGGACCGGTGCGTCGTCTCCGGTCCCGTGGGGGAGATTGAACGGCTCCAGGAAGAGCTGAAGCGCCGCAACGCGGGAGCGGTGCGCATGCCCGCGCCGCATGCGTTCCACTCGTCGGACGTGGAACCGCTGATGCCCGAGCTGGCGAAGGTGGTGGGCTCGCTGGGCCGCGCCGAACCGACGGTGCGCTACGTCTCCGGCCTCACCGGCACCTGGGTCCGCCCGGGCGAGCTGCTCGCACCGCGCTACTGGGCGGATCAGATGCGCCAGCCGGTGCGCTTCACCGACTCCGTGGGCGCGCTGCTGGAAGAGGGTTGCAGCGTGCTGTTGGAGGTGGGGCCCGGTCAGGACCTCACGCCGCTGATGCGCGCGTGCCTGGGCCAGGACAAGGACCGCGTGAAGGCCGTGCCCTCGGTGCGTCGTGGAAGCACCACGCCGGAGCACGCGGGACTGCTGGCGTCGATGGGCGAGCTGTGGACCACCGGCCTCGCGCTGGACTGGAAGGCGTTCTACGCCCACGAGCAGCGCCTGCGGATCCACCTGCCCACGTACCCGTTCCAGCGCAAGCGCGTCTGGGTGGAGGCCACGCGCACCGCCGCGCCCACGGCCATCGCACCGGCCTCCGCGCAGACACCAGCCTCCGCGCCACATCCGTCGCTCGTGCAGGGCTCCCTGTCCGCCCCAGCGTCGACGTCCGCATGGACGCCGGCCGCCGCGCAGACGGTGCAGGGCCATCCGCAAGGCTCGGCCCTTGGGGCAAATACGTCCGCACAGGCACAGACGGTTCAGCCGTACCCGCAAGGCTCAGCGGGAGGAACAACCGCGTCCGCGTGGACTCCGACTTCCGGGCAGGCGCAAGTGGCGGCGGCCCCCGTCGTGACCGTTTCGCCATCCTCGCAGGGCACCCTCTCCGCTCCCGTGGGGGACGTGTCCGCGCGGACGGCGGTCCCCGTGCAGGCCCCGTCGGCCGTGGTCCCCGTGAATCTCCCCGCCGCCTCGAACGCCCCCGCGCGCGCGGACGCGCCGCGAGGTGACATCGAGGAGCGCGTGGCCGCGCTATGGCGCGAGCGTCTGGCGCTGGAGTTCGTCGGGCGCGACGACAACTTCCTGGAGATCGGCGGCAACTCGCTGATGGCCGCGCAGCTCCTCAACCAACTCCGCGACACCTTCGGCGTGCAGGTGCCCCTGGCGGCCCTGTTCGAAGCCCCCACGGTGGCCGGCATCGCCGCGCGCATCGAGCCGATGTTGAGCCAGGCGCCCGCCGCGACGCAGACGCGCGAGCTGCCCCTGGAGGCCCTGCCTCGCACGGGCGAGCTGCCGCTGTCCTTCGTGCAGGAGCGCGTGTGGCGGCTGGAGCAGCACCTGCCCGGCCTCTCCGCCTACAACATCCCCGTCGTCCTCAAGCTGGAAGGCGACGCGGCCGTGGAGCCCCTGGAGCGCGCCATCCAGGAGATCGTCCGCCGCCACGAAGCGCTGCGGACCACCTACGACCTCGTGGACGGTCGCCCCGTGCAGCGCTTCCACCCGCACGTGCGCATCCCGCTGGAGCGCGTGGAGCTCACAGGCACGCCCGAGGAGCGCGAGGCGGAAGGACTGCGCCTGGCCCGCGAGGACGCGGCGCGGCCCTTCGACCTGGTGAACGGACCCGTGCTGCGCACGACGCTGCTGCGGCAGGCGGAGAACGTGCACCTGCTGCTCGTCTGCATCCATCACGTCGTCTGCGACACGCTGTCCATCGCCATCTTCATCCACGAGCTGAGCCAGCTCTACGGCGCCTTCCGCCAGGGCAAGCCTTCGCCGCTGCCGCCGCTGACCGTGCAGTACGCGGACTTCGGCGCGTGGCAGCGCCGCACCATCGCCGAGCACCTGGTGCCGGAGCAGGAGCAGTGGTGGCGCACCCGGCTCGCGGGCATGCCGCGCCAGCTGGGCGTGCCCACGGACCGGCCGCGTCCGGAGAAGTGCCCGCTGACGTCGGAGCGCATGAGCGTGGCGTTCCCGCAGGCGCTCGCCCGGGAGCTGGTGTCCTTCGGCAAGCGCGAGGGCTTCACCGGCTACATGACGGTGCTGGCCGCGTGGAACGTGCTGCTGCACCGCTACACGGGGCAGACGGACATCATCGTCGGGACGCCCATCGCCAACCGCACCCGTCCGGAGCTGTTGTCGCTCATCGGCTACGTGGCGCACTCGGCGGCGTTCCGCACCAGCCTCGCGGGAGACCCGACGTTCCGCGAGCTGCTGGAGCGCGTGCGCCAGGAGGTGGCGGACGCGCAGGCCCGCCCGGACGTGCCGTTCGAGTACCTGGTGGAGCAGCTCGTCCCGGGCAAGGACATCGGCCGCGACCGCATGGCCGACACCGTCTTCGTCTACCACAGCAACGCCGTCTCCAGCGTCGACGCGCAGGACACGATGGGCGTGCGCACCTCCATCGTGGAAGTGCCCGGCACGCCCGTGCAATGGGGCACCACGCTGTCGGACCTGACGCTCATCCTGTCGGAAGGGCCCGCGGGCGTGCACGGCGCGCTGGAGTACGCCACCGAGCTGTTCGACGCGGCCACGGCCCGGCGCATGCTGGAGCACCTCCAGACGCTGCTGACCTCCGCCCTGGCGAAGCCCGACGAGCGGCTCTCCCGCCTGTCGCTCGCCACGGAAGTCGAACGCAACGCCTGGCCGCGTCCCCTGCCCGTCCCCACCGCGCCCGCGCTGCCCGCGCTGCTGGCCGAACGCGCACGCCGTCACCCGGAAACCGTGGCCCTGGTGAGGGATGGACGGACGTGGACCTGGTCGGAGCTGTCCACGCGCGCGCAGGCCCTGGCCACCCGCCTGCGGACGCAGGGCGTGAAGCCCGGTGAACCCGTCGTCGTGTGCCTGCGGCCCTCACCGGAGAAGGTCGCGGCGCTGTGGGGCGTGCTGGAGGCCGGTGCCGCCGTGGTGGCGCTCGGTCCCACCGACCTGGGCAACCTCGCGGTCTACGCGCCCGAGGGTGCCGCCTCGCCGCGCATCATCACCTGGAAGGGCGTCGTCACCGCCGCGCGCCTGGAGCCCTCGCGCGTGCTGCACGTGGAGGACGCGCTGGAGACCTCGGGCACGGGTGCATCCGAAGCGGAGGCCTGGCACGCGACGGACACCGTGGCGTGGCTGCTGCCCGCGGGTGCCGGACAGCCCGCGTGGGCGCTGGGACATCCCGCGCTGACGGAGCTGTTCGCCGCGCTGGACGCACGCCTTCGCCCCACCGAGGGGAGCGCGTGGCTCGCGGCCACCGAGGCCACGGCGGAGCGCCCGGAGCTGGAATCGCTCTGGGCCCTCTCGCGAGGCCTGCGCGTGGTGTTCCCGTCCGAGCAGGTGACGGCGCAGCTCGTGCGTTTGCACGGCGGCGGCCCGCGCACACGCGCGCTCGACGTGAGCCTGAGCTACTTCGCGAACGACGAAGACGCGATGAGCGGCCCGAAGTACGAGCTGCTGCTGGAGGGCGCGAAGTTCGCGGACGCGAACGGCTTCTCCGCCGTGTGGACGCCCGAGCGACACTTCCACTCCTTCGGCGGCATCTACCCGCAGCCGGCCGTCGTCGCCGCGGCGCTGGCCGCCGTCACGCGCAACGTGCGCCTGCGCTCCGGCAGCGTGGTGCTGCCGCTGCATGATCCGCTGCTCGTCGCCGAGCAGTGGGCCGTGGTGGACAACCTGTCGCAGGGCCGCGTGGACGTGTCGGTGGCCACCGGCTGGCACGTGCGGGACTTCATCTTCGCGCCGCAGAACTACGCGGACCGGCGCAACATCCTCCTCAAGCACCTGGAGACGCTGCGAGCCCTGTGGCGGGGCGAGCGCATCCAACGCGTGGGCGGCAACGGCGTGATGGTGGAGGTGGGCGTCCGCCCGAAGCCGGTGCAGAAGGAGCTGCCGGTGTGGCTCACGGCCACCGCCAACCCGGAGACGTTCCGGCTGGCGGGCGAGCTGGGCGCGGGCATCCTCACCGGCCTGTTCGCGCACTCACTGGAGGAGCTGAAGCCGAAGGTGGCGCTGTACCGCGAGGCGTGGCGGCGCAACGGCCATCCGGGCCGGGGCCACATCACGTGCATGCTCCACACCTTCCTCGGCGACGACGAGCAGGAGGTGCTGCGCACGGTGCGCAAGCCGCTGCTGGGCTACTTCCGCAGCTCCGCGGACATCACCGCCTCGCTGCTCGCGGCGCAGGGCCACCAGGGGGAGATCGACAAGTTCTCCTCGCAGGACCTGGACGCGCTGCTGGAGCACACCTTCGAGCACCACGCGAAGGTGACCGGCCTCATTGGCACGGTGGAGAGCGGGCTCCAGCGGCTTCGCGACGTGCGCGCGGCGGACGTGGACGAGGTGACATGCCTCATCGACTTCGGCCTGGAGACACCGGTGGTGTTGGAGGGCCTGCGTCGGTTGGCGAAGGTGCGCGTGCTGGCGGAGGCAGAAGCCAACGCGCAGCGCGAGCAGGTGCTGGTGGAGGGTGAGCAGGGCGTGGGCGAGCTGCTGGAGCTGGCGCGCCAGTCCGGAGCGGTGCTGCTGAACACCACCGCGCGGCTGGCGCGAGCCCTGACCGACCTGCCCGGAGCCCGCGAGGCCCTGGCGCCATTCGGAGCGCTGGTGCTGGAGGGTGCCTCGTCGGAGCTGGCGTCGGCCCTGCAGCGAGCCTCGGGTGTGGAGGTGCTGCTCGCGGGCGGTGCCGTGGAAGGCGCGCTGCTGCCCCGGGCCCCCGGTGAGCGCGTGCCGCCCGGCCTCCAGGCCTGGGTGCTGGACGACGCGGGCCAGCCGGTGCCCGCGAACGTGGTGGGCGAGCTGGCCCTGGGTGGGGCTGGAGTGCCGTGGGGCTTGTGGAAGGCCGCCGAGGAAGAGCGTCGCCGCATCGTGCCCCATCCGCTGGACGGAGCCGCGAAGCTGTACCGCACGGGCCGCACGGCGCGCCTGCGCGCGGATGGACGCGTGGAGCCCGTGACCCTGCCGGCCGCCCGCCTGCCTCCGCCCGCCGCGCCGAGCCCTGCCCCCAAGGCACCGGCGTCGCCCAAGGCTCCGACGCCCGCGCCGCGTGCCCAGCAGGTGCCGGGCTCGCCGCCGCCCATCCCCCGCGCGTCGAGGGAGCAGCCCCTGCCGCTCTCCTTCCCGCAGGAGCGGCTCTGGTACCTCCAGCAGTTGGATCCGGCGAACGTCGCCTACAACAACGCCGTCAACTTCCGTCTCACGGGAGCGCTGGACACGAAGGCCCTCCAGGCCGCGCTGGACGAACTGGTGAAGCGGCACGAGGTGCTGCGCACGACGTACACGCTGTCGGACGGTGGCCCCGTGCAGATCGTCCAGCCGACGGGCGGCCTGCCCATGCCGGTGGAAGACGTCCCCGGTGAGACGCGCGAGGAGCGCGAGGCGGAGCTGCTGCGTCGCTGCCGTGCGCTCGCGGACATCCCCTTCGACCTGGAGCGTGGGCCCATCGTGCGCGCGCGCCTGATGCGGCTGGGCGCGGAGGAGCACGTGCTGGGGCTCGTGCTCCACCACGTCGTCTCCGATGCGTGGTGCACCCTGGTGCTCGCGCAGGAGCTGACGGTCCTCTACGCGTGCTTCGGCGCGGGCCTGCCTTCGCCGCTCCCGGCGCTGCCGGTGCAGTACGCGGACTTCGCGGTCTGGCAGCGCAAGTGGTTGGAAGGCGCGATGCTGGACGAGCAGCTGCGCTGGTGGAAGGCGCAGCTCACCGGAGTGCCGGCGCTGGAGCTGCCCACGGACCGGCCGCGTCCCGCCGTGCAGTCCTACGCGGGCGACGTGCACCGCTTCCAGATTCCCCGTGAGGTGTCAGAGCCGCTGCTGGCCCTGGGCCGCAAGGAAGGCGCCACGTCCTTCATGGTCCTGATGGCGCTCTACCAGACGCTGCTGGGCCGCTACGCGAACCAGGACGACTTCGCGGTGGGCACGCCCATCGCCGCCCGCACGAGGCCGGAGGTGGAAGGCCTCATCGGCTGCTTCGTCAACACGCTCGCCTTCCGCGCGAAGCTCGAAGGCACCCCGTCCTTCCGCGAGCTGGTGGGCCGCGTGAAGCAGCAGGCGCTGGGTGCGTACGCGCGCCAGGAGGCCCCGTTCGAGCGACTGGTGGACGTGCTCCAGGTGCCGAGAGACCAGAGCCGCACGCCGGTGGTCCAGGTCCTCCTCAACGTCCTCAACACGCCGGACTCGGACGCCGCGACGCCGCAGTCGCTCCAGCTGAGCCAGGTGGAGGTGCCCACGGGCACGTCGAAGTTCGACCTGGGCCTGGACGTGTACGAGCAGCGCACGGGCCTGTACTGCCGCCTCGAGTACGCCACCAGCCTCTTCGACGAGGCCACCGTCGCGCGCCTCGCCGGACACCTGGCCCTGCTGGCCAAGGCCGTCGTCGCCGCGCCGGACCTGCCGCTGTCGCGCCTGCCCCTGCTCACGGAAGATGAGCGTCAGCAGGTCCTCGTGCAGTGGAACGACACGCGCGTGGAGTACCCGCGAGGCGAGCGCATCCACGACCTCTTCGAGCAGCAGGTCGCCCGCAGCCCGGACGCCGTCGCAGTCACGTTCGAAGGCCACAGCCTCACCTACGCGCAGCTCGACGCGAGGGCCAACCAGCTCGCGCACCACCTGCGCACGCTGAAGGTGGGTCCCGAGTCGTTGGTGGGCGTGTGCCTGGAGCGCTCGCTGGAGATGGTCGTGGCGCTCTTCGGCGTGCTCAAGGCGGGCGCGGCCTACGTGCCGTTGGATCCGGCCTACCCGCGCGACCGCCTCCAGTGGATGCTGGAGGACACCGCCGCCCCTGTACTGCTCGTGCAGGAGCACCTCGTCTCGAAGCTGCCCCTGGGTGCCGGGTCGGGCCCCCAGCCCCAGGTCGTGTGTCTGGACACCGGCTGGGAGCGGATCAGCCGTCACCCCACGACGCCCCCCGCGCCGCTCTCCACGGCCGATGCATTGGCCTACGTCATCTTCACGTCGGGCAGCACCGGACGCCCGAAGGGCGCGATGAACGCGCACGCGGGCGTCGTCAACCGCCTGCGCTGGATGCAGCAGGAGTACGGCCTCACGTCGGAAGACACGGTGTTGCAGAAGACGCCGTTCAGCTTCGACGTGTCCGTCTGGGAGTTCTTCTGGCCGCTGATGACGGGAGCGCGGCTGGTGGTGGCCCGGCCCGGAGGCCACCAGGAGCCGGCCTATCTGGTGCGGCTCATGGCCGACCAGCGCATCACCACCGCGCACTTCGTGCCGTCCATGCTGCGCGCCTTCGTGGAGGAGCCGGGCCTGGAAGGCCTGACGCACCTGCGCCGCGTGGTGTGCAGCGGCGAAGCCCTGCCCGCGGACCTCGTGCGCCGGGCCCACGCGCGCCTGCCCGTGGCGGAGGTGCACAACCTCTACGGCCCCACGGAAGCCGCGGTGGATGTCACGTACTGGCACTGCCCGCGCACGGAGAACCTGCGCCGCGTGCCCATCGGTCGCCCCGTGGCGAACACGCGGTTGCACGTGCTCGACCGTCATGGCCAGCCCGTGCCGGTGGGAGTGCCCGGTGAGTTGTTCCTCGCCGGTGTGCAGGTGGGCCGCGGCTACTGGCGCCGTCCGAACCTGACCGCCGATCGCTTCATCCCGGACCCGTTCAGCCCCACGCCCGGCGCGCGCATGTACCGCACGGGAGACCTGGCGCGCTGGCTGTCCGACGGCACGGTGGAGTACCTGGGCCGCGCCGACTTCCAGGTGAAGCTGCGAGGCTTCCGAATCGAGCTGGGAGAGATCGAAGCCGCGCTCCAGTCGCACCCCGGAGTGCGCGAAGCCGTGGCCGTCGTGCGCCAGGACGCGTCCGGTGACGCGAGACTCGTGGCCTACGTCACGGGAGACGCGGGCCCGCTGGAAGCGGCCACGCTGCGCACGTTCCTCCTGGAGCGGCTGCCCGAGTACATGGTGCCCTCGGCCTTCATGCACCTGGGGGTGCTGCCGCTGACCCCGAGCGGCAAGGCCGACCGCAAGGCCCTGCCGGCGCCGGAAGTGTCGGTGGCGTCGCGAGGCCAGTACGTGGCGCCTCGAAGCCCCTCCGAGCAGACCCTCACGGGAATCTTCACCGAGGTGCTGGGCATCGAGCGCGTGGGTGTGAACGACAGCTTCTTCGAGCTGGGCGGTCACTCGCTGCGAGCCACCCAGGTCGTCGCGCGCGTGCGCACGGCCTTCGGCGTGGAGCTGGGCCTGCGCGTCCTCTTCGAGGCGCCCACGGTGGCCGCGCTCGCGCAGCGCCTCCAGGCGCTCCAGGACCCGAGCCGTCCGGCGCTCGCGGCCCCGCCCCTGGCGGTCGCGGACCGGGGCGCGGTGTTGCCCCTGTCCTTCGCGCAGCAGCGGCTGTGGTTCATCCACCAGCTCGACCCGACGGACACGACGTACAACATCCCCGCGGCGCTGAAGCTGGAGGGCACGCTGGACGTGAGCGCGCTCCAGCGAAGCTTCGAGGAGCTGGTGCGCCGCCACGAGTCCCTGCACACCACCTTCCGCACCGAGGCCGGAGAACCGTTCCAGGACATCCACGCGCCCGCGCCGGTGCCGCTCCCGGTGACGGACCTGACGGCCCTGCCCGAAGCGTCCGCGCGTCAGGCCGAAGCGTTGCGCCTCGCGACCGATGAGGCCCGCCGTCCCTTCAACCTGGAGCAAGGCCCGCTGCTGCGCGCCCTGCTCCTGAAGCTGAGCGACACCGAGCATGTGCTGGTGCTGAACGTCCACCACATCGTCTCCGACGGCTGGTCCGTGGGCGTGCTGGTGCGGGAGATCGCGGCGCTGTACGCGGCCTTCCTCCAGGGCCGCCCGTCGCCGTTGCCTGAACTGCCGGTGCAGTACGCGGACTACTCGGCCTGGCAGCGGAACTGGCTGCGAGGCCCGGTGCTGGACGCGCAGCTCGACTACTGGCGCGGACAGCTCACGGGGGCCGCGGCGCACCTGGAGCTGCCCACCGACAAGCAGCGCCCGGCAAGGCAGTCCTTCCAGGGCGCGGTGGCACCGGTGCGCCTGCCGCGAGAGCTGAGTGACGCGGTGGAGGCCCTGGCGAAGCGCGAGGGCGCGACGCCCTTCATGGTGCTCCTGGCGGCCTGGCAGCTCGTGTTGCAGCGCTACTCCGGACAGGACGACATCACGGTCGGCTCGCCCATCGCGGGACGCCGGCACGTCGAGTCCGAGTCGCTCATCGGCTTCTTCGTCAACACGCTGGTGCTGCGAGCGCAGGTGCGAAGCGACGCCAGCTTCCGTCAGCATTTGAAGCAGGTGCGCGACACCACGCTGGGCGCGTACGAGCACCAGGATCTGCCCTTCGAGAAGCTGGTGGAGGCGCTGCACCCGGCGAGAGACTTGAGCCGCAGTCCCCTCTTCCAGGTGCTCTTCGTCCTGCAGAACGCCCCCGTGTCCGAGCTGTCCCTGCCCGGGCTCACGCTGCGCGCCGTGGACGTGAACAGTGGGATGGCGAAGTTCGACCTGGACCTGACGCTCCAGCGCGAGGAGCAGGGCTTCACGGGCAGCCTCACCTACGCCACGGCCCTGTTCCATCCGGACACCGCGGCCCGGATGGTCGAACACCTCCAGGTCCTGCTGGGTGCGGCCATCGCCGAGCCGGAGCTCCCGTTGTCCCGCCTCTCGATGCTCACGGAGTCCGAGCGCCATACGTTGCTCGTGGAGTGGAACGACACGGGCACGACGCTGCGCCGAGGCCTCATCCACCAGCTCGTCGCCCAGCAGGTGGCCCGCACGCCCGACGCCACCGCCCTCGTCGTCGGCACCCAGCGCCTCACCTACGCCCAGCTTGATGCACGGGCCAACCAGCTCGCGCACCACCTGCGCGCGCAAGGCGTCGGGCCCGAGGTGCGCGTCGCCGTCTGCCTGGAGCGCAACGTCGACCTCGTCACCTCCCTGCTCGCCATCCTCAAGGCCGGTGGCACCTACGTGCCTCTCGACCCGGCCTACCCCCGCCAGCGCCTCGACTTCACGCTCGCGGACTCCGGCGCGCGGCTCCTGCTCTCGCACTACCCCGTTCTGGACTCCCTGAAGCTCGACACCCAGGGCGTGGAGACCCTCTGCCTCGACGTGCTCCCCGAGGCTGTTTCCACACTGCCCACGTCGGCTCCAAGCGCCACGGTCAGCAAGGACAACCTCGCCTACGTCATCTACACCTCAGGCTCCACGGGCAGGCCCAAGGGCGTCGCCATCTCCCACGCCAGCGCCACCGCCTTCCTCGACTGGGCCCTCCAGACCTTCTCGCCCGCCCAGCTCAAGGGCACCCTGGCGGCCACGTCCGTCTGCTTCGACCTCTCCGTCTTCGAACTCTTCGCGCCCCTGGCCTGCGGCGGTGCGGTGCTGCTCGCCGACAACGCCCTCACTCTCGCGAGCCTGCCCGCCGCCTCGGAGGTGACGCTCATCAACACCGTCCCCTCCGCCATCGCGGAGCTGCTGCGCACGGGCGCCATTCCGCCTTCCGCACGGACCATCAACCTCGCGGGTGAGCCGCTGCCCGGCACCCTCGCGCGCGCCCTCTACGCCACCGGCTCCGTCGAGCACGTCTTCAACCTCTACGGCCCCACCGAGGACACCACCTACTCCACCTTCACCCGCGTCCCTCAAGCCGAGGGTGAGCCCACCATCGGCCTGCCCCTCCCCGAGACGAGCGCCTACGTCCTCAACCCCAGCCTCCACCTGCAGCCCATCGGCGTCCCCGGGGAGCTCTTCCTCGCGGGAGCAGGCCTCGCACGCGGCTACCTCGGCCGCGCCGACCTCACCGCCGAGCGCTTCATCCCGGACCCCTTCAGCCCCGTCCCCGGCGCGCGCATGTACCGCACCGGAGACCTGGTGCGTCGCCGCGCTGACGCCCAGCTGGAGTACCTGGGCCGCACCGACTTCATGGTGAAGCTGCGCGGCTTCCGCATCGAGTTGGGCGAAATCGAAGCCACCCTGCGCCAGCACCCCGCCGTCCAGCAGGCCCTCGTCCTCGCGCGCCGCGACTCCCCCACCGGAGACCCGCGCCTCGTCGCCTACGTCGTCGCTTCCAATCCCAATCCGAACGAGCTGCGCACCTTCCTCCAGCAGAAGCTGCCCGAGTACATGGTGCCCGCCGTCTTCGTCCCGCTGGCCGCCTTCCCCCTCACTCCCAACGGCAAGGTCGACCGCAAGGCCCTCCCCGCTCCAGAGGCAGGCACCCTCGGCACCGCGGAAGCACACGTGGCGCCGCGAGACCCACTGGAGCAGGAGCTGGCTACGCTCTGGGAAGAGGTGCTCGGCATCAAACCCATCGGAGTGAAGAGCCACTTCTTCGAACTGGGAGGCCACTCACTCCTGGCCGTGAGGCTCATGGCGCGCATCCGCGAGCAGCTGAAGCGCGAGCTGCCGCTGGCCACGCTGTTCCAGGCCCCCACGGTGGAGCAACTGGCCGCACTGCTGCACCAGGTGCCCGCGCCATTCTCTCCGCTCGTCCCCATCCGGACCAATGGCACACGCCGTCCGTTCTTCTGCGTCCATCCCATCGGCGGCAACGTGCTGACCTATGCGGAGCTGGCGCAAAGCCTCGGACCGGATCAGCCCTTCTACGGCCTCCAGTCGTCGGGCCTGGACGGCAAGCAACCGCCGCTGAGCACCATCGAAGAGATGGCGACGAGCTACCTCGACGCCATCCGCACCGTGCAACCCCAGGGTCCCTACCGCCTGGGAGGCTGGTCCATGGGAGCGCTGGTCGCCTTCGAGATGGCCCGCCAGCTCCAAGCCCGCGGAGAAGCCGTGGAGCTGCTGACCCTCATCGACCCGAGCAGCGCCACCGGGGCGCGAGTGAGCATCGACGTCGATGACCCACGGCAGGTGCTCGCACAGTTCGCCAGCGACCAGGGTCAGCTCGCGGGCCAGGCCGCATGGGTCCCGGACGAGGCCGTGCTCGAACGAGGACTGGACGCGGCACTGGGCCTGCTCATCCCTGAGATGGAGCTGCCGCAGGTGCGAACCCTCTTCAACGTCTTCGCCAGCAACCTGCGCGCGATGAAGCACTACGTGCCCAAGCCCCTCACCGGCCGCATCGCCGTGCTGCGCGCCAGCGAGCGTCACGCGACAGAGGCGAACGACCGCGGCTGGAGTGCGCTCGCAAGCAACGAGCTCGTGCTGCACGACGTGCCCGGCAACCACTACAGCGTGCTGCGCGCACCGAACGTGCAGACGCTGGCGGAGTTGCTGACCCGGCTGCTCGGCTGATCGAAGCGGTGCGAACGGGCCGGAGCGGGAACCATCCCCCTCCGGCCCCACGCCAACGCCTCAACCTCCTGCGTCACGCGGTGCTCGACCACGCCCAACCTATCCAGGGATTACTGGCTAGGTTAGGAATGGCGTTTTCGACCCACATCGAGACCGAGGCTCCCGCGTGCGCTCCTCCCGCCTTTCCCTGCCCCTGTTCCTGACCCTGACCGCGCTCTGCGGTTGTGGACGCGATGAAACACCGCCGTCCTCGCTGCTGCGTCCGACCATCCACCGGACGGCCCACGGCATCCCCCACATCCAGGCCGACGGGTATCGCGCCCTGGGTGCCGGGATTGGCTACACGCAGGCGCAGGATGCGGTCTGCATCCTCGCGGATCAGTTCCTGAAGGTCCGCGGCGAGCGCGCGAAGTACTTCGGCCGGGGGCCCCAGGACGCCTACGTCGAGAGCGATTTCACGTATCGGGGGCTCGGGCTCCGGGCTCGCGCCCAGGCCACCTTCGCCGGGCAGTCGCCGGAAATGCAGGAGCTCGTGAAGGGCTTCGCCGCCGGCTACAACCAGTACCTCAAGGACACGCCAGCCGAGGAGCGTCCCGCACCGTGCAAGGGTGCGGCCTGGGTGAAGCCCATCAGTGCCTTCGACCTCCTGGCCTACCACCTGGACCTGTCGCTGTTCGACACCCTCATTCCGCTCCTCGGCTACGTCGCGAACGCGCAGCCGCCGCAGGTCGGAGCGGGAGGAAGGGGTCCCCAATCCCAGGCGCTCGCCATCGCCCCGCGCCAGGACGACCTGGGCAGCAACGGCTGGGCCCTCGGTCGTGAGAAGTCCACCGGAGGCAGGGGCATGCTGGTCGCGAACCCGCACTTCCCCTGGGAGGGCAGCCTTCGCTTCCACGAGAGCCACCTGACCATTCCCGGCAAGCTCGACGTGTACGGCGTGTCGCTGCTGGGCGTGCCGGCCATCAACATCGGCTTCAACAGGGACATCGCCTGGACGCACACCGTGACGGCGTCCACGCACCTCACGCTGTACCGGCTCAAGCTGGTGCCGGGAGACCCCACCGCGTACGTGTACGACGGTGCAGTTCGCCGCATGGTGGGCCAGGAGCACACCGTCGCGGTGCGCGAGGCCGACGGCAGCATGACCCAGGAGAAGCGCACGTACTGGCGCAGCCACCACGGCCCGATGCTCAGCGGGCCCGGCGCCGACTGGTCGAACGAGATCGCGTACACGGTGCGCGACGCCAACGAAGGCAATGATCGGTTCGCGGAGCACTGGCAGCGGCTGAACGCGGCCCACAGCCTCCAGGAGGCCGCCGACGTGGAGCGCGTGGTGCGCGGCGCGCCCTGGGTCAACACCCTTCTGGTGAGCGCGGATGGCAGCACGCGCTACGTGGACGCGTCCCCCGTCCCCGCCCTGAGCCCGCAGACCGTCGAGGCCTACCGCGCCTCGCTCGAGACGACTCCGGACGCGCCCATCTTCGCGTCGCTGGGGTTGATCCTGCTGGACGGCAGCACGTCCCGCGACGAGTGGGTCGGCCTGGAGGGCGAAGCCCGCGGACTGGTCCCGGCCCCTGTCGCGCCGCAGGTGGTCCGAAACGACTACGTGATGAACGCGAATGATCCGGCGACCTTCGCGAACCCCGCCGCGCCGCTGCTCGACCTGCCCTTCGGTTACGAAATCTTCGGGACGCGGGGCCGCCTCAGCACCCGGTCGCACATGAACCTCTCGCTCATCACGGAGCAGGGCGACACCGCGGCATCCGGCAGCGACGGTCGCTTCACGCTGGAGGAGCTGGAGCAGGCCATCCTGAGCAACCGGACCTGGGTGGCGGAGCAGCTGCGCGCGCCCGTCGTGCAGCGCTGCCAGGGGGCCGCGCCGGTCCTGGTGGGGGACACCCGGGTCGACCTCAAGGAAGCGTGCCAGTTGCTCGCGGCGTGGGATGGCCGGCTGGACCTCGACAGCAGGGGCGCCATCGTGTGGCGTGAGTTCCTGAACGGGTTCAGCCGCTCGGACCTCACCCAGAAGGGAGTGCTCTTCGCGCAGCCCTTCGATCCCCTCCAGGCCGCCACCACGCCGTCAGGGCTGACGCCGGCCCCGGCCGAGGGTCCGGATCCGGTGAACCAGAAGCTCGGCGAAGCGGTCGCGATCCTCGGGAAGGCAGGCATCCCGGTGGGGGCCCGGCTGGGTGACGTG
Source organism: Corallococcus llansteffanensis (assembly GCF_003612055.1). GTDB lineage: Bacteria > Myxococcota > Myxococcia > Myxococcales > Myxococcaceae > Corallococcus > Corallococcus llansteffanensis. Next base: position 39,552 of record NZ_RAWB01000010.1, read on the forward strand.
CAGTTCGCGCGCAAGGGGGACCGCGTGATTCCGCTCCACGGAGGCGCCGCCTTCGAGGGCGTGACCAACGTCGTCGGCTATTCGGGCGAGAACGCGACGCTGTTGCCCCACTCCCAGCAGCAGGGAGCGCTCGTGTCACCCGGAACAGGACTCACTGCGCAGGAGGGCTATCTCGTCGACTTCGGGACGAGCTTCCTGATGGTCATGGAGTACACGCCGCAGGGGCCTCGCGCGAACGCGGTCCTCTCCTACTCGGAAAACGCCGACCCTGCCTCGCCGCGCTTCGTGGACCAGACGGACCTCTTCTCCGGCAAGCACCTGCGTCCCATCCTCTTCGAGAAGGCGGACATCCTCGCGGATCCGTCCCTCGTGACGACGGAGCTCCAGGTCGACAACACCTCCCGACTCGAATAGCGCGCCCACGGGCGCGCTCACCGCTCGTGAGCGCCCTCCGCACCGCGTCCGGCTCCGCCATCGTCGTGGGAGTCGTCTCAACGGGGCATGCCTGCTGCCGGAGGAGCGGGAGCTGGCGAGCCTGGAAGGCGCCCTCTCCCGCCAGGGGGACCCCTGGGCGGTGTGCGTGTTGAAAAGGAGCCGCGCGCACGACGGCCCGGTGCGCGTGGGCAACGGCAATGGCCTGAAGGACGTCGTGGACACGGGCCTCCTGCGAGTGCATCGCATTGATCAGCCCCCTCGTCCCTGGGGGCACCGGCCCGGCGCGAGGCCACGGCCGTGCACACCTTACGGGTGGATGTTTCGCGCCGTCGCCCGTGCGCGCCCGGTGCGGTCGTCCACCCTCGCCTGCGCGCGCACGGGAGATCATCCGCCATGGAAACCACACGTCCGGCCCTCGCCCTCCTGCCCGGTCAGGTCATCGTCTCACTGAACTTCGATGACGGCCTTGCCACCCAGGCCACAGGAGCCTCCATCCTGCAGGCCCATGGCATGCGCGGCACCTTCTACGTCCACAGCACCCGGATGGGACAGTCCGGCCGCCTCACGCTCGCCCAGGTGCGCGCATTCCAGGACGCCGGCCATGAGATCGGCGGCCACACGCTGACCCATCCACACCTCACCGAACTCTCCGCGGACGAGCAGCGCAGGGAGATCTGCAACGACCGGGTCGCGCTGCTCAACGCAGGCTTCCGCGTCACCTCGTTCGCGTACCCCTTTGGCGACAAGGACTCGACCACGCGGCAGATCGTGAAGGATTGCAATTACAACTCGGCGCGGGAGAGCGGCGGCCTGCGCACCGCCACCGGCGGCAGCGGCAACCCATACGCCGAGCCCGTGCCGCCCGCGGACGCGTATGCCATCCGGACCCACGGCTCCGTGCAGGCCACCACCACGCTCACGGACCTGAAGAACTACATCCTGCGCGCGGAGGAGGCGGGGGGTGGCTGGGTGCCGCTCGTCTTCCACCACCTCTGCGGGCCGTGCAACCCGCCACAGACCTACTCCACCGCGCCCGCCACGCTGACGGCGTTCCTGGACTGGCTGGCGCCTCGCGCCTCGCGGGGCACCACGGTCGCCACCATGGACGCGGTCATCGGCGGCGTGCTGAAGCCGCCCGTGAGCTGGCCGCCCGGGCAGCTCCTGAAGAACCCCTCGCTCGAAGCGGACGCCAACGGAGACGGGACACCGGACTGCTGGCAGCGCGGCGGCTTCGGCTCCAACACCTTCACCTGGACGCGGACCTCGGATGCCCACGGAGGCAGCTGGGCGCAGCAGGTGCGCATCACCGACATCACCAGCGGCGACCGGAAGCTCATCACCCGGCAGGACGACAGCAGCTGCACGCCTCCGGTGACGGCGGGGCACCACTACCGCATCTCCGCCTGGTACAAGGCCACCACGTCGGTGCGGTTCAAGGCGTACTACCGGAACAGCGCGGGAGCGTGGACGTACTGGTCCCAGGGCCCCCTGCTCCCCGCGCGCACCGGCTACACCTTCGCCGAGTGGACGACGCCCGCGGCCCCTTCCGAGGCCCGGGCCCTCAGTGTCGGACTGTCCATCGACCGGGTCGGCACGCTCACCATGGATGACTTCGCGCTCGCCGACGTGGAGGCGAGCGCGTCACCCTGAGCCATGAAGTCATGACCGCGGGCCCAGTGCTTCCGCGAGCATGTCGAGCGCCGGTGAGCGGAGGATGGAGTGGTGGTCGCCGGGGAGTTCGTGCACCTCCACGCCGCCCCCGGCCCATGGGGCCCAGCCGCCATCCGCTCCTGTGGGAACCTGCGTTTCGCTCGCGCGCAGCAGGGTGACGCGGCCACCGTAGCGCCCCGGTGTGTACCGCCAGAGGGCGCGGAGGTTGCTCTCGTAGACACGGTACAGGGTCTGGAGCTGCTCGGGCCCGACTCCGGGGGGCAGCACGCCGGCGCTCCTTCCCAGCTCCAGCAGGCGGTCCAGCGTCGTCCGTTCAGGCACGGGCAGGCCGAGGAGCCGGGCCGTGAACTCCACGAACCGGGCGGCAATCCACTCCGCCCCCACGGCCTCCGGCGGGCGCTGGTCGAAGGCATAGGCATCGATGAGCACCAGCTGCTCCACCTGCTCACCCTGCTGCTCCAACTGGCGCGCCATCTCGAAGGCCACCACTCCTCCGAGGGACCAGCCGCCCAGCCGGTAGGGCCCGGAGGGCTGGAAGGCTCGCAGCGCCTCCACGTAGCACGCGGCCATGGCCTCCACCGTCTCCAGCGGCGCGCGCTCTGCCTCGAGGCCCAGTGACTGGAACGCGTAGAACGGCTGCTCCGGCCCGAGCCTCCGCGCCAGCTCCAGATACGGCAGGACGTTGCCGCTGACGGGATGGACGCAGAAGAAGGGCCGGCGCGAGCCCGTGCTCGTCAGGGGCACCAGGGGAGACAGGTGCCCCGGGGCCTGACGCAGCCGCGCCGCCAGCGCCTCGAGCGTGCCCGCCTGGAAGAGCGACACCACCGGCAGGCTGCGACCCAGGCGCTCGCGGATGAGCGACATCATCCGCATCGCCAGGAGCGAGTGGCCCCCCAGCTCGAAGAAGTCCGAAGTGATGCCGATGGGGCCGGTGCCCAGCAGCTCCTCCCAGATGCCGGCGAGCACCAGCTCCACCGCGTCGCGTGGCGCCACATGGCCCCGCTCCGGCCCCGGACGAAGGGCTTCTGGCGCCGGGAGCGCCTTGCGGTCCACCTTGCCGTTGGGCGTCAGCGGCAGCGCGTCCAACAGCACGTAGGCCGACGGCACCATGAAGTCCGGCAGCCGCTCCTTCAGGAAGCGCCGCAGGTCGGCCGCGTCAGGCGCCGCCTCCGGCTGGGGCACGACGTACGCCACCAGGCGTCGACCCTCGCCCCCCTCCTCTCGCGCGAGCACCACGGCCTCACGCACGGCCACGTGTCGCCGCAGGGCCGCCTCGACTTCTCCCAGCTCGATGCGGAAGCCGCGCACCTTCACCTGCTGGTCGATGCGGCCCTGGTACTGGAGCACGCCCTCGGGCAGCCACCGCACGCGGTCTCCCGTGCGGTACAGCCGGGCTCCGGGCTGCTGGCTGAACGGATCCGGCACGAAGCGCTCCGCCGTCAACTCGGGTCGGTCGACATAGCCACGGGCCAGGCCGGCGCCGCCCAGGTACAGCTCGCCCGCCACGCCCCGGGGCACGGGCTGAGCGAGCGCATCCAGCACGTACGCGCGCGTCCCGTCGAGCGGCCGGCCCAGGGTGGGCTCTCGCGTGGCCCCCCGGGGTGCCAGCGCCCACGTCGAGTACGTCGTGTCCTCGGTGGGGCCGTAGAGGTTGAGCACCCGCTCCACGCCGGGCGCGGCCTGGTGGAGGGCCTGCACCAGCGAGTTGGCGAGCGGCTCTCCGGCCAGGTTCACCGTGCGCACCGAATCCGGCACCGCGTTGGCGCGCACCAGCTCCGCCATCGCGGAGGGCACGGTGTTGATGAGGGTCACCCGCCGGGCCGCCGGAAGCGACGGCAGCTCGAGCGCGTTGCGCGCCACCACCACGGCACCGCCATGGGTGAGCGGCGCGAACAGCTCGAAGACGGACAGGTCGAAGTTGAGCGACGTGGAGGCCAGGACCCCGACCAGCTCTTCCGACGTGAAGGTCCGGGCCGTCCAGCGCACGAACGCCACGGCGCTCCGGTGCTCCAGCGCCACGCCCTTGGGACGGCCCGTGCTGCCCGACGTGAACAGCACATAGGCCAGGTGGTCCGGAGCCATCCCGGCGGCTGGCGCGTCCCCGGCTTCCTCCGCGAGGGCCTGTACCTCATCGAGCGCCACCCGGGCCACATCCACGGAGGGCAGCGCGTCCAGCAGCGAGCGCTGGCCCACCAGCACCCGGGGCTTCGCATCCTCCAGCATGAAGGCCAGCCGCTGCCGGGGGTAGGCCGGGTCCAGTGGCACGTAGGCGCCGCCGGCCTTGAGGATGCCGAGCACCGCCACCACCAGGTCCGCGTCGCGCTCCGCGCAGAGGCCCACGCGCACTTCCGGCCCCACGCCCAGCTCGCGCAACCGCCACGCCAGTCGGTTCGCCCGCCGGTCGAGCTCGCGGTATGTCAGCGCCACGTCTCCGGACACCACCGCCACGGCGTCGGGGGTGGCCGCGGCCTGTCGCTCGACGAGCGTGTGGAGGCACGCGTCCGAGGGCCCTCCGGAGCCGGTGTCGTTCCACTCCACCAGCAGCCGCCGCTGCTCCGCCTCTCCCAGCACGGGGAGCGCGAACACGGACTGTCCGGGACTGGCGATGGCACCTTCGAGCAGCGCCTTCAGGTGCCCCAACAGCCGCTCCACCGTCGCGGGCTCGAACAGGGCGGTGCTGTACTCCAACCCGCCGGTGAAGCCGTCCTCACCGTCCACGAAGCCGAGCGTGAGGTCGAACCGGGCCACCCGGTGCTCCACCCCCACGGGCTGGAGCGCCAGATGGGAGCGGGCGTGCCCCGCGGCCTTGGGCGTGCTGTCGAAGGTGAGCATCACCTGGAAGAGGGGCGCGTGGCTCAGGCTGCGCTCGGGACGCAGCTCCTCCACGAGCTTTTCGAAAGGCACGTCCTGGTGTGCGTACGCGCCGAGCGTCACCTCGCGCACCCGGGCGAGCAGCTCGCGGAAGGAGGGATGGCCGTCCAGCCGTGTCCTCAGCACCAGCGTGTTGACGAAGAAGCCGATGAGCCCCTCCGTCTCCGCCCGCGTGCGTCCCGCGATGGGCGAGCCCACGCACACATCCTCCTGGCCCGAGTAGCGCGCCAGCACCGCCTGGAACGCCGCCAGCAGCACCATGAACGGCGTGACGCCCTCACGGCGGCCGAGCCCATGCACCGCCCGGGACAGCTCGCGGCCCAGCGAGAAGGGAGCGAAGGCGCCTTCCAGGGACTGCACCGCGGGACGGGGCTTGTCCATGGGCAACTCCAGCAGGCGGGGTGCTCCTTCCAGCCGTTCCTTCCAGTAGCCGAGCTGCGCCTCCAGGACCTCTCCCTGGAGCCATTCGCGCTGCCAGACCGCATGGTCCGCGTACTGGAGCGGCAGTGCCGGCAGCCGGGACGGCTGCCCCTGGGAGAAGGCCTCGTAGAGCTCCGCCAGCTCGTGCACCAGGAGCCCCATGGACCAGCCGTCGGAGATGATGTGGTGCATCACCAGCACCAGCATGTGCTCCTGAGCGGACAGCATGAGCAGCGAAGTCCTCAACAGCGGACCGTGCTCCAGGTTGAACGGGAGCTGCGACGCTTCCTGCGCGAGGCGCCTCGCCTCCGCTTCACGGTGGGCCTCCGGCAGCGTGCGCAGGTCCACCACCTCGAGCCGCGCGCGGCCCTGCGGGTCGATGACCTGCACGGGCGAGCCGCCCTCGATCCGGAAGGTGGTGCGCAGGGATTCATGGCGACGCACCAGCGCGTCGAAGCTCCGCTCCAGCGCGGCCACGTCCAGGGTGCCGGTCAGCCTCACCGCGGAAGGTACGTTGTAGACGGTGCTGCCCGGCTCCAGCTGATCCAGGAACCACAAGCGCTGCTGGGCGAAGGACAGGGGGAGCACGCCGTCGCGTGAGGCCCGCTTCAAGGGCGGAACCCGGACACCCGCCGCGGCAGCCCGTGCGGCCTCCACTCGCTGCGCCAGTCGAGCGACCGTGGGGGCTTCGAACAGCTCACGCAGCGGCAGCTCCACCTGGAGGGACTCGCGGATCCGCGAGACGAGCTGTGTCGCCAGCAGCGAGTGGCCGCCCAGTTCGAAGAAGTCGTCGTGGAGCCCCACCCTCTGCTGATGGAGGACCGTGGCCCACAGTCCGGCCAGCAGCTCTTCCGTGGGCGTGCGAGGCGCTTCGTACTCACGTCGCGCGCCCTCCGTCGTGGCCTCCGGCGCGGGTAGGGCCTTGCGGTCCACCTTGCCGTTGGGGGTCAGGGACAGCGTGGGCAGCACCACGTAGGCCTGCGGCACCATGTACTCCGGCAACCGCTGCTTCACGTGGCTCCGAAGCTCGCTGGCCTCCAGTGCGGTGCCCTCCTGCGCCGTGACGTAGGCCACCAGTCGCTTGCCTTCGGCCCCGTCTTCCCGCGCCACCACCACGGCCTCGCTGACTCCGGCGTATTGGGTCAGTGCTGCTTCCACTTCGCCCAACTCGATGCGGTAGCCCCGCACCTTCACCTGCGTGTCCGTGCGGCCTAGGAACTCCAGCGTGCCGTCGCTCAACCACCGCGCCTTGTCACCCGTGCGGTACAGCCGCTCGCCGTCTCCGAAGGGGTTGGGGACGAAGCGCTCCGCCGTCAGCTCTGGGCGCTCCACGTAGCCGACTGCCAGACCCTCGCCTCCCACGTACAGTTCACCCGGCACTCCTGCGGGCACGGGTTGCATCGCCCCGTCCAGCACGTACGCCGTCGTGTTGGGAATCGGCCGGCCGATGGACACCGAGGTGCCCACCTCTTCGGCCCGCTCCATCCGGTAGGTGCTGGAGAACGTCGTGTTCTCCGTTGGCCCGTACCCATTGATGAGCACGCCTCCGGAGGCAAGCCGCTCCTTCACGCGGCCCACCGGCAGCACGTCGCCACCGGCCAGTAGCTGCTTCACCTTCGCCAGGGCCTGCGGCTGCCTCGCTTGCATCTGCTCGAAGAGCGCCGCCGTCAGCCACAGCGAGGTGACGCCCGACGCCTCCAGCGTGCGGCCCAGTTCCTCCAGCGACGGCGTGCCCGCCGGGTACACCACCAGCTTCGCCCCGTGCAGCAGGGCGCCCCAGACTTCCAGCGTCGAGGCGTCGAAGGAGATGGGCGCCAGTTGCAGCCACACCTCCTCCGGTCCGAAGTGCGCGAAGTCCGTCCCCAACACCAGCCGGGACACCGCGCGGTGCGGCACGCCCACGCCCTTCGGCCGGCCCGTGCTGCCCGAGGTGAACATCACGTACGCCAGGTGGTCGCCGCCGACACTCGGGCTCGGGTTGCTCTCGGGCTGGCGCGCGATGGAACCCCACTCGGTGTCCACGCACACCACGGGCTCGCCTTCGGTGAGGCCCACGGACTGAAGCAGCTTGCGCTGGCCGACCAGCAGCGCCACCGCTGCCTCGCGCTTCATCCACGACAGCCGCTCCAGCGGGTAGCTGGCATCCAGCGGGACGTACACGCCTCCCGCCTTCAGGACGCCCAGCACGCTCACCACCAACTCCAGCGAGCGCTCCACGCACAGGCCCACCCGTACTTCCGGCCCCACTCCCATGGCCCGCAGGTGGTGCGCGAGCTGGTTGGCCCGCCGGTTCAGCTCCCCGTACGTCAGTCGCTGGGCCTCGTACTCCACCGCCACCGCTTCCGGAGTGCGCTGTGCTTGAGCCTCGAAGAGGGCGTGCACGCTGGGGTCACGCGGATACTCCGTGGCCTTCCCGCTCCATTCCTTCACCAGTCGCTGCTGCTCCTCTGGCCTCATCAGCGGCAGTTGCCACAGCCGCGTTTCGGGTTCGGCGACCGCCGCCTCCAGCAGCACGCGCAGGTGCCCCAGCAGCCGATCCATCGTCTCGGCTTCAAACAGGTCGCTGTTGAACTCCAGGCCGCCTGACAGCCCCTCTTCCGATTCGCCCAGGCCGAGCGTCAGGTCGAACTTCGCCGTCTTCCCCGAGGACTCCGCCGCCTCCAGCTTCAACCCCGGCAGGCTCACCTCTCCGCCCGGCGCGTTCTGCAGCACGAACATCACCTGGAAGAGCGGACCCCGGCTCAAGTCACGCTCCGGCTGCAGCTCCTCCACCAGCCTCTCGAACGGCACCTCCTGGTGTGCGTACGCCCCCAGCGTCACCTCCCGCACCTGCCCCAGCAGTTGCCGGAAGCTCTGCTCCGGCGTCAGCTTCGCCCTCAGCACCAGCGTGTTGACGAAGAAGCCAATCAGCCCCTCCGTCTCTCCTCTCG
>NZ_RAWB01001100.1 GCF_003612055.1 Corallococcus llansteffanensis
GGCCACCCCGCCGGGGCCTGCCACCTCCCAGGAGGAGGAGGCCGGTGACGTGTCCGAGGTGGACAAGGACGCCCTGGGCCCCCTTCGCGAGCGCATCCGGCCGGTGTCCGGCCACATGTTCCTCAAGAAGGGCCGCTTCGAGATCAGCCCGTCCGCGTCCGTCTCCATCCGCGACGCGTTCTACAAGAAGTACCTCTTCGGAGCCTCGCTCACGTACTACCCCACGGAGACGCTGGGCGTGGGCCTGCGCGCGGGCTACGCGGTGAACACCGTGGCCGGCTCCGCGCAGATCTGCGAGTTCGGCGGCGACAGCAGCGACACCCGCGGCTGCCGTGCTCCCTCCAAGGGCGAGCTGGACGGCCAGGCCCCCGGGCAGCTCACGCTGCTGGGCGGCGCGGACGTCCAGTGGGCCCCCATCTACGGCAAGCTGTCGCTGCTGGCGGAGAAGTTCGTCCACTTCGACATGTACGGCATCGTCGGCGCGTCGGTGGTGCAGTACCGCGGCCCTGAGACGACGCTCGTGGACGGCCAGCCCATCGCGGGCAGCAAGTCCTACCTCACAGCCGGCGGCAACGTGGGCGTCGGCCTGCGCTTCTTCTTCAACCGCTGGATGACGCTGCGCACGGAGCTGCGCGACCTCATCTACGTGGAGAAGGGCCGGGAGCCCACGCCCACGTACCTCCGCAACCAGATCCTCTTCGAGCTGGGCCTGTCCTTCTTCTTCCCCTCCGGTTCCTAAGACTCATGATGCGCACCCACCGGCTCCTCCGTCTCGCCGTCCTCGGGCTCACGCTCGCGTGGGCGGCTCCCACCATGGCCCAGTCCTTCGAAGGCCTGGACCTGGCGGGAC
>NZ_RAWB01001101.1 GCF_003612055.1 Corallococcus llansteffanensis
GGAGGCGGGCGGAGGCGGCGGCGGAGCGGCCCGGGGCTTCACGCCCAGCAGGTCCTCCAGTACGTCCGCGCCGTCGGGACGCGAGTCGGCCGGCGGAGGCGGCGGCAGATCCCAGTCCAGCGTCGGCGGGGCCGGCGGACGCGAGGGGGGCCGCGCGGCGACCGGAGGCGACGGCAGGATGTCCGGCGAGTCGTCCTCATCCATGTCCATGGGTTCGGCCTCCACGATGTCCAGCGGTTCGCCCCGGGCGCGCGCGAAGGCCCGGTCCAGGTCGTCCGGCGTGACGACGAACACCTTCAGGGGCTTGCGCAGTTGGAAGCGCAGCTCGTCCACCAGCATGAGGTTGCCGGGGTCCTCCACCGCCACGTGGAGCTTCTCGCTGCGGCCGTCCAGCTCCAGTGCGAAGAGCAGCACGCGGTGCTCGCTCTGGAAGTCCATGGACACCAGCGAGGACACCGCGTGCGGGATGTACTCGGGCAGCTGCACGAAGGGCAGCTCGTGCTGGGCCGCCAGCGCGCGCGCGATGTCCCGGCCGTTGCACAGGCCCATGGACACCAGCACCTCGCCCAGCTTGCGGCCCTGACCGCGCCGCCCGGAGGCCAAGGCCTGCTTCACCTGCTCGTCCGTGACCACTCCGGCCTGGACGAGGAGTTCACCAATCTTCTTGCGCATGGCCGCTGGCTACCGCTTGACCTTGGCGAGGTATTCCTCGCGGGAAAAAATGCCCTTCTCGATGAGCAGCTCCACCATGGCCTTGAGCGCGGCGACTTCCTTGCGCTGGACCTCTTCCACGCTCTTGAGCAGCTCCGCGGGGCTGCCGTTGGGCGCCGCGCGAGGGGCCTCCGCC
>NZ_RAWB01001102.1 GCF_003612055.1 Corallococcus llansteffanensis
CCGCGACACCGACGAGGACGACGACCAGCCGCCCCGCCCCGAGCTGACCGAAGCCGACGAGAAGGGCGTCCGTCCCCGCGAGGCCAGCGACGTGGACGACGGCGACCTCACGCCCCGCGACGCCAGCGGCCTCCACCCGTACGACCCTCGCGAGCGCCATGCCGAGGCCGCGCTCGACGACATCTCGGACGGCGACGGTCCCCGCAGCGACGCGGGCACCAACCCGCTCCCGCGCGCCTACTTCGACGGCCACCCGGACCGGAAGATGGAGCACTGAAGCAGGCGTTCCTGAAGCAAGCCTCCACCCACGGGCCAGACGCCGGGCACGCCGCCCCGTCCTGGCCCGTGCCGCGTCAAAGCCCCCGCGTCACCCGACGCGGCGGGGCGCGTGCTCCAGCCGATGGGCGTCCACCCAGGCCTGCGCCTGCGCCATCGTGTCCACGAAGACCGTGTCGAAGCTGGCCGCGTGGCCCGTGAGCAACATCGCCACCGACATCGCCTTGCCCACCACGCGCTGCGACAGGTCCGACCCCACGTACACCACCGAGCGCATCCACTCCGCGCGCACGTTGTTGGCCAGGTACTTGCGCGACTCGGCCGGCAGCTCCGACCCCGGCACCTCCGCCACCAGGTAGAACGGCCCGTGCGCCGCCATCTCCTCGTAGACACGCAAAGCCCACTTCGCGTCCTGCAATCCCACGACGCCCGTGTACTTCGTATGCAACGCGTCCGGCGCCAGCATCCGGATGCGATGCGCTCCGCACGTCCACTCGCGTGATTGATCCATTTGGTCACTCCCCCCAGCCCAGAAGTCAGGCTTCCCTTCCACCCTATGACGGCCCCCTCC
>NZ_RAWB01001103.1 GCF_003612055.1 Corallococcus llansteffanensis
TGCTGGAGCGGGGCGTGCCCCCGGAAGCGCTGCTGCTGCTCACGTTCACCAACAAGGCCGCGCGCGAGATGATCCGCCGCGTGGAGGAGCTGGCCGGCGGCTTCGCGGACGTGGGCCGCATGCTGGGCGGCACCTTCCACCACGCGGCGCACGTGCTCCTGCGCCAGCACGCGGGCGCGCTGGGCTTCACCACCGACTTCACGGTGTTGGATCGCGAGGACTCGCGCGACCTGATGGCCACGTGTCTGGCCGAGCGCAAGCTCAAGAGCGACAAGCGCTTCCCGCGTCCGGACGCGCTGCTGGAGCTCGTGTCGCTCGCCACCAACCTCCAGCAGCCGGTGTCGCAGGTGCTGGTGGAGCGCCGGCCGCAGATGCTCCCTGTCGCGCCCGAGGTGTTCGCCACCGCCCGCCGCTTCCAGCAGCGCAAGGCGCAGATGGACCTGATGGACTACGACGACCTGCTCGCGCACCTGAAGCGGCTGCTCGAGGAGCACCCCGTCATCCGCGCGGAGCTCACCGCGCGCTTCCAGGGCGTGCTCGTGGACGAGTACCAGGACACCAACCGCCTCCAGGGCGACCTCGTGGACCTGCTCGTGGGTGAGCGCCGGAACCTCACCGTCGTGGGCGACGACTGCCAGTCCATCTACAGCTTCCGCGGCGCGGAGTTCACCAACATCATCGACTTCCCAAAGCGCTACCCCGGCTGCGGCATCTACCCGCTCACGCGCAACTATCGCTCCACGCCCCAGGTGCTGCGGCTCGCGAACGCCGTCATCGCGCACAACACCCGCCAGTTCCCCAAGGCGCTCGTGTCCGACGGCGCCCCGGGCCCCGTGCCCCAGG
>NZ_RAWB01001104.1 GCF_003612055.1 Corallococcus llansteffanensis
GCCACCACCACCGCGTCCTTCACCGCCTCCTGCTGCCGCAGGGCGGATTCGACTTCGCCCAGCTCGATGCGGAAGCCCCGCACCTTCACCTGGAAGTCCACCCGGCCCAGGTACTCCAGCACGCCGTCCGCCCGGTACCTCACCCGGTCCCCTGTGCGGTACATCCGGCTGCCCGCGGGGCCGTGCACTTCCGGCAGGAACTTCTCCGCCGTGAGCTCTGGCCTCAGCAGGTAGCCGCGCGCCTGGCCCTCACCCGCGAGGTACAGCTCGCCCGCCACGCCCACCGGTACCGGTTGCAGGTACGTGTCCAGCACGTACGCGCGCGTGTTGGTGAGTGGCCGGCCGATGTTCGGCACTTCCTCGCGCCCCACCAGCGACCACGTCGAGTACGTCGTGTCTTCGGACGGGCCGTACAGGTTGTACAGCTTGCGCACCGTGGGGACGCCGTACACCTGCTTCGCCAGCGTCTCCGGCAGCGCTTCACCCGCGAGGTTCACCACGCGCACCGACGGCGGCACCGCGCCCAACCGCACCAACTGCGCCATCGCCGACGGCACCGTGTTGATCAGCGTCACCTCCGCATCGAGCGGAGCCTCCGCCAACTGCAGCGCGTTGCGCACCACCACCACGCTGCCACCACGCACCAGCGGCGCGAACAGTTCGAATACCGAGAGGTCGAAGTTGAGGGACGTCGCAGCCAGCACCGCCTTCGTCTCTTCCTCTTCGAACGTCTCCTGGGCCCACGTCAGGAAGGCCACGGCGTTCCGGTGCGTCACCGCCACGCCCTTCGGACGGCCCGTGCTTCCCGACGTGTAGATGAGATACGCCGCGTTCT
>NZ_RAWB01001105.1 GCF_003612055.1 Corallococcus llansteffanensis
CGCCCACCGAGGAGCTGCTCGCGTCCCTCTGGACCGAAGTGCTGCACCTGGAGCGCGTCGGTATCACGGAGGACTTCTTCGCCCTGGGCGGACACTCCCTGCTGGCCACGCAGCTGGTCTCCCGCATCCGTGCCGCCTTCGGCGTGGAGGTGCCCCTGCGCGCCCTCTTCGAAGCGCCCACCATCGCGGCCCTCGCCCCACGCATCGAGGCCGCGCGGCAGGCCCGTGCCTTCCAGGCGCCACCGCTGGTGCCGGCTCCGCGCACGGGCGCGCTGCCGCTCTCCTTCGCTCAGCAGCGCCTGTGGTTCATTGATCAGCTCGCCCCCGGAGCCTCCACCTACAACATCCCTTCCATCCTCCGTCTGGAAGGCGAGCTGCACCTCGAGGCCCTGCGCCAGAGCCTCACCGAGCTGGTGCGCCGCCATGAGGCCCTGCGCACCACCTTCTCTGAAACCCAGGGTCAGCCCTTCCAGCGCATCGCGTCCCCCACCGACCTGCCTCTGCCCACGGTGGACCTCAGCCCCCTGGGCGAGGCCGCTCTCGATGAAGCGCGACGCCTGGCCTCCGCCGAGGCCCAGCGTCCCTTCGACCTGGCTTCCGGCCCCCTCGTGCGCGCCCTGCTGCTGAAGCTCTCACCCACCGAGCACGTGCTCGTCTTCACCCTCCACCACATCGTCTCTGACGGCTGGTCCCGCGGCGTCCTCGTGCGTGAGGTGGCCGCCCTCTACTCGGCCTTCGCCCAGGGTCTGCCCTCGCCCCTGCCCGAGCTGCCCCTCCAGTACGCCGACTACGCCCTCTGGCAGCGCTCCTGGCTGCACGGCGACGTCCTGGAG
>NZ_RAWB01001106.1 GCF_003612055.1 Corallococcus llansteffanensis
ACCTAGGAACGGCATTTCCAACCAGGAAGCCCGCCTGCCCCTCCCGGAGATTCCCACCCATGAATACTGGACGTTTCATCCCCCTGGCGGCCGTCACGACGGCCCTGGTCTCCAGCACCGTCCTCCTCCTCGCTCCCGCCTGCGGCGACGACGGCGCGGCGCAGGACTGTGGTGAAGAGTGCGCCCCCGTGGAGGGCGCCTACCCCTTGGCCTTCCGGGGCGACGCGGGCCTTCCGCCCGAGTGCGTCAACCTGAACGTGCCGGCCCTGCCCGAAGGCAAGGACCTGCGCCTCATGCGCGACGGAGGAACCCTCACCGGTTCGCTGGAGGGAGTGGCCCTGAGGGGCCAGGTGAGCGCCACGGGCGATCTGAGCCTCACGGGAGCGCCCCTGCCCAGCGCGGATGGCGGGCTGACCACCTTCCTGAGCCTGACCGCGTCCTTCACCGGGGGACCGGCGGACGGCGGGGGCGACGGAAGCCTGTCGGGGATCTTCACCGGCAACTTCTCGCGGCTGAACGGCGGAACCAGCCAGCGTTGCTTCGTCACCCGCCCCTTCACGGCGACCCGGCGGTGAGCCAGGGCCGCCGGGAGCGGGTCCGAGGCGGGAACTACTTCTTCTTGCCTTCGGCGGCGGCGGCCTTCGCGGCCAGCTTCTGCTTCTTGACCCGCTTCTTGTGGTGCTGACGGATCTTCATCTGCACGCGGCGGTGCTTGCTCTTGCTGTTGGCCATGTAAGTGGCTCCTAGTCTCCGGAATGGAGCAAAGGGGGGTCTACCTATCAGAACCCGACGGGCTCCCGGAAGGGGAACCCTCGGGATCGTCGGATGC
>NZ_RAWB01001107.1 GCF_003612055.1 Corallococcus llansteffanensis
CCGGAGCCCCCCGGAGCCCCCTTGATGCCGTGGAATCCCTCCCTGCCGGTGTTGGGCCTGGTGGTCCTCCTCATCTCCGGGACGGTGAAGCTGCTGACCGTGGCCCTGGGCTGGCTCGCGTGGCGCACGCGGGTGGCGGAGCGCCTGCGGGTGTACCGGCGGGAATGGGCGGAGGGGCAGCTGCGCAGCGAGGCGTGGGCCGCGGTGGGCGTGGTGCTGACGGACGCGGTGCTCATCGCCGGCTTCCGTTATTTCACCGGCCCCCTGCTGGCGCCATTCCGCCTGTCCACGGCGCTCTGGACGTACGCGTGGATGTTCGTGGGCTTCGAGGTCTGGTTCTACGCGACGCACCGGCTGCTGCACCTGCCGCGCTTCTACCGCTTCCACGCGCAGCACCACGTGGCGCGGGTGACGGAGCCTCTCACCGCGCTGTCGTTCTCCGTGGTGGAGCGGCTGGTGCTGATGGGCGGCGGGCTGGGCCTGCACTTCGCGGCGCTCCACCTGATGCCCGGCACGCAGGTCGGAATCCTGGCCTACATGCTGACCAACTACGCCCTCAACGCGCTGGGGCACGGCAACACGGAGTGGCTGCCCCGACGCTTCGTGACGTCCTGGGTGGGCCGCGTCTTCTTCACCCCCACGTTCCACGCGATGCACCACGCGCGCTACCAGGGGCACTACGGCCTCTTCACGGTGGTGCTGGACCGGTGGCTGGGCACCGCCTTCGAGGACTATCCGCGCGTGCACGCCCGCGCCCGCGACGCAGAGGGCCTCACGCGCATGGGTGAGCGGCTGCCCGTGGCGCTCGAGCCCGCCCCCCTCCCCGC
>NZ_RAWB01001108.1 GCF_003612055.1 Corallococcus llansteffanensis
GCGTGGAGCTGCCGCTCCGTGCCCTCTTCGAAGCGCCCACCGTGGCCGCGCTCGCAGAGCGCCTCAGCGCCAACACCTCGAACCTCCGCCTGCCGCCGCTCACCCGGATCCGCACGGAGGGAGCAACGCCGCTGTCCTTCGCGCAGCAGCGCCTCTGGCTACTGGATCAGCTCAGTCCCGGAGACGTCTCGTACAACATCCCCACGGCGCTCCGGCTGCTGGGGCGGGTGGACGTGGAGGCCCTGCGCCGTGCCTTCGAGGCGCTCATCCGACGCCATGAATCCCTGCGCACCACGCTCTCCGCTCCTGATGAAGAGCCGTCGCAGCACATCCACGCCGCGTCGGGGTGGGATCTGCCCGTCACTGACCTGACCCACCTCCCCGAGTCGCAACGCGACGAGGAGGCCCAGCGCGTGGCGGTCACGGAGGCCCGCCGTCCGTTCCACCTCGCCACCGGCCCGCTGATGCGCTCCGCGTTGGTACGGCTGAGCGAAGAGGAGCACCTGCTGCTGGTGACGATGCACCACATCGTCTCCGACGGCTGGTCCATGGGCGTGCTCGTCCGTGAAGTGGCCGCCTTCTACGAGGCGCTCAGCACGGGCCGGACGCCGTCGCTTCCCCCGCTCCCGATGCAGTACGCCGACTACGCGACGTGGCAGCGCGAGTGGCTCCAAGGGGAAGCGCTGGACGCGCAGGTCGGCTACTGGAAGCAGCAGCTTTCCGGAGCGCCCGCCGCGCTGGAGCTGCCCACCGACCGCCCGCGTCCACCCACGCAGTCGCACCGAGGCTCGACAGTGCCCGTGCGGCTCTCGCTGCCTGTCTC
>NZ_RAWB01001109.1 GCF_003612055.1 Corallococcus llansteffanensis
CCCCCGCAGTGCGCTGGAGGCACGCCTCGTATCTCTTTGGGAGCAAGTGCTGCGCAGGAGCCCTGTCGGAATCCACGACAACTTCTTCGAGCTGGGAGGCCACTCATTGCTGGCGACGCAGCTCGTCTCCCGCGTGCGCTCCAGCCTGGGAGTGGAGCTGCCCCTGCGGGAACTGTTCGAAGCGCCCACCGTGGCGGCGCTCGCCGCCCGCATCGACTCCGCCGCGCGGAGCCAGGCCCCCGCCATCCTCCCCGTGCCCCGCACGGAGGCCCTGCCCCTCTCCTTCGCCCAGCAGCGGCTGTGGTTCATCGACCAGTTGGAGCCGCTCAGCCCCGCCTACAACATGCCCGCCTTCGTGCGGCTGCAAGGCCCGCTCGACGTCAACGCCCTCCAGCGCGCCCTCTCCGAGCTGGTGCGCCGTCACGAGGCGCTGCGCACCACCTTCATCCAGCACGAAGGCCAGCCGCTCCAGCGCATCGCTCCCGAGGCCTCTCTGCCTCTGGACACGGTGGATCTCGGCGCCCTGCTTCCCACGGCCGCGCGCGAGGCGCTGGAGCAACAACTGCGCGAGGAGAGCCTGAAGCCCTTCCAGCTCGCCACCGGCCCTCTGGCGCGCGCGAAGCTGTGGAAGCAGGGCCCGAACGAGCATGTGCTCGCACTGACGCTGCACCACATCGTCTCCGACGGCTGGTCCATGGGCGTGCTGGTGCGTGAAGTGGCCGCCCTCTACGACGCCTTCTCCCGAGGCCAGCCCTCGCCGCTGCCGCCCCTGCCCCTGCAATACGCCGACTACGCCGTCTGGCAGCGCCAGTGGTTGCAGGG
>NZ_RAWB01000110.1 GCF_003612055.1 Corallococcus llansteffanensis
GGGCAGAACTTCACCGCGCCCGCGACGCTCAGCCTGGGCGCCACGGCCGCGGCCACCACGGGCCGCACGCTCGCCAGCGTCACGTTCCGCGCGGGCGCCACCGTGCTCTGCACCGTGAACGCGCCGGTCTCCAACCCCGTCACCTGCACGGCCACGAGCCCCCTGGGCAATGGCAGCCACACCGTGAGCGCGGAGGCGGTGGACAACCTGGGCGAGAGCGGCTCCGCGTCGGTGGCCATCACGGTCGCCGGCCCGCCCACGGTCAGCATCCTGAGCCCCACCTCCGGCGCCACGCTGCCCACGGGGCCCACGACCCTCAGCGCGTCCGCCAGCGCGGGCGCGGGGCGGACCCTCACGCGCGTGGAGTTCTTCCAGGGCACCACGTCGCTCTGCTTCACGACCACCGGCACGGGCTGCACGTGGAACGCGACGGCCGGCACGTACTCCAATGTTTTTGCCCGCGCGACGGACAATGGCAGCCCGGCGCTCGTCACCAGCTCCGCGCCGGTGAGCTTCACGGTGAGCGCCTCCGCGGGCGGCGTGCGGCTGGTGGGCGTCGACACCGTGGGGACCCAGAACGACTCCGACAACGGCGGCTCGGTGAACGCCTTCCAGTACACCGCCGTCGCGACGGGGACGCTGGGGACGCTCAAGGTCTTCGCGGCGCCGGGCAATGCCAACGCCTCGCTGTCCATCGGCGTGTACAGCGATGCCTCGGGCGCTCCGGGCACCCTGCTCTCCTCCTGCACCACCACCGTGGTGGATCCGCTGCCCCTGGTGACAGGCCAGTGGTACGGCTGCACCGCCGCGCCGCAGGTGACGCTCACGTCGGGCACCGTCTACTGGCTGGCCCTGCTGGGCGCGAACGGGGGCGGCGTGTTCCGCTACATGGACCTGCCCACCGGCTCCATGCGCTACTCCCCCACGGGACTCTCCGCGCTGCCGGGACCCACGTTCGGCACCTCCACCGTGTACACGGGCGCGTCCAGCGCTTCGATGTACGGCCTCTCCGCGGGCAGCTCCACCGCGCCGACGGTGTCCATCACCCAGCCGGCCGCCAACGCCAACTTCACCGCGCCCGCCAACCTGAACCTCCAGGCCACCGCCACGGCGGGCCCGGGCCGCACGCTCACGAAGGTCGAGTTCTTCGACAACGGCACGACGCTGCTCTGCACCGTGAATGCACCCTCCACGACGTCCGTGAGCTGCGGGGTCAGCTCGCTCCAGGATGGCGCGCACAGCGTGACGGCGAAGGCCACCGACGACACGCTCCAGGCCACCACGTCCGCCGCGTTGCCCCTCACGCTGTCCAACCCGCCCACGGTGAGCCTCACCTCGCCCACCGCCAACGCCACGTACACGTCGCCGGCCTCCGTGCCGCTGGCCGCGACCGCCACCGCGGGGTACGGCCGGAGCATCGCGCGGGTGGACTTCTACGCGGACGGCACGTCGCTCATCTGCTCCAGCACCACCAGCCCCTACGGCTGCACCTGGAGCAATCCCTCCCTGGGAAGCCACACGGTGCGCGCCGTGGCCGTGGACAATGGCAACCCCGCCGCCAGCACCAACTCCGCCACGGTCTCCATCACCGTGAGCAGCGCCACCACCGTGCCCGCGGCGCCCACGGGCCTGACGGCCACGGCGGTGTCGTCGGCGCAGATCAACCTGGCGTGGACCGATGCTTCGACCAACGAGAGCGGCTTCCAGGTGGAGCGGGCGCCGGACGTCTCCGGGGCCCCGGGCACCTTCGCCCAGGTCGGGACGCCGGGCGCCAACGTGACGACGTTCAGTGACACGGGCCGGGCCGCGAGCACGCGCTACTGGTACCGGGTCCGGGCCACCAACGCCGCGGGAAGCTCGGCCTTCACGGCCAACGCCAGCGCGACGACCCCCGCCGCGCCCACCGCCCTCGTCGGGAACAGCACCGTATTGACGACGTCCGACTTCGAGAACGCGGGCGTCGCGGCGGCGTTCAGCTACGTGGCGAGCGCCACCGGCAACGTCACGCGGCTGAACCTCTATGTGGATGCACAGACGACGGCCACCACGCTCCACCTGGGCCTGTATGCGAATGGGAGCGGGACGCCCGGCGCGCAGCTGCGCGGCTGCACCGTCGCGACCGTCACGCCCGGCGCGTGGAACGGCTGCACCATCACGTCCCAGGCGGTGACGTCCGGCACGACGTACTGGATTGCCGTCCTCAGCCCCACGGGCGGGGGCGACATCTACTGGCGCCACACCAGCGGCACCGGCTCCTACAAGGTGCAGCCGGGCCTGACGACGCTGCCCTCCACCTGGTCCGGAACCGGCGGCTACCCCGGCAGCAACATGTCCGCCTACGCCGGCAACTGAGCCACTGCTCAGCCGAGTGAATCCAGCAGCTCGCGGAGGGCATCACGGGTCGGCCCGGTCGAATCGCGGACCACCGACTCCAGCATGCCCTTCGCGCGGAACAGGGTGGAGGGCTCCACCTCCGTCAACGCGGACAGCGCGGCGCCCTGGAGCTCGGGCGCCGCCGCCGGGCCGAGCTGGCCTTTCAGGAGGAAGAGGGCCTCCGCCGGTGGCGCCCCCAGACGCAGCAGCGCCACGGCGGCGTGGGCCGCCACGAAAGGACTCGGGTCCTTCAGCGAGTCCCGCAGGGCCGTGAGCGCCTCCGGTGACGCGGGACCGGTCAGCCCCAGCAGGGCCACCGCCTCCAAGCGGCTGGGCGGCTCCGGCTCCTCCAGCGTGCGCAGCAGCGCGGGCTCCAGGTCGGGCAGCCTGGGCAGGGACTGGCCATTCCGGCGACGCTCCTCCACCAGACTTCGCAGCGACAGGATGGCCAGGTAGAGCCGCGCGCCTTCCGCCTTCCGCACCTGCTCCACCAGGAGGGGCGCGGCGACGTCCGGCGCCAGCGGGGCGAGTGACCCCAATGACTCCACGGCCGCGATGGCCACCGGCTCCTCGTCCTCCAGCAGGGCGAACAGCCTGGGCAACCACGGCAGCGCGGGCTGCCCCACGCGCCCCACCACGCGCGCCATGGCGCTCCGCACCGACGCCTGCGGATGTCCGAACGCGCCCTCCAGGACAGAGAGCTGCGAGGGGTCCACGCGGCACACGTGGGCCAGCACCTGCGCCGCGTGCTCCACGTCCGCCCCTTCCGCCTCCACCCGCGTCACCGCTTCCAGGACGGCCTGGACGGCGGTGGCAATGAGGCCTGGCTGCGGAGGCCACCAGCAGGCCTGCAACAGGGCCAGGAGGGGTCCGACGACCTTGGACCCGGACCGGCCCAGCTCTTCCAGCAGCGCCCGCGCGGTCCGCTCCCGCGCATCCGCGTCCCCGGTGCCCAGCGACTCGCCCAGGGCCTCCAGCGCCTCCTCCCGCGCCCCGGCATCGCGCGAGGCGAGTCGGGCAAGCCATTCCTCCACGGTCGGGACGCGACTCAAGCGGTGCTCCTCACACGAAGCGCGCCGGTCGGAGAGGCCTCCCACCGGCGCGGGTTCGAGCGATCATCCCGCGACGCCCACGGGGCGTCACGGAGGAACAGCGGTGACGTGGCCCTCCGCGTCCACGTCGAAGTGGAGGGTTCCCCGGTTCTTGCCCACCACGAAGAGCGCATAGCGCCCCCCGGGTTGGAGCGCCCGGGGCTCCTCCACCGCGATGAACCCCGAGGGAGGCTCCCCGTAGGTCAGCGACCCCACGCTGTTGAGGTCGCCGAACGGTTCCGCCCGCAGGTGCCAGAAGAGCGCTCCGCCCCGGTCCAACACCTGGACGGTGTTGTAGCGGGGACGGTCCGGGTGCTCGGGGTCCTCCACCTCGAAGCGAGGGGCGGGCAGTTGCTGCGCTCCCGCCGCCAGCGACACCTGGAGGACCGGGCGGCAGGCCGTGAGCAGCAGCAGCAACAGGGCCGAGCACCACCACGGACCGGCACCCCGCGGCGACTTCATGGGCTAGGGCGCTCCCTTGCCGGCCCGCACCTGCGCGAGCGCGTCGTTCAACTGGGAGGTGTAGTCCTTGCCGTTGTAGTGGAAGCCCGCGCCGGGGTTGTCGAAGAACCCCGCGAGCTGGGCCTGCTGCAGGAACTCCGCCTGCTGCTCCGGGTTCAGCTCGTTCCAGGGCTTGCCCGCGTCCAGGCCCTTCTCGAAGTCGTAGCCATCCCCGACGTACTGGGCCACGAGCGCCTCGCTCATGTAGTCCGTGCCGCCGTTCTGGTGCTGCCAGACGTGCGCCGACTCATGCACCAGCAGGTCCGGGGTCAGCGGCATGTTCTCCGGCGGGATGTAGATGGTGTCCCCGTGGGTGAACGCGCGCCCGGTGGTGCTGAACAGCCCGGAGCTGCCTTCCTTGATGCGCATGGCCGAGTAGTCGATGGTGTCCCCGTACACCTTGCGCAGGGTTTCGATCTCCGTGGAGCTGAGCTTGCGCGCCGGAGGCTCCAGGCCCACCAGCGTCTGGATGCCGCTGATCGTGCGGCCCGCGAGCATCAGGAAGGCATCCACGGGCGTCTGCACGAACGTCTTCAGCAGCCCCAGTCCCATCTGTTTGAAGCCTTCCCCGAACTTCCCCTGGAAGAGCTTCCCGATGCCGCCGAAGAAGGTCCCGATCCCTTCCCCGATGTTGCGCACCGCGCCCTTCGCGGCGCTGACGAGGCCCGTCGCCATGCTGCGAACGCCGTCGAACACGCGCACGGCCACCGTCTTCACCGCGCCGCCCACGGCCTTCGCCGCGGTGCTGATGGCGCCACCCACAGCGCTGGCCGCGCTCCCCACGGCCTTCACCGCGGTGCTGACCGCGCTGCCCACCGCGTTCACCGCGGTGCTGACAGCGCCACCGACGGCCTTCGCCACGGTGGAGACCGCGTCGCCGATCGCCTTGAACGGGTTCCAGAACTCGACTTCCTTGTCCTTGCCGTCGATGCGGATGATGCCCTTGTCATTCTCCGCGCGGATGTCCGCCACCTGCTTGGGGGACAGCTTCTCGCCGGACATGACGCGGCGGAACAGCTCGCCCTCGTCGCCCTGCGTGTCCTGGGCGTTGAGCTTCGTGTCCAGGTGGTGGCCCGCCTCCTCCACGAAGGTGGAGGCCGCGAGGGACGGATCCAACGACTCGTTGATCAACACCGTGCCGGACTCGGCGTCATACGCGCCGTTGGCCCCCTGGAGCGTCTCCGCGGAGACGAGCTTCACCGGGGGCAGCCAGCCGAAATCCCCCTTCTGCGCCTGCTGCCGGAACTGTTCAGCCTGCGCGGCGTTGTAGCCCTCCCCGTACACGGTGCGCATCGTGTCGTGGAACTTCTCCTTGTCCGACGCCAGCGCCCCGAACTCACGCTGGAACGTGGCCGTCAGGTCAGGCGACTTGCCGACGAACGCACTCTGTTCGGAGAAACCCGCCCGGCGCGCGGGGGCGCCGGAGGTCGTGGTGGTGGCGGTATTGCCCGCCGTGCGCCCTGGAGCATTTCCCGCCGGCGCGAGCGCCTTGCGAGGCTCCGGTGGCGGAAGCTTCGGTTGAATCCGCATGATGATGTCCCCCTCTGGTGCAGCTGAGAAAGCCCAGCATACATCGGAAGCCTGGAGACACATCAAGCCAGGGGGAGTCAGACCTGGGCCATCTGGATGAGGTTGCCGCAGGTGTCCTCGAACACGACGGCGGTGATGGGCCCCATCAGCTCGGGCTTGCCCCGGAACACCACGCCCAGCTTCAGCATCCGCTCATATTCCGCATGACAGTCATCGACGGCGAACGACGCCAGCGGGATGCCCGCGTCGAACAGGGCCTTCTGGTAGACGCGGGCGGCGGGCAGGCCCAGGGGCTCCAGGAGGAGCTGGGTGCCTTCCTGCTGGTCGGGCGACACGACGGTGAGCCAGCGGTACTCCCCCACGGGGATGTCCACCTTCGTCACGAAGCCCAGCACCTCCGTGTAGAACTTCTGGGCCTTGGCCTGGTCGTCCACCATCACGCTCGTCAGGTTGATGCGCATTCCATGTCTCCAGGTGGCTACAGCGGGGGGTTCTTCAGTTTGCGGGGTGTGCGCTCAGCGAGAAGTCCGCACCGCGCAGCTTGAGCGCGCAGTCGACGGCGGGGGCACGCGTGGGGTCGCGCAGGAAGGCCATGGCGATGCCCAGGCCGCACGGGTGGAACGAGGCGCCGTGGCTGCGGCCCCGCATCTCCACGGAGTACGCCTGGGGCATGGCCGAGAGCAGCCGGCGGCTCCACTCCGGCGGCGTGTCCGGGTCGAACTCTCCCGCGAAGATGAGCGTGGGCACGTTGCTCGTCACTGGCGTGTTCTCCACGGGCGGGGCGGCGGTGACGTTCCAGGCGCGGCACTCCTCGGGCGAGGCCGCCGCCTCGTCCACGCCACCAAGCCCCAGAGAGGCAGCGCGCTGCGCGGCCATTCGGGCCGGGTTCTCGAAGGGAAGCTCCTCCGCGCACCACACCGAGTAGCGCAGGCCAAAGGCGAACGACGACGGCCCCTGGTTGTCCTGTACCAGCCGCGTCAGGCGTTCGAAGCGGCCCTCCGACGCGTCTCCAATGATCCTCGGGATGAGGGGAATCGCAGCGGGGTCATGCAGCGCCGAATAGAGCGCCTCCACCACCTGCGCGCCCCGGACCTCCACGGGTTTGCCCCCCGTCGCCGCGGCGTCCAGCTTGAGCGCCAGGGGACGGCGGTCCGCGGTGGCCACCAGCTTCGCGAAGCGTGCGGGCAGGTCCGGATACAGCGCCCCGCATTCGCGGTCCACGGCACACCCGTCGAACACCAGGTGGAGTGAGCGAAGCAGGTTGACCCCCGCGACCTCGTCGAAGTTCACCTCCGGTGGCAGCACCGAATCCAGGAGCACGCTGCGGACACCGGTGGGATGCCGACGCAGCACCGTCAACATCAGCCGCGTGCTGTACGACATGCCGAAGAGGTTCCACGTCTTCAATTGCAGCAGCTTGCGGAGATCCTCGATGTCGTCCGCGGTGGCTTCGGTGGTGTAGCCGTCCAGGTCCACGCCCGCGGAGGTCAGCGTCTCACGGCAGCGTCCCAGGGCCTTCGACAGCGCGGCGGTCGCCGCCGGCCCGCGCAACCGGCCCGCGGCCTGCTCCCCCTTGAGGGCATTGATCTCGGGACACTCGAGCGCCGGCTGCGCGAACTTGGCGCCGCGCTGCTCCAGCAGGATGTAGTCGCGCTCGTCCAGGAACGGGTTGCCCTTGCCGGAGGTCCGGTGCTGGACCGCGCTGCCCCCGGGGCCTCCGGGCATGAACAGCACCGGGTCGGTCGCGGGCTTCGCGGCGCGGCTCCGGAAGATCATCACGGGAAGGCGGATGGAGCGGCTGTCCGCCTTGTGCCGGTTCTCGGGCACCACCAGCAGGCCGCAGTCGATGCGCTCCCCGGGGACGACCTCCACGGGGCAGGCGCCGCGCTCGAAGCGCGGGACGGGCGGGGTCGGGGTGGCTTCGGCCCAGGCTCCCCACGACAGCAGGCACATCGCGACGACAGGACCCCAGGGCAGGCGCATGCGGGTCGTTAAACCAAGCGAACCCGTGTCAGGTCCACCCGTCCGTCGCTCAACGGTGCCGCGCGCCGTGCCGGAAGCAGCCGACCACGTGGTCATCCACGAGGCCCGTCGCCTGCATCCACGCATAGACGATGACCGGCCCCACGAACTTGAAGCCGCGCTGCTTGAAGGCCTTGGAGAAGTCCTCCGACAGCGCCGTCTTCGCCGGCACGTCGCCCTTCCCCGTCCAGGTGTTCTTGAGGGGCTTTCCGCCCGCCCGGGTCCAGACGAAGGTGGAGAAGTCCTCGCCCGCCTCCGCCATGGCCAGGTACGCGCGGGCGTTTCCAATGGTCGCCTCAATCTTGGCGCGCGCACGGACGATGCCCGCATCGCCCATCATCCGTTCGACGTCCTTCTCACCGAACCTCGCCACGACGGCCGGGTCGAAGCCCTGGAACGCCTTCCGGAAGGCCTCGCGCTTGCGCAGGATGGTGATCCACGCGAGCCCCGCCTGGAAGCCCTCCAGCATCAACATCTCCCAGAGCGCGCGGCTGTCGCGCAGCGGCACGCCCCACTCCTCGTCATGGTAGGCCTGATAGAGCAGGTCGTCTCCGGCCCAGGCGCAACGCTGTTGCATCGGTGGGGGCCTCTTCTTCATACGGGCCGGGTCAGCAGCGCGAACAGGCCATCACTCCACCACCGGCCGCGCAGCCCGGGCACGAAGCGCTGCCAGTACACGCTGCTGCGGGGGATGCGCCCGGGCAACGGATAGTCGAAGTCGATGGACTGGAAGCCCGCCTCCTTCGCCATGCGCCGCGCGTCCAGTTCCGTGATGGGGGTGATGTGCCCCGAGTCCCGGTAGTCCTGGTCGCAGAACGCGGGGAAGTAGCCCCGGACCAGGAACGACAGGCGCGCCGTCAGGCTGTCATTGTTGGGCGTGGTGATGAACAGGTGCCCACCCGGACGCAGCACCCGGAAGGCCTCCTTCACGAAGTGGCGGGGGTTGGCCAGGTGCTCCAGCACCTCGATGGCGAACACCCAGTCCACCGACGCGTCCGCGCAGGGCAGCGCGTCCCGGGACACGTCGCCCAGGTGGAACTCCACGCCGGGCAGGCGGCTGGCCCCCGCGTCATGGATGTCCGTGCTGAGGATGCGGTCGATGTTCGGGTTGTGTTGCAGCCTGCGGATCCAGCCGCCCTGGCCCGAGCCCACGTCGAGCACCACGCCCGATGCGCGCTGTCCCGCGACGACCCAGGCCGCGTCCCGCAGCGGCTCCGGGGACAGCCCCTCCTGCCGTTGGGCATAGGCGGCGGCATCATGGCCCAGCGGTCCCGTGTTGCTCCTTGCGTCCGAATCCATGCGAGGCAGCTTGCCCTGAGTCCCGGGGCGCGGGAAGCAACCCGGGAGAGAGGCGACCGTCCGCCGGGGAAGGTCGACTATCATCCGCGCGCGCAGCGTCACCAGGAGGCAACCGCATGGGACAGGAAGTGGATGTCATCGTCGTGGGCGGCGGGCTCGCGGGCCTCGTCGCCGCGACCGAGCTGGCGGATGCCGGCAAGCGCGTCGCCGTGGTGGACCAGGAGGGTGAGCAGAACCTGGGCGGGCAGGCGTTCTGGTCCTTCGGCGGCCTGTTCCTGGTGGACTCGCCCGAGCAGCGGCGCATGGGCATCAAGGACTCGCACACGCTGGCCCTGGAGGACTGGATGGGCACCGCGGGCTTCGACCGCGAGGAGGACCACTGGCCCCGCAAGTGGGCGGAGGCCTTCGTCGGCTTCGCCGCGGGCGAGATGCGCTCCTGGCTGCACCAGCAGGGCATGACCTGGTTCCCCGTGGTGGGCTGGGCGGAGCGCGGCGGCTACGGCGCGGTGGGCCACGGCAACTCCGTCCCCCGCTTCCACGTCACCTGGGGCACGGGCCCCGGCGTGCTGGCGCCCTTCGTGCGCCGGGCGAAGGCCGCAGAGGCGGCGGGGAAGCTCACGTTCCTGTTCCGTCACCGCGTGGACGAGCTGCTCGTCACCGCGGGCGCCGTCGTCGGCGTGCGCGGCATGCGGCTGGAGGCCACGGACGTTCCGCGCGGCGTCACCAGCTCCCGCAAGACGGAGGGCGACTTCGAGCTGCGCGCGCAGGCGGTCATCGTCACGTCCGGCGGCATCGGTGGCAACCACGAGCTCGTGCGCAAGAGCTGGCCGAAGAGCCTGGGCACCGCGCCCAAGTTCATGGTCCAGGGCGTCCCCGACCACGTGGACGGCCGGATGATCGCCATCACCGAGGCGGCGGGCGGACGGCTCATCAACCGCGACCGCATGTGGCACTACACGGAGGGGCTGCGCAACTGGAACCCCATCTGGCCGCGCCACGGCATCCGCATCCTGCCGGGCCCCAGCTCGCTGTGGCTGGACGCCACCGGCAAGCGCCTGCCGCCGCCGCTGTACCCCGGGTTCGACACGCTGGGGACGCTCGAGCACATCATGAAGACGGGCCATGAACACACCTGGTTCCTGCTCAACCAGCAGATCATCAAGAAGGAGTTCGCGCTCTCCGGTTCGGAACAGAACCCGGACCTCACCGGCAAGGACTGGCGCGGGGTGCTCAACCGCGCCATCGGCAAGAAGGCCATGGGCCCGGTGGAGGCGTTCAAGGAGAAGGGCGAGGACTTCGTCGTCGCCGGGAACCTGCGCGACCTGGTCGCCGGCATGAACGCGAAGACGGAGACCCCGCTGCTGGACTACGCAACCGTGGAGCGTGAGGTGCTGGCGCGCGACGGCCAGCTGGCCAACCCCTTCGGCAAGGACCTGCAGATCGCCGCCATCCGCCAGGCGCGCAACTACCGGGGCGACCAGCTGGTGCGCACCGCGAAGCTGCACCCCATCCTCGACCCCAAGTCGGGGCCGCTCATCGGCGTGAAGCTGAACATCCTCACGCGCAAGACGCTGGGCGGCTTCGAGACCGACCTCGCCGGCCGCGTCTTCAACGCCCAGGGAGAGACCATCCCCGGGCTCTACGCGGCGGGCGAGGTGGCCGGCTTCGGAGGCGGTGGCGTCCATGGCTACCGCGCGCTGGAGGGGACGTTCCTCGGCGGCTGCATCTTCTCCGGCCGCGCCGCGGGCCGCGACGCCGCGAGCCGCGTGTAGCCGCTTCCGGCGGGCCGTGGCCCTCAGGACTTGAAGGGCCACGGCGAAGGACGCATCCCCGCCTGCCAGTTGTCGTTCCGGCCGTCCCAGTACCCGATGGTGAGGTGGGTGGGGTCCACGTCATCCAGCGTGTTGATGTTGACCGAGCAGAACGCCCCGCCGAGTTCGGGAAGGTCCCCCTCGCTGAAGCAGTGGACGCCGCAGCGCTTGCAGAAGCAGCGGTGGTTGGGGGTGCCCTCGCGCCCGTACTGGCTCAGCTGCTCCTTGCCCGCCAGCAGCCGGAAGGCGGCCGGCTTGATGATCGCCCCCGTCGTGCCGTACTTCGTGCAGAACGTGCAGTTGCAGCGGCCCACGGTGGAGAGGTCCAGGTCGGCCTCGTAACGCACGGCGCCACAGCTGCAGCCGCCCTGGTAGGTCTGCACGCCGCTGTAGCTGCGCGCGCCGTTCTGGCCCGGGGTCTTCTGAACGTCGTTCTGGGTCTGGGTCGTCATGGCGAAATCTCCTGTGCCGCGTTGAAGGAACCCGACCCTTATCCCCCCTGTCAGTGACAGCCTTATGTCAGGTTTCTGGGCCCCCCTTCCGGGGTCCTGGAAGGGGGGTCGCAAGCACTCCTGTTCCTCCACCGGGCAGATGGGACAGATTCCCGCCTCCGCCAACCCCGGAGGATGCATGGCCGCCTGGAAGTTCCTGCCCCCCCTGCTCGCCGCGACGCTGCTCAGTCCCCTGCTGATGGGGGCCGCCCCGCCGGAGGCCGCCGCGCCGAAGCCCGTGCAGCGGCCCTCGAAGCAGTACACGATGAAGCAGTTCATGGGGACGACGGTGGTGAGCGGCCCCGTGTTCGCCTCTGACGAGCAGCGGATCCTCTTCTCGTCGAACGCCACGGGCATCTTCAACGTCGCCAGCGTGCCGGTGGGCGGCGGCAAGTCTGACGCCCTCACGCGCTCCAAGACGGACGGGATGCGCGTGGTGGGCGCGTTCCCGGGTGACAACCGCTTCCTCTTCGAGCGCGACCGGGGCGGCAATGAACAGACGCACGTGTACGTGCGCACGCCGGACGGCAAGGAGCGCGACCTCACCCCCCTGAAGAAGGGCGTGGCCCACTTCCTGGGCTTCAGCAAGGACGAGACGGCCTTCTACGTCACCACCAACGAGCGCGACGAAGGCGCCATGGACCTGTACCGCCATGACGCGAAGACCTACGCCCGCACGCTGCTGATGCAGAACGACAAGGGCTTCAACGTGATCGCCGTCGCCCCCGACGAATCGTGGGTGGCCCTGGACGAGGCGCTCACCACGTCCGACGGCAACGTGTGGCGCTACGACGTGGCGACGAAGACGCTGAAGAACCTCACGCCCCACCAGGGCGCCGCGAGCTATCAGGTGGCGGACGTCGACCCCGCGTCCGGGCAGCTGTACCTGCTCACGGACGACGGCTCGGAGTTCACCCGCGTGGTGCGGCTGTCGAAGGACGGCGCGAAGCTGGAGGAGGTGGAGAAGGCGGACTGGGACATCTTCGCGTCCACCTTCTCGCGCACCGGCGCCTATCGCGTGAGCATCCTCAACGTGGATGCGGGCACGGAGGTGCGCCTGCACGACATGAAGACGGGCACCCAGGTCGTCCTGCCCCAGCTTCCGGACGGGATGATCTCCGAGCTCGTCTTCGCGCGCGGCGAGAAGCAGCTCGCCTTCCTGCACGAGGGGGACCGCTCGTCCGCGAACCTGTATGTCTATGACCTGGCGACGAAGAAGGCCACGCGCCTGACGGACACGCTGAGCAAGGAGCTGGATCCGGAGGACCTGGTGGACTCGCAGGTGGTGCGCTTCAAGTCCTTCGACGGGATGGAGATCCCCAACCTGCTCTTCAAGCCGCACCAGGCCACGCCCGAGCACAAGGCGCCCGCGCTCGTCTGGGTGCACGGCGGGCCCGGGAGCCAGACGAGCAAGGGCTACGCCGACTTCATGCAGTACCTGGTGAACCAGGGGTACGTGGTGCTGGCCATCAACAACCGGGGCAGCACCGGCTACGGCAAGTCGTTCCAGCGCGCGGATGATCAGAAGCACGGCAAGGAGCCGCTGCGCGACGTCGTGGAGGCCCGCAAGTACCTGGCGAGCCTGCCGTATGTGGACGGCTCGCACGTGGGCATCATCGGCGGCAGCTACGGCGGCTACATGGTGCTGGCGGCGCTCGCCTTCCACCCGGACGCCTTCGACGTGGGCGTGGACGCCTTCGGCATCTCCAACTGGCTGCGCACGCTGAAGAGCATGCCGCCGGAGTGGGGCGCCTTCCGTCAGGCCATGTTCCAGGAGATTGGCGACCCGGAGAAGCAGGAGGCGATGCTCAAGGAGATCTCCCCCCTGTTCCACGCGGAGAAGATCCGCAAGCCGCTCTTCGTCATCCAGGGCGCCAATGATCCGCGCGTCCCCAAGGCGGAGTCGGATGAGATCGTCGCCGCCGTGAAGAAGACCGGCACCCCCGTCGAGTACCTCCTCCTCCCCGACGAGGGCCACGGCTTCAAGAAGAAGAAGAACGAGATCCGGGTGAACGAGAGCGCCCGGAAGTTCTTCGACCGCTACCTCAAGCCGGCAGCGGCACCGGCGGTGGCTCCGGCCCCCAAGCCCTGAGGCCCGAGGGGGCGGCGCTGATCACTCCGCCCCGAGCAGCACGACCTTGCCCACCGTGTCCCGGCCTTCCAGCCGACGGTGGGCCTCCTCGGCCTGGGACAGCGGAAGCGCGAGGCCCACCACCACGCGCAGCCGCTTCGCCAGCACCTCTTGCAGCAGCGCCTCGCGCGCCCGGCGCTCCACGTCCGGGGGTGTGGGCGTGCGCAGCCAGTAGGCACTCACGGTGAGCGACTTCGCGTAGAGCGAATCCACCTCCAGGTGCGGCGGCGGGCCGCTGGCGTTGCCGTAGCTCACCAGGTGGCCGAAGGGCGCCAGCGCCTCCATGCTGGCCTTCCACGTGCTCGCGCCCACCGAGTCCAGCACCCGCTCCACGCCGCGCCCCTGCGTCAACGCCTGGACCCGCGTCGCGACGTCCTCGTGGTCGTAGCGGATGATCTCGTCCGCCCCCACGTCCCGCGCGAGCTTCGCCTTCGCCTCGCCCGACACCGTACCGATGACCCGGGCCCCCGCCGCCTTCGCGAGCTGCACCGCGAGCAGCCCCACGCCTCCGGCCGCCGCGTGGACGAGCACCGTCTGCCCCGCCTCCACCCGCCCCACGGTGTGCACCACGTGGTACGCCGTCAGCCCCTGCACCAGCAGCGCCGCCGCCTCCGCGAACGACACCTCCGGCGGCAGTTCGAGCAGTCCCGCCACCGGAGCGAGCGCCGCCTCCGCGTAGGCCTGCTTCGTCAGGGCCACCACCCGCCGCCCCACCCACGCCGCGTCCACGCCCGGGCCCACCGCGCGCACCATGCCCGCGGCCTCGCTGCCCAGGATGCGCGGCAGCGGGACGTGGGCGTCGTACAGCCCCCGGCGTCGCTCGGTGTCCGCGAAGTTCACCCCCGCGGCATGCACTCGCAGCAGGACCTCTCCGGGCCCCGGCGTGGGCTCCGGCACGTCCTCCCAACGGAGGACCTCCGGTCCTCCCACCTGGTGGTAGCGGATGGCTTTCATGCGCGGAGTCCTAACGTCCGCCTGGAGGCCTGTCAGGAATGAATCGCCACCGCCGTCCCTCGGCAGCGAGAGGAGCGGTCTCCATGCGCCCGGCGACGAAGCAGGCCCCGATGAATCCCCAGCACCTGCCGGTCTCCGCTCCCTTCGCGTACCGCTGGCGTGGCCTCGCGGCCCTCCACGGTCCCCAGCCCGGCTCCTGAAGCGTCCCCTGCCCCGTCACCTGACGCGGCATGGCACCTGGAGGCCGGGCTCCCGACGAGGGACCCCGGCCTCTTCTCGTTTCCCCTTCTTCACACCTGAAGGCCGCGCACGGGGTGCAGCCTGGATTCCAAATCCGGGCGAGCAGGGTTCGACTCCCTGGCGGCCTGTCCCGAAAGGCCCCGTGTCATGGAAACGCTGGTCCTCAGCCAGTCCTATGAACCCGTCGCACGCATCCCGTGGCAGCGCGCCATCCACCTGCTCTTCCAGGGCAAGGTGGAGGTGGTCGAGGAGTACGAGGACCGCGTCGTGCGCTCGGTGACGGTGGAGCTGCGCATGCCGTCCGTCATCCGCTTCGTGCGCGCCCTGTGGAAGGGCCCGCGCGGCATCCGCTTCAGCCGCGAGAACGTCTACCAGCGCGACCACTGCCGCTGCCAGTACTGCGGCCGCAAGGTCACGCGCCCGGAGGCCACGTACGACCACGTGGTGCCGCGCGCGCAGGGAGGCGTCACGAGCTGGGACAACATCGTCATCGCGTGCGTGCCCTGCAATCAGCGCAAGGGCAACCGCACCCCGGCCCAGGCGCGCCTGACGCTGCTCACGCTGCCGGCCAGGCCGAAGAAGCTGCCCAACGCCGTGCACCTGTCGTTCCTCGTCGAACAGGGCGTGCCCCTGTCCTGGCGCAAGTTCCTGAGGGACGTCGCCTATTGGCACACGGAGCTGGAAACCTGAGTCCCCCGGGGTGCCGGGACTTCGCTTCCGTGCGGCAACGGTTAGAGTGCCGCACGTCGAGGGGGCGTTCCGGACCACATGGCGACGAGGAAGAGCGAAGACCAGGAGCGGCTCATCGACCGCGACCTCACCGCCATGGCGCGCGAGGGCAAGCTGCCCGCGGCGTACGGCGTGGATGTCGCCGTGACGGAGGTGCTGGGCCTGCTGACGCGGGGAGGCAAGCACCCCCTGCTGGCGGGCGAGCCCGGCGTCGGCAAGAGCGCGCTCGTGCAGGAGGTGGCTCGCCGCATCGCGGAGGGCCGCGTGGACGGAGACCTGGCGCAGGCGCGGCTGGTGGAGGTGTCCGTCGCCAACATCCTCGCGCGCAGCACCCAGCGCCAGGCGGCGGAGAGCTTCGAGGAGCTGCTCACCCACCTGGGCCGGCACCCCTGCCCCATCGTCTACATCCGCGACCTGCCCGTGGCCCTGGGCGGCCCCCTGGCCCCGGTGGCCGTGCGCGCGCTGCGCACCGGCGGACTGCGCTTCATCTTCGAGACCGAACCCAAGCGCGTGCAGGAGCTGCTGCGCGCCGACGAGGCCCTGGCCGAACGGCTCCACCTGCTGCCCCTCAACGAGCCGCCGCTCGACAAGGCGCGGTGGATTGTCGGCCGCGTGGCGGAGGAGCTGGAGCGCGACCTGCGGCTGCCCATCGACCCGGCCGCGTGCGACCTGGTGCTGCGGCTGTCCGCGAAGTTCCTGCTCGCGCAGCACATGCCGCGCAAGGCGATTGAGCTGCTCAAGGAGACGGCGGCGGAGGCCGCGGGCGTGGCGCGCGACCACGTGGGGCCGGAGGACGTGCTCACGCGCTTCTGCGCCGCCACGCGCCTGCCCCGCTTCGTCGTGGACGACGCGATGCCGCTGGACCTGGAGGAGACGGAGCGCTTCTTCGGGGAGCGGCTGCTCGGCCAGAACGACGCGGTGGCCGCGGTGCTGCGCTCGGTGGCGCTGCTCAAGGCGGGCCTCAATGATCCGCGCCGGCCGCTGGGCGTGTTCCTCTTCGCCGGCCCCACGGGCGTGGGCAAGACGCAGCTGGCGAAGCTTCTGGCCGAGTACCTCTTCGGCTCCGCCGACCGGCTGGTGCGCCTCAACATGGCGGACTACCCCAACGACGGCGATGAGAGCGTTCCCTTCGGCGCGTCGTGGGCGCCCGCGCTGGAGACGCGGCGGGGCGAGCTGTCCGCGCTGCTCGACGGCAAGGTGTTCACCGTGCTGCTGCTGGACGAGTTCGAGAAGGCGGCCCGGAGCGTCCACGACCGCTTCCTCCAGCTCTTCGACGAGGGCACCTTCGTCAACGGCGCGGGCGAAGCGGTGTCGTGCAACAACACGCTCATCGTGGCCACGTCCAACGTGGGCTCGGAGGTGTACCGCGAGGCGGGCCTGGGCTTCGCCGCGCACAAGCGCGCCGAGGAGCAGGTGTCGGAGGTGGACCGCCGCATCGCGGAGGCCTTCCGGCCGGAGTTCCTCAACCGCTTCGACGCCATCTGCCACTTCCGTCCGCTGTCCCGCGTGGACATCCGGAAGATTGCCCAGCGCGAGGTGGGCCGCGTGCTGGAGCGCGAGGGCATCCGCGCCCGCGCCCTGGACGTGGAGGTGACCCCGGAGGTCGTGGACCGGCTGGTGGAGCGCGGGTATTCGCCGCAGTTCGGCGCGCGCTACCTGCAGCGCGAAATCGAGAAGACGCTGACGGCGGCGCTGGCGGTGGAGATCGCCCGCCGGCCGCTGCCGCCGGGCACGCCCGTGCGCGTGGAGGCCCGTCCCGGAGGCCGTGTGGTGGCGGTGGCCGAACCCGTCCCGCCGCCCCGCGAAGTGACGGCGCAGCTGCTGCTGCCGTCGGCGAAGGCGGCGGCGGTGAAGCGCCGGTTGGATCGCAAGTCCCTGCTCTTCGAGATGGACCGCCTGGTGGGCCGCGCCCGGACCCTGGCCGAGTCCG
Organism: Corallococcus llansteffanensis; assembly: GCF_003612055.1. Lineage (GTDB taxonomy): Bacteria > Myxococcota > Myxococcia > Myxococcales > Myxococcaceae > Corallococcus > Corallococcus llansteffanensis. Next base: position 17,103 of record NZ_RAWB01000110.1, read on the forward strand.
CGGGACGGCCGGAGCTGGAGGAGCGCCGCGCCGCGCTGCTGGCGGAGACGCAGGCACCGAACCTCTGGGATGATCCGCTGCACGCGGCGGACGTCATCCGCGCCTTCCGCACGGTGGAGGCGCAGATTGGCGAGCTGGAGCGCCTGGAGGCCGCATGCCTCTTCGGGCGGCGGCTGGTGCGCGAGGCGAAGAACGAGGTTCAGCTCGCCTCCGCGGCGCGGCAGGTGGAGGACGTGGCGCGCGAGGTCCAGATGGCGGAGGCGCTGCGGGCCTCGGGTGCGACGCCGCTCGACAACGAGGCGCTGGTGGACATCTGCGCCAGCGACACGTCGGAGCAGCAGGACGTGTGGGTGCAGGAGCTGGCCACGATGTACCTGGGCTGGGCGCAGCGGCGCGGCTACGAGGCCACCGCCGTGGCGGAGGCGGAGACGCCCGCGCGCGTGGTGGTGCGCATCGCCGGGCCCGGGGCGTACGGCTTCCTCGCGGGCGAGGCGGGACTGCACCGCCGGCTGGAGGACGAGAAGCGCCAGCGCGCCTACGTGCGCGTGCACCGGGGCGGGCCGCTGGAGGAGATGGAGCGGGAGCTGCTGGTGCTGGAGGGCCGTCCGGTGAAGAGCCGCGAGGGCGAGTACCTCCAGCGCGTGCGCAACGAGGTCACCGCGAAGGACGAGGCCACGGGCCGCATGTTGACGCTCATCGGTGCCGGGGAGCTGGAGGAGCTCAAGGGGATCGCCGCGCGCGTCGTCGCCGGGCAGGGCGCCAGCACCGACGAGGCCCGCCGCTACTTCCTGGGCCGCGGCGCCCGCGTGGAAGACCCGCGCACCGGCGCCGGAACCCCGCGCGTGAAGGACGTGATGCGCGGTGAGCTGGATGTCTTCATCGCCGCGTGGATCTCCCGGCCCGCGCCGGAGCCGCCCACGCCGCTCGGCTGAGTCATCGCCGGAGCATCAGGGCAGGCAGCCGCGCCACGCCCTGGCGCAGGGCTGCCCTGCGGCATCACCAGAGCGGCGCCAGCGCGTCACCGAAACGTCAGGGCAGGAAGCCGGGCGCCAAGCCCTGGCGCATGGCATTTCCGAAGCGGTGCCAAAGCAACGCCGAGACGTCAGGGCAGGACGCCGCGCCATGCCCTGGCGCATGGCTTCTCTGCGGCATCACCAGCACGGCGCCGAAACGTCAGGGAAGGTAGCCGCGTGCCACGCCCTGGCGCATGGCTTCCGCGAGCACGTCCAGCCCCTGCGCGGTGTTGATGCGCGAATGGGACGTGGTGCCGCTGACGATCTGCACCGCGCCGCCCAGCACGAAGGGCAGCGGCCTGCGCCCCAGCCGCAAGAGCCGCTCATCGTAGAAGGCCGTGGGCGCGCGCTCGCGCAACAGCTTGGACAGGGCCACCATGTTCGCAGTGCGCGACGGCTGCATCGCGGGCCCCAGGCACGAGAAGTCCAGCCCCAGCTCCGGAATCACCGCGCCGCGCCCGTCGCGGTCGAAGACGAAGAACTGCTGCGACGTCTCCTCCTGCGAGCCGCGCACGCTCGTCTCCGTCGTCTTCGTCATCTTCAGGCCGCCCGTGATGAGCGCCGTGCCCAGTGCCACCGAGGTCTTCTTCTCGGTGTGCTCGCTCTGCGTGCGCACGGAGCTGTTGCCCCGGAGGACGACCGTCACGTCCTCCCAGGCCAGCGTGAGCGGCGCACCGGAGCGGGGCGTGAACGTCCCCTGTGTGGCGCCGAACGTCACGGTCCGGGCCGTCACGCGCTCCGCGGTCTCCGCTTCGTCGATGGCGAGCACCGCGAGCCCCGCGTCCTGGAGCCGCTTCACCAGCGCATCCGCCGCGTCGGGAGCCAGCCGCGCGAGCAGGGCCGGCGGCTCCGGAGCCAGCCGCATGCGGGCCTCCGCCGGGGCCATGCCCGACGCGGCCGCGAGCACCTGGGCTGCTTCGGGGACTTCTCCAGCCGGACGGACGAGCGCGACGATCTTCATGGCTTTTCCCCACCCCTGCGTTGACGGCCCGGCAGTGGGACGCATCCTCGCGCGAAAGCCGCCAACACGCATCCGAACGCTGGAGCCCCGGAGACATTCCCGGTGACGCCAGCGCGGGAGGAGCTCAGTCGAGCAGGTGAGGGTTCCGCAGCAGCAACACCGCGGCCTGCACGGTGCTGGTGTAGTCGTTGAGCTTGCCGGTGCGCGTCAGCTCGCTCACGTCACGCACCCCGGTCTCCTTGAGGACGCGGTCCACCACGCCCTCACCCTGGTTGTAGGCCGCGAGCGCGAGCCGCCAGTCCCCCCCGTAGCGCGCATGCAGCGCCTGGAAGAGGGCCGCGGCGGCCTCCGTCTCACGCGCCACGTCCAGCCGCTCGTCGTTCCCGGCCTCCACCTTCAAGCCGAAGCGGCGCGCCGTCTCCGGGATGAACATCCACACACCCGCGCCCCGCTGCCCCGGCGCCAGCGACGGCTCGCGCGACGTCTCCGGCAGGTTGCTCACCGCCGACTCCACCATCGCCACCGCGAGCAGTCCCTCCGGAAGAGACTTCGAGCGAAGCGTGCCCGCCAGCGCCTCGCGGTGCACCGCGAGGTTCACCAGGGCCTTGCGCATGAAGTCGCGCCCCTTCGGCGTGGTGACGAACCGGTTGAGCTGCGCCACCACCGCCGCGTCCACCACCACGGGCAGGTCGCCCTCCTTCTGCCCCGCCGCCGCGAGCGCACGGGCCTCCGTGAGCGACACCGCCCTGCCCCGCACCGCGCCCTGCGCCCACAACGCCAGCGGCGCGAGCACCAACGTCAGGGAAAACACCAGGCCCAGGGCACGACCGGAACGACGAGGACGGGGTTCGAACAGCATGTGGATTCTCCTGACGGTGGGGTGGGACATGCCGGTGACTCCGGCGGGAAGGGAGAGGGCGCCCGGCACGCGCAGCGACGCCTGGAGCAGGCACCGCGCATAGGCCTCCGCGGGCACGCGAGGCCCGGTGACGAGCGCCTCGTCGCAGGCGAACTCCTGACAGTCCGCCAGCCACCGCGAGAACAGCCGCGCGAAGGGGTTCCAGAAGAACGCGCTGTCGAAGCCGAGCCGCGCATACGCGAGCACCGTGTCGCGCTGCCGGTGGTGTTGCAGCTCGTGCCGCACCGTGAGCCGGAACGCCTCCGCGTCCTCCAGCACCCCAGCGGGCACCACGACCCACGCGCCCCGACCCGGGAACCACACGGAGAACGCGCCCCCTGCCGTGTCCCCCAGCACCACGCGCACGCGGCCCACGCGGCGCAGCAGCGGCAGGGCTTCAAGTCCCCGCAGCAGGCGCAGGTACCGGCGCAGCTCCCACGCCAGGAACCCGAACGCGCCCACGCCCAGGCCCAGCGCCACCGCGGGCACGGCATCCGGCACGCCAGCGTCCTCCGGAACGGGCCCCGACACCGCGACCCGCGAGGACCGCGCCTCCGGGAGCGCCAGCGGCGCGGTGTAGCGCACCAGCGAGCGCTCGAACGTGAAGAGCGGCGCCACCGGCAGCAGCTCCCGCACCGCGAGCGCCCCGAACGGCAACAGCACCGCCAGCCCCAGCGTCACCCGGCCCACGCGCAGCGTCTGCCGCGCGCTCAGCCTCCGCGCCATCCCCAGCCCCAGCACCGCGCGCAGCAGCCCGAAGC
>NZ_RAWB01001110.1 GCF_003612055.1 Corallococcus llansteffanensis
CATCAGCACTCCCACGCGCTTGCCCATGTCGTTGCTACCTCCGTGGGCCTCCTCCAGAGCATGGATGATGCCACGCACCGGCGGTCCTCCCCCGGGGCGGACACCGCGTGCAAACAGCTGGGATGACTGGGGTTTTCCGCGGGGTGTTGGCCCGGAAGCAGCCGTGTCCAGGGGGACACGGCGCGGCCCGGAGGCCACGCCCTGAGCGCCTCCGGCTGGCGCCACCCGGGCGTGGGGACGCAGCCGGGAACCGACAGACGGGCCCGGGTCAGGTGCCCGGGCCCGGCCCACGAACTCAGCCCGCGTCGGACCGGCCGCCGTCGGGAAGGAGCCCGCCGTCCGTGGGGCCGGCATCGTTGGTGCCGGCATCCACGCCCGCGTCGGACGGGCCACCATCGGTCGGGGTGCCATCCCCGGAGACGCAGATCTGGTCCTGGCAGACGTAGCCCTCCAGGCACTTGCCCTGGTCGCAGGGCTGCCCTTCCGGGTCGAAGTCAACGAGCAGGCTGCAAGCGGACAGCCCCAGGAGCAGGGCCGAGGGAACGATGAGCGATGAAAGGCGGCGGCGCATGGCTAGTAGTTCCGGAGATCGTCTTCGTCGAGCTTGGGGCGCTGCTGCTTCTTCTTCTCTTCCTCGCGCTTGCGCTTCTCCTCTTCCTCGCGCTGGCGCTTCGCCTCTTCGTCCTGCTTGCGCTTCGCTTCCTCGTCGCGCTTGCGCTGCTCCTCCTGCTCGCGCTTGAGGCGGGCCTCCTCCTCACGCTGGCGCTTCGCCTCGGCCTCGCGCTCCTTGCGCGTGAGCTTCTTCGCGGGCGGCGGCGGGG
>NZ_RAWB01001111.1 GCF_003612055.1 Corallococcus llansteffanensis
TCACCGCCTCCTGCTGGCGCAGGGCCGCCTCGACTTCGCCCAGCTCGATGCGGAAGCCTCGCACCTTCACCTGGAAGTCCACCCGGCCCAGGTACTCCAGCACGCCATCCGCCCGGTACCTCACCCGGTCTCCCGTGCGGTACATCCGGCTGCCCGCGGGGCCGTGCACTTCCGGCAGGAACTTCTCCGCAGTGAGCTCTGGCCTCAGCAGGTAGCCGCGCGCCTGGCCCTCACCCGCGAGGTACAGCTCGCCCGCCACGCCCACCGGCACCGGTTGCAGGTACGTGTCCAGCACGTACGCACGCGTATTCGCCAGGGGACGGCCGATGTTCGGCACTTCCTCGCGCCCCACCAGCGACCACGTCGAGTACGTCGTGTCTTCGGACGGGCCGTACAGGTTGTACAGCTTGCGCACCGTGGAGACGCCGTACACCTGCTTCGCCAGCGTCTCCGGCAGCGCTTCACCCGCGAGGTTCACCACGCGCACCGACGACGGCACCGCGCCCAGCCTCACCAATTGCGCCATCGCTGACGGCACCGTGTTGATGAGGGTGACTTCGGCGTCCACCTTCTCTTCCGCCAGGTGCAGCGCGTTGCGCACCACCACCACGCTGCCGCCTCGCACCAGCGGCGCGAACAATTCGAACACCGACAGGTCGAAGTTGAGGGACGTCGCAGCCAGCACGGCTTTCGTCTCTTCCTCTTCGAACGTCTCCTGGGCCCACGTCAGGAAGGCCACGGCGTTCCGGTGCGTCACCGCCACGCCCTTCGGACGGCCCGTGCTTCCCGACGTGTAGATGAGATACGCCGCGTTCT
>NZ_RAWB01001112.1 GCF_003612055.1 Corallococcus llansteffanensis
GGGGGAGTCTTCTCACAACCCGTAAGGGCTCCCAAGGCGAGGACCAGCGCGCCGGACGACAGCCAGAGCTGGCGGGTAGGACGACGGAAGGGACGCAGCGAGAGAAGGTTCGGGGTCACGGCCCGGCCTTTAGCACATCCCCGCCGTGGTAGCGTGAGCCAATGACGGGCATGAAAGGCAAGGATTTCAAGCCTTTACGAGAACAAACGGAGGGCGGCTCTGCCTCCGGCCGGGACGACTCCAGGGGACGGGGGCTGCCCTGGCAGTTGTGGCGCGAGATGCGCGGCGGCGCCGAGCACTTCCAGCAGGTGCGGGGCCAGCTTCCCCAGGGGCGCATCCGCCAGTTCTTCTACGGCGCGAGCCTGCCCTTCCACATCGCGCGGACGACGCTGAAGGATCCGCCGACGCGGGCGCGCTACGTGCGGGTGACGGCCCTCCAGACGGCGTTCCTGCTGGCCCTCACCGCGGGCTGGGTGGTGGTGACCCACGACGACCCGACGCCCGAGGACGAGCCCCAGGTGACGGAGTCGACGCCGGAATCCCGGGCCCGGCGCCGCGCGGCCGAGGCGCGCATCGAGCAGCGGGCCCGTGAACTCGAGGCCACGCTCAAGGCGCACAGGGGCCAGGACGCACAGAAGGGCGACAACGCCGCCGTCGCCGCCGCGATGGGCGCGCTCCTCGCGGAGGCCGTCAACGCGGAGAAGGCGGGCGACGTCTCCGCGGAGGAAGCCGTGATCGTCGCCGGGGACGCGGTGGGGAAGGCCGGGGAGAACGCCGCCGGGCCCACCCCGCCCGCATCCGGCGAGGCCC
>NZ_RAWB01001113.1 GCF_003612055.1 Corallococcus llansteffanensis
TTCCAGGCGCTCGTCTCCGGCGCATGCCTCGTGCTCGCCCCGCGCGAGCAACTGCTTCCCGACGCTCCACTGCGCGCCCTCATCGACTCGCAGCAGATAACCCATCTCACCGCGACGCCCTCCGTCCTCACGCAACTGGAGCCTCACGGCATGCCCTCGCTGCGCACCGTCGTCTCCGGGGGCGAGGCCTGCACGCCGGAGCTGGTGCGCAAGTGGAGCCAGGGCCGCACCCTCTTCAACGGCTACGGCCCCACCGAAATCACCGTCTGCGCCACCATCACCCCAGGCTCGGCGCGTCCCGAGCGGCTGACGATTGGCCAGCCGCTGACGAACACGCAGACGTACGTGCTCGACGCCCACCTGCAACCGGTGCCCGTGGGCGTGCCCGGTGAGCTCTTCGTCGGCGGCGTGGGCGTGGCGCGCGGCTACCTGCACCGCCCCGAGCTGACCGCTCAAGTCTTCATCCCCCACCCCTTCGCCGCGTCTGCCGGCGAACGCCTCTATCGCACGGGGGACCGGGTGCGCTGGCTGCCCGAAGGCGAGCTGGAATTCCTCGGCCGCATCGACTCCCAGGTGAAGCTGCGCGGCTTCCGTGTGGAGCTGGGCGAAGTCGAGGCCGCCCTCTGCGAGCTGCCCGGCATCCAGGACGTCATTGCCCTCGTGCGTGAGGATTCGCCCGGTGACAAGCGCCTGGTGGCCTACGTGACGCCCTCCCCCGAAGGCGCTCCCGACTTCGACTCCGTGCGGGTGGCCCTCAAGCAGCGGCTGCCCGACTACATGGTGCCGTCCTTCTTCATCCTGCTGG
>NZ_RAWB01001114.1 GCF_003612055.1 Corallococcus llansteffanensis
CGTGGTGGACGAGGACGGCACCCCGCTGCCAGACACCCGGCTGACCGTGGTGCACGCCGGGAGCGCGCGCTACTTCGAGGCGCACGCCGACGCCAACGGCCACTTCAGCGTGGGCCCCCTGCCCGAGGCCCTCTACACCCTCGCCGCCTCCCACCCGGGCAAGCTCCCCATCTGGCTCCAGGAGCTGGGGGCCACCGCCCTGGAGGAAGACCTCGTGATGCACCCGCCCCGGCGCATCGTGGGCCAGGTGCTCGACGGTGAGCGGCCCGTCCCCGGCGCCACCGTGGTGGAGCAGGACGGCGAGCGCCTCACCGTCACCGACGCGCAGGGGCGCTTCACCTTCGACGACCTGCTGCCCTCCACCTACGCCCTGAACGCCGAACAGGGCGGAGAGCGGGCCTTCGAACAGGTGGAGCTGACGGAGCACCAGTCCGAGGCCGAGGTGACGCTGCACCTGGGCACCGCGTTCTTCCTCGAGGCCACCGTGCGCGACACCGCCGGGCACCCCGTGGCCGGCGCCTCGGTGGTCACCCTCGGAAGGGACGGCCCCGACCTGACCTACGGCATGGAGTCCGGCCAGCTCCTGCACGAGAGCGACGCGCAGGGCCGCGTGCGCCTGGGCCCCCTGCTGGCGCGCCCCTACGAGTTCAAGGTGTCCGCGGAGCGGCTGCTGGACTTCAGCCTGGAGAAGACCGTGGCGCGGGGGGACCCGCCCCTGGAGTTCGTCCTGTCCCCCGCCGTGGTCGTGGAGGGCCAGGTCACCGACGCCGAGGGCCACCCGGTGGCGGACGCCTCCCTGTCGC
>NZ_RAWB01001115.1 GCF_003612055.1 Corallococcus llansteffanensis
GGGGACGTCACGGAGTGCTCCGGGCCACCGAGGCCTTCAGGACCTGGCGCACGCGCTTGGCCAGCTCCTCCGGCGTGAAGGGCTTGCCCAGGTAGCCGTTGGCGCCGGCCTCCTCCGCGTAGGCCTTGTCCTCCGGCAGGTTGCGCGCGCTCACCATCAGCACGGGCACGTTCGCGATGGCCGGCGTGCGGCGGATGTGCTCGCAGACGTCGTAGCCGGACACGTCCGGCAGCGTCAGGTCCAGGCACACCAGGTCCGGCTTCTCCGGGCCCTGCAGGTACTCCATGGCGGACTTGCCGTTGGGCTTCTCCACCACGTTCTTCACGCCCAGGTCGCGGAGCATGTCGCCCAGCATGGCGCGGAACATCGGTGAGTCCTCCACCAGGAGGACCGTGAGCTGTTGGAGCTCCATCACGTCGAACGCCTTTCCTTCCCTCACCCGAACCCGTACCTGGGCACGAGCACGAGCACGCCGTATGCGTACGCGATGTTGAAGAGGGCCACCCACAAAATGGCCTTCTTCATCCCCCGCCAGGGATGCACGTCGCGCGCGGCCGCTCCGGGCAGCGCGACGGTTGCAATGAGGACGGACAGGAGGATGAGCTTCGCCATGTCGGGAGCCTCAGAGGATACCAGTTTGCCGCACCGACAGTCCCAGCGTCGCGGACCACACCATGCGGGCCGCCTCCACGTCGGGCGAGCGAGTCCACGCGGTCCGCGTGTCCGCCTCCAGTGACACCCACCGTGACACTGTCCAGCTGGCTCCCACACCGCCCACCACCTGCCGGTCCCCCACCGCGC
>NZ_RAWB01001116.1 GCF_003612055.1 Corallococcus llansteffanensis
CGGAGAGCAGCGCGAGCGTCACCTCATAGACGGCGGCGTCGAAGCTGAAGGAGGCGAATTGGAGGACGCGCTGGCCGGGGCGCAAGGCGGTGGCGCGAGCCAGGGCGAGGGTGAGGTTGGGCACGCCGCGGTGGGCCACCATGACGCCCTTGGGGCGGCCGGTGCTGCCGGAGGTGTAGATGACGTACGCCAGGTTCTCCGCCGTCACGCGCGAGGTGGGCGCTTCCACCGGCTGACTGGCGAGGCGAGAGGCTTCCTCATCCAGGCAGAGGAGGTGGCCTGCGTAGGGCGGCAGCTCGTGGCGAAGCGAGGAGTGGGAGAGGAGGACGGGAGCGGCGCAGTCCTCCAGCATGAAGGCCAGTCGCTCACGAGGGTAGGCCGGATCCAGGGGCACGTAGGCCCCGCCGGCCTTGAGGACGCCGAAGAGGGCGATGAGCAACTCGAAGGAGCGCTCCAGACAGAGGGCGACGGGCGTGTCGGGCCCGACGCCCAGGGCGACGAGGGCATGGGCGAGCTGGTTGGAGCGCTCGTCCAGCTGGCGATAGGTGAGGTGCGCGTCGCCGAAGCGGAGGGCGACGGCGTCGGGAGTCTTGCGCGCCTGGGCGGCGAAGAGCTCATGGACGCAGGCACCGTCGGGGAAGTCGGCGTGGGTGTCATTCCAGTCGACGAGCAGCTGGCGGCGCTCGTCCTCGGAGAGGAAGGAGACGGAGGCCAGGGGTGCTTCGGGCTGGGCCACCAGGGCTTCGGCGAAGGCGCGGAAGTGGGAGGCCAGGCG
>NZ_RAWB01001117.1 GCF_003612055.1 Corallococcus llansteffanensis
CCCCCCGTCCGTCCCCCGTCCCTCGCAGGACCCGAACGCCCCTCCGTTCCAGACGGAGGCGGACCTGCGCGCGTGGCTGCGGGCGGAGGGCCTGGAGCACCTGACGCGACTGAGCCTCGCGCTGCTCACCCCGCGCGTGGAGGCCGCGTACCTGCCGCAGGTCCGCGCGGTCATCTCCCGCAGGAGGCTGGTGGAGCTGCTGGCCGCGGACTCGCTCGACCGGTGGACGGCGGAGATGCTGCCCACGCCGCGCATGCGCGACCTGCTGCCCCGGCTCGCCTGGCGCTACGTGGAGGACGAGCGGGCGGCCGTGGCCGAGGCGCGCGCGTCGCTGGCCGAGCGGCTCACCCCTCCCGCCGAGCCGCGCACGCACCGCATTCACGGGATGCTGCTCGCGTGGCGGGCCCTGGTGCCGTCGAGCGTGGCACCTCGGCCGCCGCGCGCCCTGTCGCTGGAGGCGCTGGTCGAGGAGCCGGAGCTGCCGGGCTTCCACCTCAAGGAGACGCGCATCTCCGAGCAGCCGGTGGGGCCCGCGAGCAGCAGCTTCATCCTGCCGGACGCGCGGCTGACGTTCAGCCCCACGGCGGTGGCGGTGGACTGCTCGTGCGGCGCGACGTTCTGCGTGCACCAACTGGCGGCGGTGGACACGGCGCTCCTCTGGCTGCGCCAGCGCTGGACGGAGGCCTTCGGCGAGACGCTGGAGGAGCTGGTGCGGCCGCAGTGGGCGCGGACGCTGCGCGCGCTGGAGCGGGCGGTGGAGGAGAGC
>NZ_RAWB01001118.1 GCF_003612055.1 Corallococcus llansteffanensis
CCCTGCCCCCCACCGGCCTGCCCCGGCGCCACCTCTTCTTCCGCGAGGAGATGGCGGACGGGGTCATCAACCAGGATGCAGGCCCGCTCCTCGGGGTGACGAACCGGGTGGACTGGTACGAGTACAAGGCCCGGCTGATGAAGTTCCTGGGCATGAACACGTTCTCCCGCGACCTGCTGGAGTTCGGCCACAACCAGGGCTGGGACTCGGGGCCCTACGGCGGCAACAACTGGGTCTACCAGAGCCGCTACCCCTCCCTCTGGGGTGACACCCTCACGATGCTGGAGCGGTACGACCTCAACGTCCTGCCCTACTACGAATACGCCGGTAGCCGTGGCGGCAGCTCGAGCCTGGGCTACCAGCGACGCCCCAAGCCGCTCACGCGCACGGACGACGCCTACACGCACATCAGCTGGAGCGAGGACGCCCGCGCCGACCTCACCGACCCGGACACGCTGACGGACTTCAAGAAGATGCTCGACCTCACGGTCGTCTCCTACGCGGCGAAGAAGAAGTTCGCCGGCGTGTGGCTGCGGCCCCGCGTGAGCGAGCTGCCCATCGGCTTTGGCGACGCGACGCTCGCGCGCTTCGCGACCGAGGCGAACGGCGGCGTCGCCGTCACCCGCGCGCAGCTCCAGGCGGACAGCGCGCTGCTGCAGCGCTACTACGAGTGGTGGATGCTCCGGCGCCGGGCCTTCATCGACAGCGTGACGGACTACCTGCGCTCCAAGGGCGTGGGCAGTGACGTCGTGACGCTCTTCACC
>NZ_RAWB01001119.1 GCF_003612055.1 Corallococcus llansteffanensis
CGCCGAGCCCCTTCGACCCCGAGGCCGCGCCGGTGGAAGCCTCTCCAGCCGAGAACGGTCTCGCGCTGCCGCACGTGCACGCCCGCCGGGTGGACCACGTGGCCCGCGCCCAGGGACTGCGCGAGCTGGGGGACCTGTCCGGCGCCGTGACGGAGCTGCGCCGAGCCCTGCACGACGACCCGGGCGCGACCGACGCCCTGGCGCAGCTGGCGCGCACCGCCCGGCTGACCGGGGACACGGCGCTCGCGCTGGACGCCTACGCCCGGCTGGGGCAGGCGGAGCCCACCGACGCGGGGGCGCTGGTGCAGCAGGCACGGCTGCTGGTGTCGCAGGGCCGCTTCGCCGAAGCGGTCCCCGTGGGCGAGGAAGCCCTCCTGCGTGACCCGGAGGACCCGGAGGTGTACCAGGTGCTGGGCCGCGCTCACCTGGGCGCGAACGAGCTCGGCTCCGCCATCCTGCGCTTCCAGCAGGCGGTGCACCTGGACCCGGAGCACGGCCACGCGCTCAACAACCTGGGCTTCGCCTACCTGCGCGCCAACTACAACGCCCGCGCCGTGGAGGTCCTCACCCAGGCCGCTGACCTGCTGCCCCACGTCGCCTACGTGCGGAACAACCTGGGCGTCGCCTGCGAGCGCCTGGGCCGGCTGGAGGAGGCCCGCGCCGCCTACGCCGCCGCCACCCGGCTGTCACCCCGCTACGTGCAGGCCCGCGTCAACGCGGACCGGGTGGCCCGGGCCGACCCCACCCCTGTCTCCTAT
>NZ_RAWB01000111.1 GCF_003612055.1 Corallococcus llansteffanensis
CCCTTGCGATGACCCATCCCGACCCCGCCGTGATGCCCCTGCTGGCCCGGATCTACGACGCTCGCAACAGCCACTTCGATGCCGAGGGCCGCTATGTCCACCGGATTCCCTCCACCTTCACGGAGGCAGAGCATCAGCAGCTGAAGGCCGCCGGGTTGCTGCCCAATGTCTTCATCCAGTGGGCGCATGACGAGACCATCGACAGGCTGCGCCAGTCCGCCGCGGCGGTCGACCTGCGCCAGGCGGTCGATGCGTTCGTGGCCTCGATGGTATCGGCCGATCCCGCCTGGTTGACCGTGCTGCCCGCCACCGCGCTCGGGCGCGTCATACCGGCACACGCCGAACAGCCCATGGGTGGTGGCAGCTGCCGGGTGTGTTTCTACAAGGCAGACGCCATCGATACCACCCAGGCCGCGTACTTCCGCCATCTCGACGGCTCCGGCTGGGGTGACGCCCACCCGGCCGACGGTGCGCTCGCCCTGGCCGCCGTCATCGACAGCCCGTCCGCGGCCTGGCCCAAACCCACACCGCGGGATGTATGGGTGTTTCACCGCCTGCTCGACCTGCTGCGCGCCCTTCCCCCCAAGGCCCGCTACAGCCAGGCGCGTTCCGCGCTCCAGAAGGCCGGGCTGCTGCGCGCCGACCGCCCCTCGCGCTGCGAGACGGTGCTGGAAGCGCTCGCGTTCATCGGCATCCTGCAGACGCCGGGGCACCCGGGCATGCTGACCCGGTTCACTCCTGCGATCGAGCGCGACCGCCGTCCCTCGACGCGGGTCGAGGTGCCTGCGCCGCTGGCGTGGTGGTCAGCAGGAGATGGCCTCCACGACGAGCTGGTGGCCACGCTGTTCGGCCATCTGGAGCGACCGGAGGATGAGCCCGTGCCGCCGCCAGCAAAGCCCGCGGGGCGCCGCAAGACAGGCAGCCCGGCCAGCCCCCGGCCCCAATCCATTCCAGGCCCGCCGACCCCGGGCAGCGTGTACGCCGTCCGCTACCGCGAAGACCTGTGGGGTGCCGCCTATTGCCACGAGGTGCGCACCGATGAGCGGGGCATCGTGCGGGGCCGGATGGAATACCTCGACCTGCTGTCCCCTACCCCTCCCACGACCGACCAACTGCCAGGCATCGCCTTCCGTGATCGTCGGAATGGTCAACGCTGGCAGAGCTGGTGCAGCGGCCTCGAGAAGACCACCGGGGTCAAACGGATCGCGATCGATGTGCCCGCACCCGCGCACGACCAGCCCGTGCCGGAACGCCTCGAATTCGGTGGCGCTCGCGACCTGCAACATCTTGCCAGCTGGAACTTCGACTTCTGAGGATGGCTGCTCGGGCTAGTTCGCCAAGGCCTGAGAGATCATACCGCTATCCCCCGCAGCCGACGTCGTTGCTCCAGGATAGGAGACTTTGTACGACGCGGCACCGCCGTGGGATGTGGCGGTATCGTAGCTGCCGGTAAAGCCTGCCTTGTTCTCGGCATAGGCCCACCCGGTCGCCGCCTCGAAGCCCGCGTTCGTGATGGCCACGCCGTTGATGGCGACATCATCGATATTGAAGGAGATCGGGTAGTTCGACACACCCGCCTTGCTGATCAGCCTGAACTGCAGCGTGAAGCTCGGGCTGGCTGGCGCGATCGTGACCGTGTGCGACTGCCAGGCGGTACCGCCTGCCGTGACATCGCCTTCCCATACGACCACGCCATTGACGAGCGCTTGCTTATACCAATAGCCGGACGTGGTGCCGGCCTCGCTGTCCTTCTCCCAGAACGTGAGCGTCTTGCCCGAAGAAGAAGAGCCGTATTCATACGCGCCGATGTCGTATGCAGCACCCGCCGGACGGGCATTGCCATCCAGATCGATGGAAGGCGCAAAAGTCGGAGAACCCGCATTGATCGCCGGCGAGTTGGACGCCAGGTGAAAATTTCCTCCAGCCTGGTTCACGAATTGGGGAGCACCGGTAACGGTTCCGGTATGGATCACACCGGGGCTGAAATCGTATTCGCTGTTTTGATTCACCAGGTTGTTCGTATACGTGTTGTGGGATCCGGTCTGACCCTGCAAGGAAACGCCGTAATCGTTGCTGTAGACGATGTTGTTGGACACGTCCACGTAGTCGGCGGGCCCGGTCGTCTCGTAGTAGCCGCCGCCGCCCACGATGATTCCCATCCAGGTATTGACCACCGTATTGTTGGCGATCGTGACGTGATTGGCGTCATGCCAGAGATGAATGCCTCCCCCGCCGGGATTGTTGTAGGAGAGGTTGTTCGTTACCGTGGCCCGGGTGCTGATGTAGATGTTCTGGATCTTGCTACAGGTATAGCCGATGTCGTGAACCTTGTTGCCGGTGACCACCGTGCCCGTCATGAGTCCGGGCACGTCGTAGTCATGGATGTTGATACCGGAACCGCCCGCACCGTTGCACAACTGTCCGGGCCCATGGATGACATGATGCACGTCATTGTTCTTGATCGTGACATAGGAGCCTTGATTGATCAGGCCATTCGGCATCTTGGTGCCCGTGCCGTCAATCTCGAATCCTTCGATGTCCACATAGGAGCCGCGGTTCTCCCAGATGCTCCCTGTCGTCGCCGTGCTGTTCGGCGGAACGATCCTGGCTCTTGCCTTCGTCACAGGATCAATATCGGAGACGTAGCTGATGCGGTCGGTGGCCGTTCCGCTCGCGGCTGTCAGGAAGCCGCCGCTGTAGGTGCCCGGAGCGACATGAATGACCGTGCCGTGAGTGGCGACTTGCGATGCCTTCAGAATCGTCTTGTAGGGGCTGCCGGGCGAACCGTCGCCCGCGTCGCTTCCAGTGGCAGCGACATAGAGATGGTTGCCTGCTGCGTATGCTGTAGGCGTGAAGGCCATCATCAGACAAAGACAGGCTGTCAGGATTGCACCACGCCGAGACGCTCTGCTGGAAAAATCTTCAATGTGCATGATTTCACTCCTGACGTGCTCGATGGCCATGCAGCACCCGATGCGCGCAGGACTCATCCTCGCGATCCTAAAATCGAAAGTAAAGAGCAGTTTCTACTTAATCACGAATTACTGGCCTGACAGATCATTAGACACATGCGGGATGGGGCCGCATCCAGCAACTGGCGGAAGTCACCGGCCGTTGCATGGAACGGCCCGTGGGGTCCTCGACACGTCAGTGCGGCTTCGGCATCCTTCGCGCATGCCGACGAAGCCCGCCGCCAATGAGGCCCAGGTGATTGCCTTCCGCGACGCCGCGGAGTTCGAGGCCTGGCTGGACGCGCATGTCGACCTGCGGGCCGGGGTGTGGCTGAAGCTCGCGAAGAAGGGGTCGGGCATCCCCTCGTTGACCGACGACGAGGCGGTCGACGTCGGCCTCTGCTACGGCTGGATCTCGGGCCAGCGCAAGTCCTGCGACAAGCTCTACTACCTGCAGAAGTACGTGCCCCGCCGGCCACGCAGTCGCTGGTCGCAAATCAATGTGGCCAAGGTCGAGGAGCTGCTCGCCGCGGGGCGGATGCGACCGTCCGGCCTGGCCGAGGTCGAGGCCGCCAAGGCCGACGGGCGCTGGGCCGCCGCCTACGAGTCGCAGCGCAACGCCACCGTCCCACCCGATCTCGCCGCCGCCCTGGCGGCGAGCCCACGGGCGGCACAGGCGTTCGACGCGCGCAGCAAGACCCAGCAGTACGCGGTGATCCTGAAGCTCGTCACCGCCCGCACCGCCACGGCCCGCGCCGCCCAGCTCCGCAAGGCCATGACCGCGCTCGAAGCGCGCGGCGCATCGTGAGTTCCACGGCGCGTCGAAGCGCGGACTGCTCACGTCCCCGCCGGCCCGCACGCTGGGCTGCGTGCGGCGGGTCTGGTGGGTGCTCGACGCGTAGAGTCGGTACAGCCGCACGGTGTACAAAGTGGGCGCGCCCAGGACCGATACCTCCCAGGTCGCCAGGGGAGTAGCCCCCGCGCCCTGGTGCCCGTCCTCCGTGGCAGCGTGGACCTGGGCGGCACCGGCCACGGCACCTGCCTGCGCTATGCCCGCGCCCGTTCGGACTGCGGAGCGGGAGAGGAGCTGGGCTTCATCGGGTATCCGCTCGCCGGTGGCGGCGATGATCGCACCACGGGTTGGTGCTACCCCGACAGCCTGTGAGCTGACGGCCCGCATGGTCTCCACGACGGGCAGTCTGCCTGCCCACCCTCCTCAACGTGGACGTGGGCTCCCTCTCCGTGCCCGTCACACCCTGACGGCTACCGGCGGCTCACTCCCGGTGGACATCCCGGAACGCAAGCATGTCGCCCAGCCGCAGCTCGCGTTCCGGGTCGAAGCCACAGGTGGCGTCCCAGGTGGGCGGGTTCTCGTACGTGCCGAACAGCATGTCCCAGATCGGCAGGTCTCCGTAGTTGCCCCGGTGCTTCCCCGCCTCGTGGTGGATGCGGTGCATCTCCGGCCGCTGGAAGAAGAGGCCCACCCAGCGCGGCGTGCGCACGTTGGTGTGGTAGAAGAACTCGCCCAGCGCGGTGCAGGCCGTGTACACGGCGCCCGCCTCCGGGCTCAGGCCCAGCACGGTGAAGACCAGCACGGTGCCGATGAGCGAGTTGACCACCATCTCCACCGGGTGCTTGTAGAAGCTGGTGATGACCTCCAGTCGCTGGGGACTGTGGTGCACCTGGTGGAAGAGGCGCCAGAGCACGTCGCGCTCATGCCGCGCGCGGTGCCACCAGTAGAAGACGAAGGTGGCCACGCCATAGGCGATCACGCCCCCGGCCACGGGGTGCACGTGCCGTGAGAGGTGGAACAGGGAGGCCGCCGACAGCCACCGCTCCCACGTCACCCCCGCGAGCAGCACCACCGCCACCTGCACCAGGTTGATGCCCACCACGCGCAGGTGCCAGCCGCGCACCCGTGGCAGCGCCCAGCCACGGAAGAGGTGTTCCAGCAAGAAGCAGCCCGCGGCGATGGCGAAGAGAATGGGGAGCATGTCTCGACAGTACGTCCGGCCCCGCACCGCATGCCCATGCCGTGAGATGACACAGTCAGCAGGACTGCCGGGCCTTCACGGCGCCTGGGCACCGTCGACAGTTCCCCTGCGCATCCGGTTAGCATGAAGGGGTCCCCTGCTCCCTCGACGAAAGGCTCGACCATGGCTGCGGTGATTCTCGAAGCCCGCTGTGTCGCCCCCTTCACCGTCCGGCTCCGCTTCAGCGATGGAGTCGAGGGCGAGGCGAACCTCCAGCCCTGCCTCTTCGATTGGGACGCGGCGCGCGTCCCCGACCTCTCCGCCGAAACCCGCGACTGGCTGCGCTCGCCGGAGAACTTTCAAACCGTCCGCGTGGACCCCGAGACGGGCACGCTCGCCTGGGGCGACATGCGACCGTTCAGCGCGTCGTTGGTGTACTGGCGCGTGGAGAAGTATCGGGTGACGGTGACCATCCGCTCGGCGGAGGGGACCGTCCTCTCCACGGTGTTGCTCGGGGGAAGGCGCGAGGTCTGGACGAAGGGGCTCACCCTCGGGCGGGCCGCAACCAACACCGTCGTCGTGGACCAGGACGGGGTGGCGCCGCTCCACGCCCGGGTGACGATCGGCGGCGGCCACCACCCCTGCTATTTCGTCGAGGTGGTGGAGGGGACCACGACCGCCGGAGGAACCCGCTCGTCCACGCCCGGCGAGCGCTGGCGGGTCCCCGCGTGGCAACCCCTCCATCTGGAACTGGGTGCGTGCCGCGTGGAGATTGAGTGAGCCTATTCCCGCGTCACGCTTGCTCGCTCAACCCGCCACGCTCGCCGTGCGGCCCGTCGAAGCCGGGCGTCGCTCCCGCGCACCATCGAGCGCGAGCGCCCCGCTCCCCACCAGCGCCTGCGCCACCAGCGCGAGGAGGAGGAACGCGACGTACTCCCAGCCACCGCCGGCGCTGGTGAACATCCACCCATTGCCGACGTGGGGCTTGAGCGCGCCGAGCATCACCGGCACCAGCCCGAGCGCCACGAGGCGCGTGCGGAACCCAGCCACCAGCGCGAGCCCGCCGAGCAGCTCCGCCAGGAACACGGGCCCCGCCGTCCACCCGGGGAAGCCGTGGGCCTCGAAGAACCGCGCGGTGCCCGCGAAGGTGAAGACGAACGCCTTGGCCCCCGCGTGCGCGAGGAACACCGCCCCCAGGGCAATGCGCAGCACGGTGGCGCCCGCGTCGCGGGCGGAGGAAGAAGACAGGAAGGACTCGATGCGGCTCATGACGGCGACTCCTCGAAGCGCGAGGGGGACGAGGGCCCCTCGGACACTCCATGGAATGCCCTCCTCGCGTCCGCGCCGGAAGGCGCCGCTCGCGAACGAATCGTTCTGCCAGCAGAACACTCATCCCCACCGGGGCGAGCGGAACTCGGCGGCCAGCACGTCGAGCAGGGCCCGCAGGCGCGGGGCGGGCTTCCGGCCGGAGGCATGGACGGCGTAGATGCCCAGGGGGCGGGGCGCGAAGTCGTCGAGCACGGTGACGAGCCGGCCCGAGCGCAGGTCCTCGTCCACCATGAAGCGCGGCAGCATGGCGAGGCCGATGCCCTGGGCCGCGGCCTCGCGGAGCATGGTGCCGTTGCCCGTGGACAGCGAGCCGGAGACGGGCACGCGGATGCGGCCCTCCGGGCCATAGAAGCGCCACTCGTCCTCGGTGCGCAGGTGCGTGTAGCGCAGGCAGTCGTGGTGGAGGAGGTCCTCGGGCCGCTCGGGAGCCCCCCGCCGCTCCAGGTACGCGGGCGCCGCGCACACGTGCAGCGACGTGGTGGCGAGCCTGCGGGCCACGAGGCTGGAGTCGCGCAGGCGGGTGATCCGCAGCGCCACGTCCACGCGCTCCTCGACGAGGTCCACGAGCCGGTCGCTCAGCACGACGTCCACGGTGGTGTCCGGGTGCGCGGCGAGGAAGCGCGCCAGGGGGCCTGCGAGGTAGAGCTGCGCGAAGCTGACGGGCACGTTGAGGCGCAGCGTTCCCCGGCCCGCGTCGGACGCACCGCGCGTGGCGGCCCCTGCCTCCTGGAGCATCCGCGCGCAGTGCGCATACACGCCCATGCCCGCATCGGTGACGGTGAGCTTGCGCGTGGTGCGGATGAGCAACCGCTCTCCCACGCGGGACTCCAGCCGGGCCACGCGCGTGCTGACCACGGACTTCGACACCCCGAGCGCCGCGGCTGCCTGCGTGAAGGAGCGGTGCTCCACGACGCGCGCGAAGCACGCAAGGCCCAGCAGATCATCGAAGAGGGGTTCGCTCACCGACCCAGCCTGCCACGGCGGACGCCTCCGGACTGTCGCCGCGGTCATTTCCCCGACTTCGGTCTCGGGGCCGGAGGCAGCCTTCCGGCCTTGCGCAGGGCCTTCACCAGCCGGTCGTGTGGCAGGCCATACACCCGCGCGTCCTGGTTCCCGGTCATCGTGTCGGAGACGAGCATCGCGTTCAGGATGGCCTCCTGGGTGGCCTGCACCGTGGCCTCGAAGAGCGGGTTGAGCCGCTCGTTGTCGAGCATGGCGACCTGGGCGGACGGAGCACCGTCCACCGCCTGCGTGGGCTGGGTGGAGAACGCGAGGAAGATGTCGCCGGAGAAGTCCTCCCCCAGCCCTCCCATCTTCCCGAGCGCGAGCGGCACCCTCCGGGAGACGCGGTCCAGCTGGTGCGGCAGGAGCGGCGCGTCGGTGGCCACCACCACGATGATGGAACCCATCCCTTCCGGATGCGTGGGTTTGACGCCGGGCGACGCGCAGGGCTTCATCTGGAGGAAGAAGGGCCCCTTGGGAGGCTGGGTCCCCGTGTAGCAGGCGCGGAGGTCGGGGATCTCCTCGCCCACGGGAACCCCGGCGACGGAGAAGAGTCGCCGGCTGCCGTAGTTGCACTGCACCAGGACACCCAACGTGTAGCCCCCCTGCTCCGCCGGGAGCCTGCGTGAGGCCGTGCCGATTCCGCCCTTGAACCCATGGCAGACCATTCCCGTCCCGCCGCCCACGGAGCCCTCCGGCACGGGGCCCGGGCGTGCGGCGTCAATGGCTTGCATCGCGTGGGCGGGCCGCACGTGGAAGCCGTCGATGTCGTTCAGCAGGCCATCCCAGGTCTCCGCCACCACGGGCAGCCCGAGCTCCCAGGTGAGGTTCCGCTTCTGCGCCCAGGCAATCACGCCTTCATGCACGGCGCCCACGGCGTGCGTGTTGCTGATCATCACGGGCCCGGAGAGCAGGCCCGACTCCTTGACCCAGTGCGTGCCGGTCATCTCGCCGCTGCCATTGAGGGCGTAGGTCGCCGCGAACACGGGCTGCGCCACCGCGTCCCGGCCCCGGGGCAGCACGGCGGTGACGCCGGTACGCACCCGCGGCGAGCCGGGTGCATCCCCACCGGAGAGGAGCGTCGTGTGGCCTACCTCCACGCCCTTCACGTCGGTGATGGCATTGAGCGCGCCCGGGGTTCCCCCGAAGGAGATGCCCAGGTCACTCGCGCGAGCACGGGGCCGGGGAGCCTGGGCCGAGACCGCGAAGGGCAGCAGCGCCAGGAGGCAGAGCAGACCAGGAAGGAAGGCCGGGCGGACGGATTTCATGGGCTGGGATCTACACCACCGACCTCCCAGGTGTCCGTCTCCCGCCGCTCGCGCACCTTCAGTAGCGGACGCCGAAGTTGACCGGGATGTACTGGCCGTCGGCCTTGCGCGAGCTGCCATCCGGCTGGTCGAAACTCGGGCCGAAGATGTAGTGGTAGCGGCCCTCCACGTAGAGGCGGAGGGCCCCGGAGATTTTCAGGGTGACACCGACGCCGCCGCTGAGACCGAAGTCCGTGCTGCTGCGCGAGCCGAGAATCTCCGTCACCGCCACCACGTCCGTGGAGCAGTAGTACAGCCATGGGTCGCAGTACGGGACGGCCGCGGCGCCCGCCAGCTGGGTCAGCTCCACCTTGCGGTAGTACACGCCCGGCCCGGCGATGAAGTAGAAGCCGAAGAGGCTGCGGGGAATCACATTCCAGACGGCGTTGAGGCTGCCGTACCGCATGTAGTGGTTGCCGTCGACGTCAGTCCCGTTGAGCACGTCGGCCTGGATGCCATGGCTGCTGAGGTAGTACTCAGCCATGAGGCCGAAGTTCCTCTGGAACTGAAAGCCGGCGCCCAGCTGGAAGCCGCCGCCCGTCTCGAAGCGGTCCCCCGCGTCGGAGATGGGGAAGGAGACGCCGCCGCCCGCGTTGAGCATGAAGTGCCGCTCGGGCCCCTCGCTCTGCTGCGTTGCGAAGCCCACCGGGGCCGGGTCCGAGCCAGACGTCGTCTGGGCACGCGCGCCCCGAGGCACGGTGAGCGCCAGCAGTGCGAGGGGAAACAACGTGAGGAGTCGCATGATGGCCGCCTTGTGATTCCGGACTGCGTGGTGCCGAGAGCGTGGGGATGGGCCGCCTGTCCGCACACCGCCCCTCCCGGGAGGGGCGGACGGGCATGCGCTCACCTCCCGGCACTGGCGCGAGTCACGCCCCGCTCACCGGACCCGCAGGCCTGTTGAGCGCAGCACACGCCGGGTGTGGAGGGCGATCATCGCCTCCTCATCCGTGGGAATCACCCAGGCGGAGACGCGGCTGTCGGGCCTGGTGATGCGGGGACCGCCGCGAGCATTGGCCTCCTCATCAAGCTCCAGCCCGAGCCAGCTCGCGGCACGACAGACCCGCGCGCGAATGGGCGCGGCGTGCTCGCCAATGCCCCCCGTGAACACCACGGCGTCCAGGCCGTGCAGGGCCGCCGCGAGCGAGCCAAGCTCGCGATGGATGCGGTAGACGAACAACTCCAGCGCCTCTGCGGCGGCGGCACTGGAGCCGCCGAGAAGCTCTCGCATGTCGCTGGACTCGCCGGAGACGCCCAGCAGGCCGGATTGCTCGTAGAGGAGCCGCTCCAGCGCGCGCGCGTCCATGCCGTGCCGGTCCATCAGGTAGAGCAGGACCCCGGGATCCAGGGCACCGCAGCGGGTGCCCATCATGAGCCCATCCAAGGCGGTGAGGCCCATGGTCGTCGCCACACTTCGTCCCCGGAGCAGGGCGCACATGCTCGCGCCGTTCCCCAGGTGGGCCACCACCGTGCGTCCTTCGGCGGCCCCGGGCACCCTGCGCGGCAGCGTGGAGGCGATGTACTCGTAGGAGAGTCCATGGAATCCGTAGCGGCGGATGCCCTCCTCGGCATAGCGACGAGGCAGGGCGAAGGCCTGGGCCACGGGCGGCTGGGTGCGGTGAAACGCGGTATCGAAGCATGCGACCTGCGGCACCGATGGCGCCGTCCGCGTGACGGCTCGAATCGCTTCCACGCAGTGGGGCTGGTGCAACGGCGCCAGCGGAATGAGCGCTTCCAGCTCCGCCAGGGCCGCCGCGTCGACGAGGGCGGGCCCGGAGAAACGCATGCCGCCATGGACCACACGATGGCCAACGGCCGCGATCCGGTGCCCGCCGAGGACGCCCTCTCGCCCCCAGGTGAACAGGAAGTCGGTGGCGCCCGCGTACCCGAGCTGCGTTCCGGGGGCCCAGTCCCTCTCGCCGATGACGGCGCCGTCCGCGTGCGCGACGAACCGCGGACGGGTCGACAGCTCCTCGAATTCCCCCCGCAGGAAGAGGCGGGGGGGCTCCTCATCGAGGAAGACGGAGAACTTCAGGCTCGAAGAGCCGGCGTTGAGCACGAGCAGCGCGTCCGGCACGTCTCCCGTCTTGAACGTCCGCCGCGCCATGCGTGAGCCTCTCTCAGTCCGGCCAGGTCCAGTCCGCGATTTCAGGACGATCCCTGCCGTGCTCGTGCGCGTAGGCCAGGTTGTCGAGGATGGCGTTCCTCATCTCTTCCTTCAGGTGCCCCGCCTTCCCGCGCAGCCCCGGCACGCGGTCGATGACGTCGATGACCAGGTGGAAGCGGGACGTCTCGTTCAGGATCGCCAGCTCGAAGGGCGTGTTGATGTTGCCTTTCTCCCGGTAGCCATGCACGTGCAGGTCTTCGTGGTTGATGAAGCGATAGGCAAGCTTGTGGATGAGCGAGGCATAGCCGTGGAAGCTGAAGATGATCGGCTTGCCCGGCGGGAACAGGCTTTCGAGTTCGCGTTGGGTGGACCCGTGCGGATGCTCCGCCGACGACTGCAGCTTGAACAGGTCGACGATGTTGACGAAGCGCAGCTTCAGGTTCGGTGCGCGCGCGCGCAGGATGGAGGCGGCGGCCAGGGCCTCCTGCGTCGCGACGTCGCCGCAGCTGGCCATGATGACATCCGGCTCCGCGTCCTCGTCCGTGCTGGCCCTCTTCCAGATGCCAAGCCCCTTGGCGCAGTGGGCGATGGCCTCGTCGATGCTGGTGAACTGCAGGTGCTTCTGCTTGTCCGCGACGATGACGTTGACGCAGTCGGTGCTGCGCAGGCACTGGTCCGCCACCGCCAGCAGCGTGTTGGCGTCCGGAGGCAGGTAGATGCGCGTGACCGAGCCGGACTTGTTGGTCACCAGGTCGATGAACCCCGGGTCCTGATGTGAGAACCCGTTGTGATCCTGACGCCACACCGTCGAGGAGAGCAGGATGTTCTCCGAGGCGACGGGCGCCCGCCAACTCACGTGGTTCTTGCTGATGTCCAACCACTTGGCGTGCTGGTTGAACATGGAGTCGACGACGTGGGCAAACGCCTCATACGTGTGGAACAAGCCGTGGCGCCCCGTGAGCAGATACCCCTCGAGCCAGCCGAGCAGCGTGTGCTCCGACAACATCTCCATGACGCGGCCGTCCCGCGCGAGCTCGCCCCCGTCGGCGTCCTCCGGCAACAGGGTGGCCATCCAGGTCTTCTTGCTCACCTTGTAGATGGCCTGGAGCCGGTTCGAGGCGGTCTCGTCCGGCCCGAAGACGCGGAAGTTCGTCGGGTTGTCGCGCATGATGTCGCGCAGGAACTCGCCGAGGGGCTTCGTGTTCTCATGCAGCGTGGTGCCGCGCTGGCCGACCTTGACCGCATAGTCGCGGAAGTCAGGCAGCTTGAGCGCCTTGCGAAGCAGGCCGCCGTTGGCGTGGGGGTTCGCGCTCATCCTCCGGGCCCCCTTGGGTGCAAGCGCCCTGACCTCCGGATTCAGCCGTCCCTGCGCGTCGAACAGCTCCTCGGGCCGGTAGCTGCGCATCCAGTCCTCGAGCGCCTTCAGGTGCGACGGGTTGTCCCGCACGTCGCCGAAGGGGACCTGGTGTGAGCGCCAGGAGCCCTCCAGCTTGTGCCCATCCAGCTCCTTCGGACCGGTCCAGCCCTTGGGCGAGCGCAGGACGATCATGGGCCAGCGCGGACGCGTCGGGGTGTCCGTCTGCCGTGCCGTCTTCTGCAGGGCATGGATCTCCTCGACGGCGCGCTCCAGGGTCTCCGCCATCTTCTGGTGCATCTGGGTCGGGTCGCTGCCCTCGACGAAGTAGGGCTTGTAGCCATAGCCGACGAACAGGGCCTCGAGCTCTTCCGGGCTGATGCGGGAGAGAATGGTCGGGTTGGCGATCTTGTACCCGTTGAGGTTCAGGATGGGCAGCACGGCGCCGTCCCGCGCGGGGTTGAGGAACTTGTTCGAGTGCCAGGCCGTCGCGAGCGGCCCGGTCTCGGCTTCGCCGTCACCCACGACGCAGGCGACGATGACGTCGGGATTGTCGAAGGCCATGCCGTACGCGTGGGAGAGGCTGTAGCCCAGCTCGCCGCCTTCATGGATGGAGCCCGGCGTCTCCGGGGTGACGTGGCTGCCGATGTGACCGGGGAAGGAGAACTGCTTGAAGAACTTCTGCATCCCCTCCGCATCCAGGCTCTTGTCCGGATAGACCTCCGAGTAGGTCCCCTCGAGATACGCCGGTCCGAGCACGCCCGGAGCGCCGTGGCCCGGCCCGGCCACGAAGATGACATCGAGGCCCTGCTCGACAATGAGCCGGTTCAGATGGACCCAGGTGAACGAGAGCGCCGGGCTCGCGCCCCAGTGGCCAAGCAGCCGATGCTTCACGTCCTCCGGCACCAGGGGCCTGTGCAGCAGTGGGTTGTCCTGGAGATAGATCATCCCCACCGCGAGGTAGTTGCACGCGCGCCAGTACGCGTTCATCAACTCCACTTCCCTGGCGGTGAGCGGCCCCCCCTCCCGGGTCCGCTCCCTGCCCGGCGCGGAGGGCCCCTGGCCGCGCTCCCTGGCGGACAACGGCGACGCCGACTCGGATGCTTCCGTCCCTATTGGATGTGCCATGACGTTCCTCCCATCAGTGTGGAGCGTGGAGTGTGGAGTCGGGATGGGCGAAGCCCGCTTCGCCCTCCATGTCGCCGCTGTACCTGCCCAGGGCCGCCGCGCTGTCGCACCAGGCGCGGTGGTGGAACGCCTGCTGGGCGGCCAGCACGTGCTCGCGCCGGCCCCGCCAGACTTCGAGCGCCTCGTCCTGCAGCGCGCGTCCGTAGGAGAAGCTCAGCTTCCAGGGCTTCGGGCCGTCCAGCGCATTGATGGCGTTGAGGTGCTGGGTGGCCAGGACAGGGTCCTGTCCGCCGGAAAGGAAGACGACCCCGGGGACCGCGGGCGGCACATGGCGCGTCAGGGCACGCAACGTCGCCTCCGCCACCTCCTGCACCGAGGCCTGCCCCGCGCGACCCTGGCCCGGGGTGATCATGTTCGGCTTGAGCAACATCCCTTCCAGGGACACCCGAGCGTCGAAGAGCTCGTTGAAGACCGCTTGCAGCACGCGCCCCGTCACGTCCTCACATCGCTCGAGCGCGTGCGCTCCCTCCATCAGGACTTCAGGCTCCACGATCGGCACCAGGCCCTGCTCCTGGCAGAGCGCGGCGTACCGCGCGAGCGCGTGCGCATTCGCGTGGATGCACTTCGCGGTCGGCAGCCCGTCGTCGCGGATGATGAAGACCGCGCGCCACTTGGCGAAGCGCGCACCGAGCTCGCGGTACTCCTCAAGCCGCCCGCGGAGCCCGTCGAGCCCTTCAGCGACGAACTCTCCCGGTGCGCCGGCCAGGGGGTGGACGCCGGCGTCGACCTTGATGCCGGGGATGATGCCCCGGCCCGCCAGCAACTCAATCAGCGGGATGCCTGTCGAACTGTCCTGCCGGATCGTCTCGTCCTGCAGGATGACACCGCCGATGAACGCGGCGAGGTCGGGCGTACTGAAGAGCATCTCGCGGTAGGCGCGGCGGCGCTCCGCGGTCGACTCGATGGCGCGCGCGGTCAGGCGCTTCGTGATCGTGGAGACCGTCTCGTCCGCCGCCAGGATGCCCTTTCCGTCAGCAACGATTGCTCGCGCGGTTTCGTCGAGCCCAGACATCGTCGGCATGTGTTCCTCCCATCCTTCGGGAGTGAACCTGAGGGCGCCCCGATGCGCCGACAACCGGCGGGAGGGCGCTCGGCAATGGGGCTGCCTTGGGGCGCCGGGAAGGATGTGCTGCCCCCGTTGCGATGCCATCTTGACCCTGAACCCAGCCGTCACTGGCAATGCCCGGCGTGCGGTTGCGGCAGCGAGCGGGCGGGCGCTGGAGACAGCCATGACCATCAAGTTGCTCATCGCGGACATCGACGGGACCATGGTGACGCGGGACAAGGTCCTCACCGCGCGAACCTGCGAGGCCGTCGCCCGGCTGCGTGCCAGCGGCGTCATGTTCACCGTCACGAGCGGGCGACCGCCGCGCGGGATGGCAGGGCTGGTGGCCTCGCTGAAGCTCACCGACCCCGTGGCTGCCTTCAACGGCGGCGTGTACGTCAAATCCGATCTCACGACGGTGCTGGAGCAGCGGACCCTTCCTCCCGCCATTGCCAGGCAGGCCGTCGACTTCATGCTCCAGGCGGGCCTGGATGTCTGGGTATACCAGGGAGCCGATTGGTTCCTCCGCGGCCCCGAGGCATTCCGCGTGGCGAGAGAGAGGAGCAACGTCGGCTTCGACCCGGTCGTCATCGCGGACCTGCACGGCGTGCTCGACGCTCCCATCAAGCTCGTCGGGGTGAGCGAGGACACAGCGCGGGTCGCGCGCTGCGAGGCCGAGCTCTCCATGAGACTGGGCGCCGAGGCGTCGGCGGCACGTTCGACGCCCTACTACGTCGACGTCACGCACCCCGAAGCGAACAAGGGAATGGTCGTGCGTGAGGCCTCACGCCTCCTCGGGCTTCCCCTTGAGCAGATCGCGGCCATCGGGGACATGGCCAATGACCTGCCCATGCTGACCACCGCCGGCGTTGGCATCGCCATGGGCAACGCCAGCGCCGAGGTCCAACGTCTCGCACGCCACGTCACGCGCACCAACGACGAGGACGGGTTCGCCTACGCGGTCGACGCCTTCATCCTGGGCCAGCCGCCCCGCGCACGGACGAAGCTGGGGCTTCCGCCCCGCGCGCGCGCCTGCCTCTTCGGTCTCGATGGTGTCCTCGCCCAGACCTCCAGCCTCCACGCCAGGGCCTGGAAGCAGCTGTGCGACTACTACCTGCGGCAGCGTGCGCAAGCCTCGGGGCAGCCCTTCATCCCCTTCGACCTGGTGCGCGACTACAGCCGCTACTTCGACGGAAAGCCGCCCCTGGAAGGCCTCCACGCGTTTCTGGACTCCCGCGGCATCGTGCTGCAGGAGAGCACGGTTCACGCGCTGAACGACCGCAAGACAGGGCTCCTGGTCGAGCTGCTCCGGCAGGAGCGGGTGGAGACATATGAAGGAACGGTCCGCTACGTCCAGGCGGCGCGCGCCGCGGGACTCCGGACCGCGGTCGTCTCCGGGAGCAGGCACTGCGCCGAGATGCTCCAGTCAGCCGGCATCTCGGACCTCTTCGACGCGCGGCTCGACGCCACGCCGCCCCCAGAGGTCTACCTCGCGGCCGCCCGGGCCCTGGGGGTCGACTCCGAGGAAGCGGTCATCTTCGAGGACACGCCGGACGGCGTCGCGACCGCACGGGCGGCCCACTTCGCCTACGTCATCGGCGTCGACCGGCTGGGTCGGTCCGCCGAGCTGCGCCGCCACGGCGCGGACCTCGTGGTGACGGATCCAGCCGCCCTCCTCGAGCAGGACGGCGCCCGGGATGAAGCACCCTGAGGACGCACCTCGTCCCGGCGCGGGCGGACGCCCAGGACCTGTCTGGGAGGCAGGAGAAGCCAGTTTGATGCGGCGAACGACATCGACGTGCCCCCAGGTCGGTGTCTGGTATTGGTGGGCGGACATCGAGGACTGCCCCGCGGGACAATCAAGCAGCTCGTACTTCCACGCGCTCCGTGAAGTGCCCATCGTCCACATCGATCGAGGTGTCTCGAATGCGGGGGACGGACAACACCAGGCAGGGGATGAACCCGGGGCTTGCACCCTTCATCGGCGCGTTGCCGCTGCTCGGTGTCCTGTCGGCGCTCTCCGGGTGCGCGGTAGGACCCAACTTCACGAAGCCCGAGGCCGCGGTTGCCAAGGAGTGGCACACCCAGGGCGACCCGCGACTGTCGACGCAGGCGGCGGTCGACACCCAGTGGTGGAAGTCGTTTGGCGATCCGACGCTCGATCACCTCGTCGAGCTCGCCTACCGGCAGAACCTGCCGCTGCAGATTGCCGGCTTGAGGATCGTGGAGGCGCGCGCCCAGTTGGGCATCCTCACCGGCCAGCAGTATCCACAGTTCCAGGTGGCCAGCGGCAGCGCAGCCGCAGTGGGCGTCAGTGAGAACGCAGCCAATGTGGCCGGCATCGGCGCCTTCGACCGCCACTATCTGGATTACCAGCTGGGCTTCGACGCGATCTGGGAATTGGATTTCTGGGGCAAGTACCGGCGGGGCGTGGAGTCGGGTGCCGCCAGCCTGCTCGCGTCGGTGGCGGAGTACCAATCCTCGCTCGTCTCGCTCACCGCGGAGGTCGCGCGAACCTATGTCGTGGTCCGGACGTACGAGGTGCTCCTCGAGCAGGCTCGGGAGAACGTCCGGATCCAGGAGGAGGGCTTCCGGATCGCCGATGCGCGCTTCCGCAACGGCGCCACCTCGGAGCTCGACGTGACACAGGCCGCGACCCTGCTGGAAAGCACCCGGGCCACCATCCCCCAGTTGGAAGGCGGGCTGGAGCAATCTCACAACGCCCTGAGCACGCTCCTGGGCCAGCCCACGGGAGCCGTGGAGGCCCTGCTGGCGGGCCCCAAGCAGATTCCGATGGCGCCCGCGACGGTGGCCGTCGGCATGCCGGCGGAGATCCTGCGGCGGCGTCCGGATGTCCGCAGCGCCGAGCTGTATGCCGCCGCGCAGTGCGCCCGGATCGGTATCGCCGAGGCGGAGCTCTATCCAAGCTTCTCGATCTTCGGGACGCTCGGGCTCCAGGCGACCAACAGCGGCGCCTCCTCCGGCAATCTCTTCTCACTGGGCAGTCTGGTCTATTCCATTGGCCCCCGGATTGTCTTTCCCTTCCTGAACTACGGCCGCCTGAAGAATGGTGTGCGTGTCGAAGACGCGCGGTTCCAGCAATTGCTCGTCAACTACCGCAACACGGTGCTCAGGGCGGCCCAGGAGGTGGCGGACGCCCTGGCGGGCTTCGTCAATGCCCAGAAGGCCATGGCGTTCCACCAGGCCGCCGTGAAGGCCGCGCAGCGGTCGGTGGAGCTCGCCGTGGTGCAGTACCGGGAAGGCGCCGTGGATTACCAGCGCGTGCTGGACGCGCAACGCTCGCTCTTGCAGCAGCAGAACAACCTGGCCCAGTCGAGCTCCTCCATCGCCACGAACCTGGTCGCCCTGTACAAGGCGCTGGGCGGGGGCTGGGAGGTGCATCAGGGCCAGCCCATCGTGCCGGAACCGATGCAAGACGAGATGGAGGAGCGGACCCACTGGGGCGACATGGTGTCCAAGCCGCGGACGCAGGAAGTCAATCACAGCTCGCAACCGGGAAAGCACTAGGGAGTCCGCCATGCCCAAGATCCCGAAAGGGAAGATGAAGTGGGTCATTGGGTTGATCGCCATCGCGATCGCCGTGTTCATTGGCTTCCGGTACGTGAAGGGGAAGCAATCCAAGCTGCCGGAGGGGATTGTCTCGGGCAACGGCCGCATCGAGGCGAAGCTGGTCGATGTCGCCGCCAAGGAACCCCTGCGGGTGAAGGAAATCCTTGTCAACGAAGGCGACCTCGTCAAGCCGGGTCAGGTGCTGGTGCAGTTGGACACCACCACGCTGGAGGCCAATCTGGCGGAAGCCAACGCGAACCTCGCGGCCATGCAGGAAAACCTGGCGGTGGCCCAGGCAACGATCGCCAAGCAGAAGAGCGAGATAGAGCTTGCCACCATCGAGTCCGAGCGCGCCCGGAAGCTGCAGGCGCAGGGCGCCGGCTCGCAGCGGGATCTGGACGTTCGGACGAGTGAGCTGGCGACCACCAAGGCCAGCCTGGCGGAAGCGGAAGCCACGGTGAACACCTCCAGACAGCAGATCGAGGTCGCGCGAGCCAATGCGGCGACGGTTCAAACGCGCATCGCCGACGCGACGCTCAAGTCTCCCGTGACGGGAAGAGTCCTCTATCGCCTCGCCGAACCCGGCGAGGTGCTCGCGCCCGGCGGACCAGCGCTGACGCTCGTGAACCTGGAGGACGTCTACATGGAGATCTTCCTCCCGGCCAGCGAGGCCGCCCGCATGAAGCTTGGCTCCGAAGCGCGCCTCACCGTCGACTTCGAGCCCGACCGCTCCATCCCCGGGTATGTCTCCTTCGTGTCCCCGGAAGCGCAGTTCACGCCCAAGCAGGTGGAGACGAAGACCGAGCGGGAGAAGCTGATGTTCCGGGTGAAGCTCCAGGTCCCCAGGGAGCTGGCCAGCCGCTACGTCGAGCGCATCAAGACAGGCATTCGCGGCGTCGGCTACGTCAAGGTGGATCCTTCCGCCGCCTGGCCTGCCAAGTTGCAGAATGTCATCACGGCTGAGTCCGACCCCCAATAGCCCGGAGACCCGGGAGGGCTCAGCCATGGTCTCATCCGCGTCTCCAGAATCGCCGGGCGGCTTCTCCAGCAAGCTCGTGGTCTCCATCCAGGACGTGACCCACCGCTACGGCAAGGTCGTCGCGCTCGACGGCATCTCGCTCGACATTCCCAGCGGCATCATGGTGGGCATCGTGGGGCCTGATGGCGTCGGCAAGTCGACGCTGATGGCCCTGGTCGCCGGCTCCAAGAAGATGCAGCAAGGACGGGTGACCGTGCTGGACGGGGACATCGCCGACGCCCGGCACCGGCGCGCGGTGGGGCCGCGGATCGCGTACATGCCCCAGGGGCTGGGAAAGAACCTCTATCTGGAGCTCAGCGTCTACGACAACGTCGACTTCATGGCCCGGCTCTTCGGGCTGTCGGCCGCGGAGCGCAAGGTGCGCGTCCGGGAGCTGCTCGAGGCCACGGGACTGGGCAAGTTCGCGGAGCGCCCCGCCGGCAAGCTCTCGGGCGGCATGAAGCAGAAGGTGGGGCTCTGCGGCGCGCTGGTGCACGACCCGGATCTGCTCATCCTCGACGAGCCCACGACCGGCGTCGACCCGCTCTCCCGGCGGCAGTTCTGGAGCCTCATCGACGATATCCGCGCCGGACGCCCCGGCATGAGCGTCATCATCTCCACGGCCTACATGGACGAAGCGCAGCAGTGGGATTGGATCGTCGCCATGGACGCGGGGCGCGTGCTGGCGACAGGGACGCCCGCGGAGCTGATGGAGCGCTCGGGGACGAAGGACCTGGAGCAATGCTTCATCGCGCTGCTTCCCGAGGAGAAGCGAAGGGGCCACAAGGAAGTCACCATCCCGCCCCGTGCACCGGGCAAGGCGGAGCTGGCCATCGAGGCCCACGGACTGACCCGCCGCTTCGGGACCTTCACCGCCGTCGACCACGTCACCTTGTCCATCGAGCGCGGTGAGATCTTCGGCTTTCTGGGCTCCAACGGCTGCGGCAAGTCCACGACCATGAAGATGCTGACCGGCCTGCTGCCCCCCACGGAAGGGACGGCGAAGCTCTTCGGCAGCTCCGTCGATGCCGGAAGCATGGAGGTGCGCAAGAACCTGGGCTACATGACGCAGGCGTTCTCGCTCTACGGCGAGCTGAGCGTCCAGCAGAACCTGGTCCTGCATGCGCGGCTCTACCATCTCCCGCCAGACAAGGCGAAGGCGCGCATCGAGGAGCTGGTCGAGCGATTCGGACTGGGCGCGCACCTGGAGGCGTTGGCCGAGGCCCTGCCGATGGGCCTGCGCCAGCGGCTCTCGCTGGCCGTCGCCGTGCTGCACGGGCCGCAGATCCTCATCCTGGACGAGCCCACGTCGGGGGTCGATCCGGTCGCCCGGGACAGCTTCTGGGAGCTGCTGATCGACCTGTCGCGGAAGCAGGGCGTCACCATCTTCGTGACGACGCACTTCATGAACGAGGGGATGCGCTGCGACCGCATCTCCCTCATGAACGCGGGAAGGGTGCTGGCGGCGGATGCCCCCCAGAAGCTGATCGAGGCACGGAACGCAGACAGCCTGGAGACCGCCTTCATTGGCTACATGGAAGATGCCATTGCCGAAAAGGCACGCGCCGAGGGCAAGGACACGGCGGCCAGGGA
>NZ_RAWB01001120.1 GCF_003612055.1 Corallococcus llansteffanensis
CGCGGAGGCGGGGGGCGCGAGGACATTGAAGCCGTCCAGCAGCGCGCGGCAGTCCGCGCACCCGGCCGCGTGCGCCGCCAGCTCCGGGGGCAACGGGCCGTCCAGGACGTCCAGGACGCGTTCGCACTCGGGCGTCATTCCGCGGTCTCCTGATGAAGCGGGGCGAGCAGCTCGCGCAGGCGCGCATAGCCGCGGTGGGCGCGGACCTTCACCGCGCTCTCGGTGAGGCCCAGGGACTCGGCGATCTCCGCGAAGCCCATGCCCTCGAAGCGGTGCATGAGGATGGGCAGGCGCTGGCCCTCCGGAAGCTGCGCCAGGGCGCGTTGCACCGCGCGCTCCAGGCCCGCGTCGCGGGGCTCCGGCGTGTCGGCCACGGCGGTGAGGGGCAGCTCCCCCTCGGGCGTCAGGTCCTCCGGCCGGCGGTGGCGGCGCGCATGGTCCCTCGCGGCATTGGTGGCGATGGCGTACAGCCACGGGCGGACCCGGGCGCCCTCCTGGTAGCGGCCGCGGGCGCGCACCAGGGACAGGAAGGTCAACTGGGCCAGGTCCTCGGCGGTGGCGGGGCTGCCCGTCAGGCGCGCCAGGTAGCCCTGGATGGGGCGCGCGTAACGCTGGAAGAGCGCGTCGAACGCGGGCGCATCCCCCTGGCAGAACCGCTCCATCAACACCTCGTCCGAGTCCCCGGCGCTCCCCGATGGTGCCGGCATGTCACCGGTACGCACGGGCGTGGCAGCGGGTTTCACGGAAG
>NZ_RAWB01001121.1 GCF_003612055.1 Corallococcus llansteffanensis
GGCCTACTCGCAGCGGTCGCAGAGGCCGCGCAGCTGCACTTCCACGGCGCGCTGGGACACGGCGCGGGGCACGCCGCGGGCGGCGGAGATGCGCACGGACTCTTCCGGCAGGCAGGCCACGGTGCCGCAGTCGGTGCAGGTGAAGTGGGGGTGGCTGTTGGAGTGCTCGGTGCCGCCGGCGCGCTTGAGCTCGAAGCGCCAGACGTGGTCGCCCAGGTCGGCGCGCACGACGAGGCCCGCTTCGGTCAGGTCGGTGAGGTTGCGGTAGATGGTGACGCGGTCGTAGCCCTCCCCGCCCAGCTCCTCCACCAGGTCCGCGTGGCTCATGGGCGCGGTGGCCGTCTCCAGCTGGCGCAGCACGGCCACGCGGGGGGCGGTGCTGCGCAGCCCCGCGGCGCGAATCCGGTCCTGGAACCCGGTCAGCTTCTCCTGCGCGGAGATTTTCTTGGCACCCATGGCGCGTCGAATAACACAGCCGCCGTTCCACGTCCCGGCCACCGTAAACGAAGTGTACCTGTAGCCCGGTTGTAGCTGCGACGCGTGACGCCTGCTCGCGCGGGCGCCTCCTCGCGCCGGTGCCGGGCGACCATGGGGGCTTCCAGCTTCCAACACTTCCCCACGGTTGCCTTGACTCAGTGGGCGTCCTCCTCACACTGCGCCTTTGCTCATCCATCCTGGGAGCGGGCCGTTGGGGTCCCACCTTCCAGACCGACCTGTCGCCCGTGCCCGTCCTGTCCTTCCCCC
>NZ_RAWB01001122.1 GCF_003612055.1 Corallococcus llansteffanensis
TCGCCACCTCGCGCGCGGTGGCGGACCTGCTGGTGAGCCGCGCGCGGCCCTTCGTGTACTCCACCGCGCTGCCCCCGGCCCTGTGCGCTGGCGCCGAGTGCGCGGTGGACCTGGTGGAGCACGACCCGGCTCCGCGCGAGCGGCTGTGGGGGCACATCCACCGGTTCACCGCCGGGCTGCGCGCCCTGGGCCTGCCGGCGGAGCCCCGGAGCGCCATCTTCCCGGTCATCCTGGGCGAGCCCGCGCGCGCGCTGGACGCGGCCCGGCGCCTGCGGGAGGCCGGGCTGCTGGTGAAGGCCATCCGTCCGCCCACGGTGCCCGACGGCACCAGCCGGCTTCGCTTCTGTCTCTCCGCGGCCCACACGACGGGCCACATCGACCTGGCGCTGGAGGCGCTGCGCCGGGTGGGAGTCTCCCGTGGCCCGTAGCCGTGTTCCCCGCTTCTTCGTCACCGGCACCGACACCGGCGTGGGCAAGACGCAGGTGTCGTGCGCGCTCCTGTCGCTCATGCGCGACGCGGGCCTCCAGCCCCAGGGCTTCAAGCCCTACGAGAGCGGCTGTGCCTCCCTGAAGGCCCCGGCGGACGCGCTCGCCATGCGGGAGGCCGCGGGCAGCACGCTGCCCGTGGAGGCCGTCTGTCCGCACCGCTTCCGCGCGCCGCTGGCCCCGGGCATCGCGGCCTGGCGGCTGGGGCGCGAGCCGGACTTCGGAGTGACGCTCGCGGCGTGGGAG
>NZ_RAWB01001123.1 GCF_003612055.1 Corallococcus llansteffanensis
CCCGTCGCAATCGCATGCAGCGAGTTCACGATGGCTTCGATGAGGGCGAGGATGCGCGAGGCATTCTCGATGACCCACATCACCACGTTGTAGATGGCGAGGACGGCCTGGACGAAGGCACCGGCCGGGTTGAACATCGAGAGGACCTTCGTCACCGCCTGCTTGACGATGGTGGTGATGAGCCAGTCCTGGATGGCATCGATGACCATCGCCTTCAGGTTGGAGAGGTCCTCCTTCAG
The DNA here is from genome assembly GCF_003612055.1 of Corallococcus llansteffanensis. Lineage (GTDB taxonomy): Bacteria > Myxococcota > Myxococcia > Myxococcales > Myxococcaceae > Corallococcus > Corallococcus llansteffanensis. The sequence goes on from NZ_RAWB01001123.1 coordinate 240, forward strand.
CTTCTCCCAGAGCGCCTGCGGGCCACCCTTGATGGTGACGGTGATGTACTCGACCAGCTTCTCGACGAGGGCGACGTTGCGCTCGCCCACCAGCTTCACGGCCTCGCCGCGCATCCAGGCGTAGGTGAGGCCCAGGACGTCCAGCACCAGCTTGAGGATGGACCAGACGTTGAGGTCGCTGGGCACCTGGATGCCGGCCTCGGCCAGGGAGCCGAAGAGCCACTGCATGAAGCCGCGCTTCAGGTGCGTCCAGATGTTGCCGACGAACTGGTTGAAGCCCTGCTTGATGGCCGCCAGCAGGTTGCCCAGGAAGCCAATCGGGTCCTTCAGGATGAGCATGATGGTGTCCGCGCCCTTGCGCAGCACCGCCATCAGCTTGTCCTTGAACTCGGAGAGGATCTTGATGATCTCCCCAATGGCATCCACGAGGCCCTTGAGGGCGCCCTTGTTCTCGTCCTCGAGCTTCTTGAGGGCGGCGTCGGCCTTGTCGTG
>NZ_RAWB01001124.1 GCF_003612055.1 Corallococcus llansteffanensis
TCCTGACCCCGACCCCTGACGTCTGGAGGTTCCGCACCCACCCGCCCTACACACGGGCGAGCGTCGGCTGCCTGACGGCGGTGTCGCGCTCGGGGGTAACACCCGATCCGCGGAGCGAGGAGTAGCTTGCGGATTCCCGATGAGTCCCACGACAGCGACCGCTTCCTCCCTGCCCACCATGGCGGGACCGCATTTCACGTTGGCCTCGTCCGCACGCCTGCTGGGCACACTCCAGGTGGGACGCGGGGCGGTCATTTCCCGAGGCACCGTCGTGCGCTCGGTGGGAGGCTCCGTGATGATGGGGGCCTCCTCCACGCTGCGCGAGGACGCGGTGGTGGTGGGCACGCCGGATCGCCCCACTTCCATCGGTGAGAAGACCCACCTGGGACCGCGCTCGCTCGTCATCGGCGCGCAGGTCGGAGCCCTGTGCGACATCGGGGGCGGCGCCATCCTGATGCCCGGCGTGACGCTGGGCGACCGCTGCGTGGTGGGGGAAGGCACGGTGCTGCCTCCGGGCATGGTGGTGCCGGAGCAGTCGGTGGTGTTCGGCCGGCCCGGGCAGGTGCTGCGGGTGCTCTCCTCCGAGGACCTGGCCCGCCTGCAGCAGCGCTGGGGCGGAGACCTGTCCCTCTCCTCGCAGCCGTTGACCTCTTTTTCCGCGCGGGACCGCGCCGAGGATGCACCCATGGGCCAGCTGTATGCCTTCCGCGACCGCCACCCCTTCGTCC
>NZ_RAWB01001125.1 GCF_003612055.1 Corallococcus llansteffanensis
GTGGGCAGGGCGACGTGCTCGGCCATGGGGATGCCTCCCAGCTCCTCGGCGAGCGCGGTGAGCACTTCCTGGGTGAAGACGATGCGGTCGCGGGGCATGCGGGCAAGCACGCGCTGCACTGCGGACTCCACGGTGCCTTCGGAGGGCACGTCCAGGGTGCGGCCGGAGTCGGTGAGCGCGAAGAGGGCCTTGCGGCCGTCGAGCGGATCCGACTTGCGCTCCAGCAGGCCGCGCTTCTCCAGGCGCTTGAGCACCCCGGTGAGCGTGCTGGGGTGCACGTGGAGGATCTGCGCGAGCGTGCCGGCGGTGATGCCCGGAAAGCGACCGACCAGGCGGATGACCAGCCGCTGCGGGCCGGTGAGTCCCAGGGTGGACTCCATGCGCTTGGAGGTGGACTGGAGGCCGTGGTCCACGCCCCAGAGCAGGCGCATGAACTCCAGCACATCACCGAGCTGTGGCACCCGGGACCTGCCGCCGTCCGGACCTGCTGACTCCGGGACTTGTGAGTCCTTCATGGATGCATCCTCCTTCACCTACTGCCTCCCTGTCTTTCCGCCATGTGCGCGTGTCCTAGCGCGTCGGCTTGCCGGTGCCACCAAAATCCTGAGCACACTGCCCGCCGCAGGACGGGGCCGCTCGCTTGGCGCCGGGACTGGCGGCGCTGACGCAAGGGCTGCCCTCGGGGTTTGTCCGGGTGTGTCATGCGGGCTCCCCGGGG
>NZ_RAWB01001126.1 GCF_003612055.1 Corallococcus llansteffanensis
TTGCTGGAGCATGTCCACGCCGTTCATGCCGGGCAGGTGGTAGTCGAGCAGCATCGCGTCCGGCGTGTGCGTGGACAGGTACGCCAGCGCCTCCTCGGCGGAGGACACCTGCGACACCTCCCATTGCATGTCCGGGTCGCGGGCCAGCGCGCGGCTGACCGCGAGCCGGTCCGCCGTGCCGTCGTCGACGAGCAGCACGCGCAGGCTCATGCTCCCCGCGCCTCCGTCGCGGGAAGGCGCGCGGCCTGGAACCAGAAGGCGTGCAGCGCCTCCGCGGTCGCCTGGAGCTGGGGGCCTATCTGCGGCTTGAAGAGGTAGCAGTTGGCCCCGTCGGCATAGGCGCCGTCTACGTCCTGCGTGTCCACGGAGCTGGAGTAGATGATGACCGGGATGGAGCGCAGGCGGGGATCCGCCTTCAGCGTCGAGAGCACCTCGCGCCCGCCAATGCCGGGCAGGTGCAGGTCCAGCAGGATGAGGACAGGCTTGCGCGCGTCCGCGTAGGCGCCCCGCTGGTAGAGGTAGTCCAGGGCGCTCTCGCCGTCGCACACGCGCACCACCGGCGCCGGCAGCGGCAGCCTGCGCGCGATGCGCTCCAGCGCCTCCGCGTCCGGATCACTGTCCTCCACGAGCAGCAACGGTGGCGCGCTCATCTTCGGGATTCCTCGCCGAGCGTGAAGAAGAAGGTCGACCCCCGCCCCGGCGCGGAGTCCACCCAC
>NZ_RAWB01001127.1 GCF_003612055.1 Corallococcus llansteffanensis
GGGGAGGGGGGCCTCCAGGTCATAGGCGCGCAGCGCGGCCTGGGGCGGCACGCCGGGCACGGGCGCGTAACGCTCCGCGAGGGGAGAGACGAGATAGGCGTGGTAGCCGCGCTCGCGGGTGAGGGCCAGGTCCGGAGCCTGCCGGTACGTCATCCGACCGCTCCAGAACATGAGGCTCAGCGTCTCGAAGGTGAGCGGCGGATCCGCGTCCAACGCGGCGAAGATGACGCTGCGCTTCGGCGTGGCCTTCGCCAGCGCGCGCCCCACCTCGCGCGAATGGCTGACGTACAGCTCTTCCACGTGCTCGGCCTGATAGCGCGCCTTCTCCACGGGCAGGGTGATGGCCAGCTGCCACGCGAGCACCGCCGACGCCATGAGCCCCAGCCCCAGCGCCATCCACTGGGGCCGGCGCAGCAGCCGAAAGAGCACCGCCGTGAGCGACGCCGCGAAGAAGGCCAGGACCAGGCCCTCGGCGAGCCCGGGCAGGGACCGCGTCTGCTCCCAGGACGGTGGCAGATGCTCGCGCACCCGGGCCAGGGTGGGCAGATGCTCCATGGCCAGCGGCGTGCTGAGGCCCGCCAGCAACAGGGCCGCGAGGGTGGGATGCCGCCAGGCGTCCGAACCCGCGATGGCCAGGGCGGCGAGGACGGCGGGCACCGCCCCCCACGCGATGGCCGGGACCTTCACCGTGCCCAGTGAGAGGACGAGCCACGTC
>NZ_RAWB01001128.1 GCF_003612055.1 Corallococcus llansteffanensis
GGGCGGGTGCGGAAGGATGGCTGCCTAGCATGACGATTCCAGCGCAGGAACACCGGGGCCGGCTCGAGGGGCAGGACGTGCGCCACGGCGAGGTGCCGTGCAAGCGGGGCCGGGCTCGGCTGTCGCTCCAGGTGGACCCGGAGGCCCGCACGATCTCCGCGGCGACGTGGGAGGCGCCGGCAAGCGTCGGCGCGGGGCATCCGCTGGCGGCGTGCCTGGAGTCGCTGTGCCAGAACGCGGTGGGCATCAGCGTGGACCTGTTCCTGCGGTTCGACGACTTCCACCTGCGGGCGGGCTGCCCGGAGGGGCTGGAGACGACGGAGGAGGCGGGGCTCGCGGTGCGGGCGTTCCGGACGGCCTTCAGCCAGTTCCACCCGAGGGCGTCAGGGCCTGCGTACCTGTCGAGCGGGCTGGTGCTGGCGAAGCTGCCGCGAGGCGTGAGGGCGGAGCTGGTGGAGCCCGGCTTCTACTTCGCGCACTACTACCGCGAGGAGCTGTGGGAGGCGGCGGCGGAGGAGGCGCGCAGGGGTGGCGTGCTGGGGCCGCGCGCGGCGTGCGCATACATCGACGCGCTCCTGGCGAAGGCCGAGGACTCGGTGGAGCTGGACTGGCCCGTGGAGCAGGGCACGGCGACCTGGAACTGGCTGACGCGCGAGTGCCTGCCCCTGGTGGCGGGGGGCGCGGAGCGGGTGCGGCAGTTGCTGGAGGG
>NZ_RAWB01001129.1 GCF_003612055.1 Corallococcus llansteffanensis
GAGTTGTTCGCCCCGCTCGCCAGCGGCGGCGCCGTGGTGGTGGCGCGCAATGCCTTGCACCTGGCGGAGCTGCCCACCGCTTCGGAGGTAACGCTCGTCAACACCGTGCCCTCCGCCATGGCCCAACTGGTGCGCCTGGGCGCGGTGCCGGCGGCAGTGCGCGTCATCAACCTCGCGGGCGAGGCACTGCCGGAGACGTTGGCGAAGCAGGTCTACGCCCTGCCCTCCGTACAGAAGCTCTACAACCTCTACGGCCCGTCCGAGGACACGACGTACTCGACAGGCTCTCTGGTGGGACGCGAGGAGGTGCCGCTCATTGGCCGGCCCCTCCCGGACACGCGCGCCTACGTCCTCGACGCCACGCTCCAACCCGTGCCGGTGGGTGTCGCCGGTGAGCTGTACCTGGCGGGCGAAGGCCAGGCCCGCGGCTACCTGCTGCGACCGGACCTCACCGCGGAGCGCTTCCTCCCGGAGCCCTACGGCCCTCCGGGTGGCCGCATGTACCGCACCGGTGACCGCGTCCGGTACCGCGAGGACGGGCGGCTGGAGTACCTCGGCCGCGTCGACTTCCAGGTGAAGGTGCGCGGCTTCCGCATCGAACTGGGCGAAGTCGAAGCCGCCCTGCGCAAAGCTCCGGGCCTCAAGGACGCGGTGGTGGTGGCGAAGGGCGAAGCCGCCGACAAGCGCCTCGTCGCCTACGTCGT
>NZ_RAWB01000112.1 GCF_003612055.1 Corallococcus llansteffanensis
AGCAGGAAGAGGACGCCGGCCGGCGCCTGTTCCTCACCGGCAGGCTGGAAGAGGCGCAAGGCGACGTGGCCGAGTCCCTGGGGGCCTACTCGCAGGCGGTGCGCAAGGGCAACGGCGATGCCGTCTCCCGGATCATCTCCCTGCTGGGGCATGAGCAGTGCGGGGTGCGCACGGCGGCGGCGGAGGCCGCGGGCAGCCTGAGGCTGGAGGCCGCGCGAGGGGAGCTGGAGGACCTGGCCGAGGATGGGGGAGGGGACGACGGGAGCGCCGGGGGCATCTTCGGCCTGGGCACCTGTGATTCGAAGAAGGCCGCCGCGAGCGCGCTCAAGCGCCTGCCCGCGAACTGATCTCCCGCGACCACGCGAACCGCGTGCGACGGGACGAGGCGATGACCGTGATGAAGGTGAAGACGGGACTGGATGTGTGGGCCGCGCAGGGCTTCTCCGCGCTCAAGGGCAAGCGCGTGGGCGCCATCGTGAATCCCACGAGCGTGGACTCGCGCTTCCGCCACCTGGCGGACCTGCTGGCGGGCACGCCCGGCGTGACGCTGGCGGCGCTCTTCGGGCCGGAGCACGGCATCCGCGGCGAGGCCCAGTACATGGTGGCCGTGGACGAGGCGCGCGACCGGCGCACGAACGTCCCCGTGCACAGCCTCTACGGCTCCACCTTCGAGTCGCTCTCGCCGCGACCGGAGTGGCTCAAGGGCCTGGACGCGCTGGTGTTCGACATCCAGGACGTGGGCAGCCGCTACTACACCTACGTCTACACCATGGCCCTGGCGATGAAGGCCGCCGCCCAGGCGCGCGTGCCCTTCTACGTGTTGGATCGGCCCAACCCGCTGGACGGGGTGACGCTGGAGGGCAACCTCGTGGGGGACCGCTTCCGCTCCTTCGTGGGCCTGTACGCGCTGCCCAACCGGCACGGCATGACGGCGGGGGAATTGGCGCGGCTGTTCAACTCGCAGGAGGGCTTCGGCTGTGAGCTGACGGTGGTGCCGTGCGAGGGCTGGACGCGCGACATGTACTGGAGCGACACGGGGCTGCCCTTCCTGCCGCCGTCGCCCAACATGCCCACCGCGGACACCGCGCTCGTGTACCCGGGCATGTGCCTGGGCGAGGGCACCAACGTGTCGGAGGGGCGCGGCACCTGCCGCCCGTTCGAGCAGTTCGGCGCGCCGTGGGTGGACACCGACGCGCTGCTCGCGCGGTTGGAGCAGGAGCGGCTGCCGGGCGTGGCCTTCCGTCCGGTGGGCTTCACCCCCACGTTCGACAAGTACAAGGGCGAGTCGTGCAGCGGGGCGTTCATCCACGTCACCGACCGGCACGCCTTCCAGCCGCTGCGCACGGGCATCGCCATCTTCCAGGCGCTGCACGACATTGGCCCGAAGCACTTCGACTGGCGTGCGGACGCGTACGAGTTCGTGGAGGACGTGCCCGCGTTCGACCTCTTGTGCGGCACCGACCAGGTGCGTCGGGGCATCGAGGAGGGGTGGAGCCTGGACCGGATGCTGGAGGGCTTCGCCCCGCAGACGGAGGCCTTCCGGAAGCACCGGGAGCCCGCCCTGCTGTACGCTCCGGCGCGGTGAGCTCCACGTGATTGGCGTCTTCTCCGATACGCACGGCGACCTGGGGGCCTTCGACGCGGCCTACGAGCTGCTGCGGGCCAAGGGCGCGCGGCGCTTCCTCTTCGTCGGGGCGCGCTACACGGACCTGGACGAGTGGGTGCTGTGGCGCCGGCAGAAGAGCCGGGGCGGGCGCGAGTACTCCGACGCGGACTTCCTCGCGGACGTGACGCAGTGGCTGGTGTCGCCCCAGGAGGGCAAGCCGCGCACGCCCGCGTCCCGGGAAGCGCCCGCGGACGTGGCGTCGGAGGACGACCGGCGGCTGGTGATGGAGCGCTTCGTGCGCGTGCCGGAGCGCGAGTCGCTGGCGTACCGGGACCCCACCGTGGCCAACAAGGCCATGGACCTGGTGGGGGACACGCTCTGCTGCGTGGTGCACGACAAGAACGACCTCGTGAAGGACGACCTGCTCAACGCGCAGGTGTTCATCCACGGCAAGGAGTCGGAGCCCAAGGTGGTGCGGATTGGCCCGCGCTACTTCGTGACGCCGGGGCGGCTGGTGGGCGCTTCGGAGCAGACGTGCGGCTTGTTGGAGAAGGCGGAGCGCAACCTGAGCTTCTCCGCGTTCCGGTTGGATGGGCACCTCGTGCTGCCGCCGCAGGTGCTCCAGGTCGATTCGCGCTCGACGAAGCTCACCGTCAAATAAGAGGCCCGCCGTGAAGGTCGCGCTGCTCGGAGGCTCGTTCAACCCGCCGCACGTGGGCCACCTGATGGCGGCCACCTACGTCCATGCGACGCAGGGCGTGGACGCGGTGTGGTTGATGCCCACGTTCCACCATCCCTTCGGCAAGCAGCTGGAGTCCTTCGAAGCGCGCGTGCGCATGTGCGAAGCGCTCTGCCGGGAGACGTCCGGCTGGCTCCAGACGAGCCAGGTGGAGCGCGAGGTGGGCGGCGGCGGGCGCACGGTGGACACGCTGGCGTTCCTGGTGGAGCGCCACCCGGACATCCAGTTCTCGCTGATCATCGGCAGCGACATCCTGAGGGATCTGCCGAACTGGAAGGACTTCGACCGCATCCAGCGGATGGCGCGCGTGCTGGTGCTCTACCGCGCGGGCTACCCGGCGCCGCAGACGGTGGGGCCCCCGCTGGCGGAGGTGTCCTCCACGCAGGTGCGCGAGATGCTGGCGCGCGGGCAGGAGCCGACGGAGCTGGTGCCGTCCGGGGTGCTCGCGGTGGCCCGCGAGGCGGGCCTGTTCGGGCTGGGCGTCCCGCGCGCCCGGGCGGACTAGAACGTCATGCCGACGAGGTGCAGGTCGCCGAAGCCGTTATCGAAGCGGCGCGCGTACTGGTAGAAGAACGCGAGCGCGTAGGCCTGTCCCACGGTGAGCCGCAGCGTGGCCGAGCCGCCCACCGCGCCGTGGTTGCTCCGGTTGTCGGTGCGCGCGATGGAGCCGAAGCCCTCCAGCTCGAACTGGCTGACGAAGAGGGACGGCAGGAGCCACAGCGTGGAGGCCCAGCCGTAGTCGACGATGAAGCGGTAGCGGTAGCGCGCGTTGGCGATGAGCACGTTGCGCGCGCGGAAGGTGTGGTCCTCGTAGCCGCGCAGGTACTCGCTGAAGGCGAGGCCCGGCTGGAGCTGGAGCGGCAGGGGGCCCGGCTCCGTGCTGTCGCGGTTGGTGAAGAAGACCTCGCCCGGGAGGATGCCGCCCACCTCCAGGAGTCCGTTGGGCGCGCCGGGCAGGTAGCGGCCCACGGCCGACACCTGGAAGTTGTCCTTGCCGGTGAAGGGCAGGCCGCCCAGGTAGCCCTCCACGCCCAGGCGCACGTCGCCCACGGTGGAGTCGAGCGAGAAGGCCTTCGGGTACACTGCGCCGCTCAGCGACAGGCCCAGGCCCCGCTGCGTGCCGCCGTAGGACGTGCCCTCGCCCGCGAAGTAGGAGGCTGCGACCTCCGGGCCGATGAGGCGCGTGATGAGCTGGGGGCGGCGGTCGGTGGCGTCGAAGCGCCGGTCGAGCGCCAGGATTCCGAACGACACCGGCGTCGTCCAGAACGTGCGCGTCGCGAACAGCGTGCCCTGCAGGTCGGTGCGATCGGTGTCGCGGATGCGGGACGCGGAGAGCTGGAGGTAGAAGGGTGACAGCTGCGCGTTTCCGTACGCGAACGAGAGGCTGGGCTGCTCCTCCTGCGTGTCATACGTCAGCAGCAGCGAATACGCGTGGAAGCCCAGCCGGTCCTGCCCGGCGATCGCCACCCCCGCGACGAGGTACGGGTCCTCGCCGTCGATGTTGCTGGGGACCGTGTAGAAGTAGGGCACCCGGTAGTTCGGGATGAGGAAGCCCTCCAGCGTGGAGTAGGGCTCGTCCGACAGCACGGTGACATCGCGGCCCACGACGACGGGCGGCACCACGGGACCGTTCACGTCGCTCGCGGGGTCGGTCGGCGGCGGTGGCGGCGTCACCGGGGGAGCGGGCACCTCGGTGGGGGCCTGCGCGAGCGCTTCCGGTGTGCCTCCATCGGAGGGCCCGGTCTGCCCCGGGAAGCTGACGAAGCCCTCCGGATCACCCGCTGCGCCCGGGCCCGAATCGGCAGGGGGCTCGACCGTACCGGGTGCACCCGCGCTCGGCACGGCGGGGGCCACGCTCGCGGTCGCGGTGGGCGGCTCCGGCGTCGCTTGCAGTTGGGCCAGGGCCTGGGTGAGGGGTGCGCTGTCCACGCTGAGGTTCGTGCCGTCGCGGTTGAGGAACACGACGAAGTCCCCGCCCACGGGCGCCACGTCCATCGTCAGGTGGGGCGCGTCGGTGACGCGGGCGATCCTCCGGGTGGACACCGTCATCACGTGGACCTGGAGCCGGCCCTCGTGCTCGCGCAGGAACGCGAGGTGATCCGCGTCCAGCCAGCGCGGCGAGTAGTTGAAGAGGCCGTCGCGCGTGAGCCAGCGCAGCGACCCGTCCGGCTCGCGCAGCACCAGGTCCCAGCCCTCCACGCCGGACAGGGGGAACACCTGGCGCTGGCCCTCCGGCGACGTCGCGGGGGGACCCAGCGCGGTGTGGGCCCGGAAGTCCGTCAGCCGCTCGCGCTGACCTGACTCCAGGTCCAGGCGCACGAGGTTCGCCGCGTCGCCGCGCACCTCCACGAATACGTAGCTCCGGCCGTCCTCGCTGATGTCGCCGCCCATCCCCTCCAGCCCGTCCCACATCCGCACGACGTCGCCCGTGCGCGCGTCCACCCGCCACAGCTTCGCGGTGTAGCTGCCCAGCTGATCCACGTCCGCGCTGACCAGGTACAGCCAGGCGCCATCGCGGCTGAAGGTCATGCCGCTGGCGAGCGAGGGGCTGGCCAGCACCCACCGGCGCCCCGGGAGGAGCCGCACCAGCGGCCGGCTGAAGCGCTCGCGACCGTCGCGCTCGCGCACGGTGAGGCGGGTGATCTGCTCACGGCCCACGCTCAGGAGCGCCGTGCTGCCGTCCCGCGGGTTCGCGGCGAGCCGGGAGAAGTAGCCTGCGTCGGGCACGAGGACCTGCTGCGTGGCGGGGCGCTCGCGGACCTGGAGGTTCTTCTGGAGGCTCTCCTCGTACTCACTGAACAGCGTGCCGATGTCCTTGCCGTACACGCGCTTGAAGCGCAGCGTCACCGCGATGGGCGGGAGGATGGAGTTGCCCTGTTCCTCCACCAGCTTCCACAGGAGCTTCTCGCCGTACGTCCGGGCGAGGTACTCCACGAAGTTCATCCCGGTCAGGTAGTTGCCGCCGAACGGCTCCAACGCGCGGTGCTCCGGGGACAGGTAGCCCGCGTTGAGCTCCCCGCGCCGGGCCTGCACCACGCCCTCCCACCAGCCGCGCCACACGGGGCTGTAGGGCCGGCCTGTGTCCTTGCCCAGCCGCCCCTCGTAGTAGGTGGCCAGGCCCTCCAGGAACCAGGACTCGGTGAAGATGTTGGGCTGGAACAGGCCGCCGCTCAGCGTGTTGAGCGTGTTCCACAGGCCGCCCACCTGCTGCATCTGCACGTAGTGGACAGACTCGTGACAGGCCACGTCGCCGATGTCCGTCTCGCCCAGGCCCAGCAGGTTGAACTGCTCCAGCGTCATGTGCTGCGGCAGCACCATCTGCTGCGGCGTGCTCGCGAACTCCGACTGGACGTAGGCGTTGTTGAAGTCCGCGCTGGTCAGGTAGACGAGCACCCGCTTGCGCTCGGCCTTGCTCCAGGTGTCGGCGCGGAGGCGGTCCACGCAGCCTTCCATCCGGGCGGCCACGCGCAGGGCCGTCGCGCGCAGCTGGGCCGGGTAGTACAGCTCCATCGACCGCGTCGTCAGCTTGTGCATGTCGTCCCGGGCGAAGGACGCCTGGACGTTTTGCGGGAAGCGGGGTGCGACGAAAGCACACCCGGACGTCAGCAGGAGAAGGCAGGCAAGAAGGGCGGGCTGGCGGGCAGACCCGCTGGAAGCTGACATGGCGGGCATCCTAGCGGTCACAAATCGTGGCCACGAACGCGTTTTTCACGGTAAGGGAACGCGGTCGCTTCTCTTACAGGAACCTTCTCATGTCCGAACCGGCCGAGCCGCAGGCGCTTCCCGTTCCGCAGCATGTCCACAACGCGCAGCTCCAGCTCTCCGCGGCGCTGGAGAAGGCCGACGGCAAGCCGGTCGACCTGATGAAGGCGCCGTGGGCGGACGTTGAGCAGGCGCTCGTGAAGCTCCTGGGCGGCAAGTTCGAGCCGAACCGGCCGGAGCACCAGGCCGCGGCGCTGGGGCTCGCGGGCGGCTTCGCGATGCGCCTCATCTCCGAGCACCAGGCCTTCTGGTTCCCCAACCGCGACTCCCCGGAAGGCGCCTCGCTGGGCTTCCCCCAGGCCATCATCATGCTGTCCCCGTTCGGGGCGGTGATGGACGCGCTGACGCAGGCGAAGTTGACGCGCCTGGACGATCTGGCCAGCGACATCCGCCGCTCGCTGGGGCAGGTGCGCTTCGGCACGAACCCCGGGCAGGCCCTGGGCAGCCAGCAGCAGACGCTGGGCCCCACGGACTACCAGCGCCTGTTCGACCCGGGCTTCCTCCAGTTCATCGTGGTGGACTCGGCCAAGGCGAAGCAGACGCTGGAGTCGAAGACGGACGCGCTGGCGCGCGATGTGCGTGACGCGCTGGGCCGCACCCAGCCGCCGCTGCCGCCCGAGGCGCGCCAGCAGTTCGAGGGGCAGATCGTCACCTCCCTGCAGCGCATGGAGGTGGGCAAGTCGCTGGCGGAGCAGGCCGAGCGCGCCCCCCGGCTCGCGGAGCTGATGACGCACCTGGTGGCCACGGTGGGTGGCACGGGTTCGGCGCCGGAGGAGTTCTGGCACGACGTGGTGCTGCCGCTGCTCTTCATCGGCACGCCCGCGAGCTTCCCGCCGCTGGACGAGGACGAGCTGGCGGCGTTCAAGCAGGGCGCGGATCCGCTGGCGCTCTTCGTGGACGTGGTGCCGCACGCGCACCCCGCGCCGGACGAGGGCCTGCTGGGCGCGTTCGACATGTCGGAGATTGGCCTGGTGCACCCGGCCTTCCAGAAGGTCGGCGCGCTGCGCCTCATCCGGATCAACCCGGACCGGCTGAAGCCGCTGCTGGACAAGTACGACCCGAACGCGACCATGGACGCGGTGCAGCGCTTCACGGCGCACGTGGCGAAGGCCGCGGGCCAGCCGGCCACGGAGTCCGCGCAGGGCAAGGAGATGCTCCAGGCCGCGCTCACGCTGCTGGCGGACCTGAAGCGCTCCACGTCGGTGGCGGGTGACGTCTGCCTGCGCCGCCTCACCGAGGCCGAGGCCGCGTCCGAGCAGGCCCTGGCCATCGTGCGCCGCGCCCTCCAGGGCACGCGCATCATCCTCACGTAGTTTCGAGGCAAGGGCGCGCGTCCGGGAGTCTCCGGGACGCGCGCCGTAGGGTGCCACCGCTCCGGTCCGTTCACGGGCTGGAGCGGGGCGGCTTCACTTCTTCGCGAGCACGTCTTGCAGCGCGGTGCGGACTTCGGGACGCAGCCGGTCCGAGGCCAGCCGCAGCGCTCTTCGTGAGAGCTGCGCGTAGAGCGGCGCGAGGTCGTCCGGCAATGCCGCGAGGTGCGCCGCGACGACGCCCGCGTCCCCTCGGACGATGGGGCCGGTGAGCCCGCCTGAGAGGCCGCGAGCCTCCACGCCTCGAAGTGCCGAGCGCATCAACGGCAGCAGTGCCTTCAACGCGGCCTCTGGTTCGATGCCCGCCGCACCAAGCGCGCCCACTGCTGCGTCCGCCAGCGCCACCAGTCCTCCGGCGCTCAGCACCGCGCCCGCGTGGTAGGCGGCCCGGTGTTCCTCCGGCACGTCGAACACCGCGAAGCCCACGTCCTCCGCCATGCGTTGAAGCAGGGCGCGCAGGGCAGGGGAGCGCGTGCTGATGGCGGCCGTGTGGCCCGCCAGGGAGTCCCGCGCGGAGGACACGGCGCACAGCGGATGGAACGAGCCCACCGCACGGCCCCGCTGTGTCGTCAGCGCGGAGAGGGGCAGGGCTCCCGCGGTGTGCACCAGCGCTGCCGTGCGGGGCAGCTCCTTCGACAGTGCCTGGGACACCGTGGGCACCGCAGCGTCCGGGACGCACAGCACGCAGACGCGAGCCTTCTTCAGGTCCGCCAGGGTCGCGGGCTTCAGACCCAGCGACCGCGTGCGCTCATTGCCCGCGTCGTCGCGCGAGTAGACGCGCACGGACCAGCGCTTCGCCTGGAGCGCCAGCGCGAGCGCGCCACCCAGCCGTCCCGCACCGACGATGACAACCGGGGCCCGCTTCGCCTTCACCGCCGGGCGGCGTCCCACGCGAATTGAATCAGCCCGGCCTTCCTCACCACCGGCGCGTGCTTTCTCTCGCGGGACGCGTCCATCCCCTGCGCGAACCTGCTCGGTCCCGCCTGCACTGCCACGCGCAGGCGATGAACCGCGCCGGGCTGGCCTGCCCACCGTCAGGCGGCGTCCCGTGCGAACTGGAGCTGCCCCGCCTGCACCGCCACGCGCACGCGGTCGCCCGCGCCGAACTCACCGGCGAGGATGCGCTCCGCGAGGGGACCTTCCACCAGCCGCTGCACCACCTGGCGCATCGGGCGTGCTCCCAGCTGCGGGTCGAAGCCGCCGGACTTGAGCAGGTGGCCCACCACATCCGCGCCGGCCGTGTAGACGATGCCGCGCTCCGTCGCGAGCCGCTTGCTGCTCTCCGCCAGGATGAGCGTGGCGATCTTCGCCACCTCCAGCTCCACCAGCGGCCGGAACGGGAGCCGCTCGTCGATGCGGTTCCACAACTCCGGGGGCAGCGCCTTGCGCGCCGTGTCCGCCGCCAGGTCCAGCGCGTTCCCCGCCGCCGCGTCCGCCGCGCCGAAGCCCACCGCGCGGCTCGTGCGCGAGAACGCCTCCGCGCCCAGGTTGGTCGTCATCACGATGACCGTGTTGGAGAAGTCGATGTGCCGGCCCTTGCCGTCCGTCAGCCGCCCCTCCTCCAGCACCTGGAGCAGCAGCATCTGCACCTCGCGGTGCGCCTTCTCGATCTCATCCAGCACCACCACCGACGACGGCCGCCGACGCACGGGCTCCGTGAGCTGCCCGCCCTCGCCGAAGCCCACGTAGCCCGCCGGCGAACCGATGAGGCGCGACACGCCGTGGGACTCGGACATCTCGCTCATGTCCAGCCGCACCAGCGCGTCCCGGTTGCCGAACAGCACCTCCGCCAGCGCCCGCGCCATCTCCGTCTTGCCCACGCCCGTGGGGCCCAGGAAGAGGAAGCTGCCCATGGGACGGCGCGACGCGAAGCCCGCGTAGTTGCGCCGGATGACCCGCGCGATGCGCCCGACGGCCTCCGCATGGCCGATGACGCGCTCCGACAGGTCGTCCTCCAGCCGCAGCAGGCGCGCCGAGTCGTTCATCAGCAGGCGCTCTTCCGGCACGCCCGCCAGCTTCGCCACCACCCGCGCCACGTCCGCCGCGTCCACCTTGTGCTTGCCCTCGCGGTGGCAGCGGCTGCCCGCCAGGTCCACCACGCTGATGGCCTTGTCCGGCATGAACCGGTCCGTCACGTAGCGGCTCGCCAGCGACGCGGCCGCCACCAGCGCCTCCGGCAGGTAGCGCAGCCCGTGGTGCTCCTCGTACCGGCCGATGATGCCCTGGAGGATCTCCACCGTCTCCGGCACCGACGGCTCGTTGACCGTCACCGACGTGAAGCGCCGCTCCAGCGCCGGGTCCGCCGCGATGAACTTGCGGTACTCGTCGTGCGTCGTCGCCCCGATGCAGGGGAACTCGCCGCGCGCCATCGCCGTCTTCAGCTCGTTGGCCGCGTCCTGCGGGCCCTCGCCCGTGGAGCCCGCGCCCACCAGCGTGTGGATCTCGTCGATGAAGACCACCACGCGCCCCTCGCCCCGCCGCACCTCTTCCTTCAGCGCGTTGAGCTTCTCGGAGAACGAGCCGCGCAGCTGCGTGCCCGCGACCAGCGTGGCCATGTCCAGCTCGATGAGGATCTTCTCCGCCAGCGTGCCCCGGAGGCCCAGCAGGCGCTGCGCCACGCCCTCCACCACCGCCGTCTTGCCCACACCCGGCTCTCCCAGCAGGCACGGGTTGTTCGTGCGGCGCTTGCCCAGGATGTCGATGACCTCCTCGACCTCCCGAGCGCGGCCCACCACCGGGTCCAGCTTCCCCTCGCGGGCCGCCTGGCTCAGGTTGCGCCCCATCGACGTGAGCATCGGGAACGCCTTCGCGTCCAGCGTCAGCGTCCCTGCTTTCGCCTGCGCCTGCGCGGGGACCGGCGGCGTGGGGCGGGCCACCGGCGCGGGAGGCGCCACGGGCGGCGTCGCCCGCGCGACGGGCGGCGCGGCCACGGGTGCGGGCGGCGGCGTCATGCGGGGCAGGGGAGGCGCCACCGGCTCGGACCGGGCCTCCCGGGGAGACTCGTCCTCGTCCACGTCGATGAGGTCTCGCGGCGACAGCGCGGGCGTCATGCGCGCGGCCGGCGGCGGCACCGTCACCGGTGGCGTCATCAGCGGGGCCGGGCGCGGCGCGCTCAGCGCCAGGGTGGAGGTGGGCAGGGGTGAGGGCGGCGCGCCCACGGGGCGGCTCACCGGCGCGCGCGTGGCCACCGCCGTCTGGCCGTAGCCGGGCTGGAGCCGGCGCGACTGGACGCCGCTCGTGGAGTAGGAGAGGGCCGTGTTGGACAGGGAGATGAGGTCGATGCCCGTCCGCGCGAGCAGGTCGCTCGCCGCGCAGCGCTTGCGGATGATGGCGATGAGCAGGTGCAGGCAGTCCGCCTCGCCGGAGCGCGAGTTGCTCGCCAGCTCCCGGGCGCGCGTGGTCAGGTCCTGCACCACGTTGCTGCCCGTCTCCGCCGGGGCCTCCGTGATGAGCTGGAGCAGCGCGTCCTCGTCGACGCCCTTCTCCTTCAGCAGGAGCTGCGCGCGGTTCTCCACCGTGAAGAGCGCGAGCAATACGTGGGCCGACGTGGGCTTCTGGGCGACGCTGCGGGCAATGTCATGCGCCTCATGGAGAACCTGGGCGAGATCCGTGCTGTCGACCATTCATGCTCCGGCAAGCGTGCAGCCGAGCGGAATACACCGTCCGGGCCCCCGCCGCAAAATTTAGGCTACAGACCGCTACAGGATGGATGCAAGGCACGGTAAACCTTGGGCCGCTGAAGGAATTCGATTGGCTGCCCACCCGTTTCCCGCCTCAATTCAAGGGACCGGGCAATCACGCCGGGAGGGCTGCGTATCCCGCCCAGAGAACCCATCCCTATGACCTCCCTAGTCCAACCGGCGCGCATCTTCGTCGACCCCTTCGAGGGGACGCGCGCCGCCGTGGAGGGCCGCCGCTGGCTGTGGCCCCTCCTGATTCTCGCCTTCTGCGTCACGGTCTCCGGCATCGCCTACGCCCTGCGCTGGGACGCCACCGCCGCGGTGGTGGGGGCGCTCCCCACGGAGGTCGGCGCGCCCAGCGTGTCCGAGTCCGACATCGCGGACCAGATCCAGACCGCCTCGCGCAAGGCGCTGGTGGGCGGCATCGCGAAGGGCCTCCTCCTCATGCCGCTGGAGGTCCTGCTGCTCGCGTGCGTCCTGTGGGTGACGGCCTGGCTCTTCAGCAAGCCCGCGTCCTTCGGGCAGCTGATGGCGGCGGCCGCGGTGGCGATGCTGCCCATCGCGCTCTACCACCTCATCTTCGCGGTGTGCGCGGGCTTCCAGCACTCGCTCACCGACCTGCGCGCGGAGCGGCTCGTGCCCTCCAGCCTCGCGCTGCTCGACGGCCTGTCGCCGAAGCTGCAGCGCGTGCTGCGCGGCGTGGACTTCTTCAACCTCTGGAGCGTGGGTCTGCTGGGCGTGGGCTTCTCCACCGCCACCGGCATGCGCCTGGGCCGGGCCCTGCTGCTCACGCTGGTGCTCTACATCATGTACGCCGGAATCGTCTTCATCCGCATTCCCACGCTGGGTGGCCCGTGAACGCGCTCCTCGTCCTCACGGCGCTCCTCGCCGCCACGCCCATCACGCTCGAGGAGTCTCGCTCCCTGGGCCGCAAGAACACCCAGGCCCTCCAGGCCACGCTCGACGTCACCGTGGCGGAGCAGGACCAGCGCGTGGCGCGCTCCAACCTGCTGCCCCAGGTGCAGCTCAACGCGGGCCCCAACTTGAGCTACCAGGGCCGCCGCCGGCAGGTCGTCACCATCCCCGTCTCGGAGACGGAGGTCCTCACGCGCGAGGTGGTGAGCTCCGCCAACACCTCCGACAGCTACGGCGCGTCGCTGGGCCTGTCGCAGGTCATCTACAACCGCGGCCTCTGGAAGCAGCTGGAGCAGGCCGGCGTCAGCGTGGACGCCGTGCGCAACCAGGCCCTGGAGGAGGCGGACACCTCCGAGCTGGAGGCCATCCGCCGCTTCTTCACGCTCTTCCTGTCGCAGGCCACGCTGGACGTGCTCCAGGTCACCGCGCAGCGCAGCGAGGAGCAGCTGGAGCGAGCGCGCGCCCTGTTCCAGGCGGGCCGCGTGGGCAAGACCGAGGAGATCTCCGCGGAGGTCAACCTGGGCAATGACCGCATCAACGTCGTGCAGCGCCAGTCGCAGCTCGTGGCGGACCAGGTGCAGCTGGCCGTGTGGCTGTCCCGCCCCGGCACCGAGTCCCTCCAGGCGGTGGACCCCGGCATCCTCCAGCAGGAGCCCGCGCCCGCGCCCGCGCTGGATGACGCCCTCAAGCAGGCCCGCGAGCACCGCGCCCTCCTGCGCGCGCTCCAGCAGCGCGTGCGCGTGGCGGAGCTCCAGCGCGCCATCGTGCAGGGGGACTACCTGCCGCGCGTGGGACTCCAGGCGCAGTACGCGCACGGCAACCAGGACCTGGGGCCCTTCTTCAGCGAGCCGGGCTTCGGCAACACCTTCAACGGCGGCGTCACGCTGACGTGGGACCTGTTCAACGGCTTCAACACCGACGCCCAGTCCGCACGCGCCCAGGCCAACATCCGCCGGGCGGAGCTGACGTTCGCCCAGACGGCGCGCGAGCTGGAGGCGGAGGTGCGCCGGGCGCACCAGGCGCTGGACGGGCAGATCGCCTCCGCGAAGCTCGCGACCGCCAACCGCGCGGCCGCCACGCAGGGGCTCCAGCTGGCGGAGGAGCGCTTCCGCGCCGGCGCGGGCTCCACGCTGGAGGTCCGCGACGCGCAGCTCAAGCTGACCCAGGCGGAGCTGGTCTTGCTCCAGAGCCGCATCGATGTCGAAATCGCCCGCTATGCCCTGTACCGGGCCACGGGCACGCTGAACCCGGGAGACTCACAATGACGTGGTGGAAGGCGGCAATCGCCGGTGCGCTGTTGCTCGGCGCGGCGGCCATCACCGTGGGCGGCCTGAAGGACCGGCCCCCCCCGACGCAGGAAGTCCAGGTGGCCCGCGCGCGCAAGGGCACCATCACCCGCACCATCACGGGCGCGGGCAAGGTGCAGGCGGCCACCACCGTGAAGATCTCCTCCAACCTGTCCGGCGACCTCGTCGCCCTCCAGGTGAAGGACGGCGACCCCGTCACCAAGGGGCAGGTGCTGGGCCGCATCGACAAGCGCTACTACGAGGCGGCCGTGAAGCAGGCCCAGGCATCCAAGGACGCGGCCCGCGCGGAGGTCCAGGTGTCGGAGGTGGAGTCCGCGCGTCAGCGCGCGGAGCTCGCCCGCGTGAAGGGGCTCGCGGAGAAGGGGCTCTCCTCCACGTCGGAGGTGGAGCAGACGCAGGCCCTGGTGGACACCGCCGAGGCGCGCCTCGCCGCCGCGAAGCAGCGCGTGGCCCAGAGCAGCGCCGTGCTGGACCAGGCCTCCACGGACCTGTCGCGCACCACGCTCTTGTCCCCCATCGACGGCAACGTCATCGAGCTGTCGCGCGAGGTGGGTGAGCGCGTGCGCGGCTCCGACTTCTCCGAGGACGTGGTGATGACCATCGCCGCGCTCAACCAGATGGAGGTGAAGTTCGAGGTGGGTGAGCACGAGGTGGTGCACCTGAAGTACGGCCAGCCCGCGGAGGTGACGCTGGACGCGCTGGAGGGTCAGTCCTTCAACGGCACCGTGGTGGAGATCGCCCAGAAGGCCCTCATCAAGAACCCGGGCACGGAGGCGGAGGTGACGAGCTTCCCCATCACCGTCGCGCTGGACGCGCGGCCGCCGGGCGTGCTGCCCGGCATGAGCGCCGAGGCGCGCATCAGCGCGGAGACGCACGACGACGCGGTGCTCGTGCCCATCCAGGCCGTCACGGTGCGCTCCGAGCGCACGCTGCCGGACTACCAGGCCCCGGTGGAGGGCGGCGCCCTCACCGCCAAGCGCCGCACGGAGACGCTGGCGAAGGTCGTCTTCGTGGTGGACGGGGAGAACAAGGCCCAGGTGCGCCGCGTGCGCACCGGCATCGCGTCCGACACGGAGCTGGAGGTGCTGGAGGGCCTGCAGGTGGGGGACCGCGTGGTGGAGGGCCCCTACCGCACGCTGTCCAAGGAGCTGGCCAACGGCGACGTGGTGCGCGAGCCGGAAGTGCCCGCGGGCGACGGGAAGGACGGGCGCAAGTCGTGACGACCCCCGGTGCTCCGGCCAGTGGCCCCCTCATCCAGGTGGAGGCGCTCACGCGCGCCTTCTTCGTGGGCGGCGAGGAGGTGCGCGCGCTGCGCGGTGTGAGCTTCGGCATCCAACGGGGCGAATGGGTGGCCATCATCGGCCAGTCGGGCTCTGGCAAGAGCACGCTGATGAACGTGCTGGGCTGCCTGGACACGCCCACGAGCGGCCGCTACATGCTCAACGGCAAGGACGTGTCGCGCATGGACGACGACGACCTGGCCGTCATCCGCAACGTGGAGATCGGCTTCATCTTCCAGACGTTCCAGCTGCTCCCCCGGGAGACGGCGCTCGCCAACGTGGAGCTGCCGCTCGTGTACCGGGGCATGGCCGCGAAGGAGCGCCGGGAGCGGGCGAAGGCGGCGCTCGACAAGGTGCAGCTCACGCACCGCATGCACCACCGGCCCAACGAGCTGTCGGGCGGTCAGCGCCAGCGCGTGGCCATCGCGCGCGCGCTGGTGTCGGAGCCGTCCATGCTCCTGGCGGACGAGCCCACGGGCAACCTGGACTCGGCCACCGGCGAGGAGATCGTCAAGCTCTTCGAGCAGCTCCACCAGGCGGGCCACACGCTGGTGCTCGTCACGCACGAGCCGAAGCTGGCCGCGCGCTGTCCCCGGGCCATCCGCCTGAGCGACGGGGAGATCATCGCGGACGGGCCCGGCCCGGAGGTGGCGCTGGGCGGCACGGGCGTGTTGCCGCCGAAGGTGGGCCACGCGTGAAGTTCGGGCAGGGCTTCCGCGTGGACGTGCTGGAGGGGGCCCGCATCGCGGTGTACTCCCTCCGCGCGAACCGGATGCGCACGGTGCTCACGACGCTGGGCATCGGCATTGGCGTGGCGACGCTGCTGGCCATCGTGGGCATCATCCAGGGCCTCAACACGTCGTTCGAAAAGCAGCTGTCCACGCTGGGGGCGAACACCATCTACGTCTCCAAGTTCCCCTGGATGATCAAGGGCAACTGGTGGGTGTTCCGCAACCGCAAGAACCTCACGCTGGAGCAGGTGGCACAGCTGCGCCAGCAGGCGGACTTCATCACCGCCATCTCTCCGGCTGTGCTGCGCACGTCGGACGTGGCGCACGGCGCGCAGCAGGTCTCCAACGTGCGCGTCAACGGCGTGTGGAGCGACTACCTCACCATCGGCAACTACGAGGTGGTGTCGGGCCGCTTCCTCACCCGCGCGGACGAAGAGGTGAACCGGCCGGTGGCGGTGATTGGCGCGGAGGTGGCGGCCACGCTCTTTCCCAGCTTCAGCCCGCTGGGGCAGACGGTGCGCATCGACGGGCGGCCCTTCCAGGTGGTGGGCACGCTCGCGCGCAAGGGCAAGGTGGTGTCGGAGAACATGGACCTGTCCGTGTTCCTGCCCTTCAAGACCTTCAACGCCACCTTCGGCAAGGGGCGGCCCATGCAGATCGCCATCGCGGTGGCGGACGCGGGGAAGATCCACCAGGCGGAGGACCAGCTCGTGGGCATCCTGCGGCGCGTGCGCTCCACGCCGCCCGGGCAGCCGGACGACTTCTCCATCAACCGGCCGGACACGCTCGCGGCGACCTACGAGCAGCTGACCGGCGCGCTCTACGCGGTGGCCACCGGCGTGGGGCTCATCACGCTGCTGGTGGGTGGCATCGGCATCATGAACATCATGCTGGTGTCGGTGCGCGAGCGGACGCGGGAGATCGGCGTGCGGCGGGCGCTGGGCGCGCGGCGGCGGACCATCATCCTGCAGTTCCTGATGGAGGCCTCCAGCGTGTCCGCGGTGGGTGGCTTGCTGGGTACGACGGTGGGGCTGGGGACCGCGAAGCTCGTGTCGCTGGTGACGCCGCTGGCGGCGGACGTGCGGCCGGGCACGGTGCTGGGCGGGGTGGCGTTCTCCGCGCTGGTGGGCCTGTTGTTCGGCATCTGGCCGGCCGCCCGGGCGGCGCGGCTGGACCCGGTGGAAGCGCTCCGCTACGAATAGGCGATGCGCGCCTTCCTGGACAACCTGCGCCTGGCCCTGGGGACGTTCCTGGGCAACCCGCTGCGCTCGCTCCTGACGCTGCTGGGCATCGTCATCGGAGTGGCCACGGTCATCACGATGATGGCCCTCATCGAGGGCCTGCGTGAGCAGGTGAACAAGAACCTGGGCAGCCTGGGCGCGCACACCTTCGAGGTGACGAAGTGGCCCACGGGCTTCGGCCGCATCAACTGGGCGAAGTACGCGAAGCGCCAGGACCTCTACGGCGACGACGTGAAGGCCATCCTGGAGGCGTGTCCCTCCGTGGGCGCCGCCACGCCCACCGACTCGGAGGGGGGCAAGAAGCTGGTGACGGCGTTCCGGGAGACGAACGCTTCAGTGGGCATCCTGGGCACGGAGCCCACCTACCTGGAGACGAGCGGCGTCACCGTCACCCACGGCCGCTTCTTCAACGACACGGAGTCGTTGGACGCGCGGCCGGTGATGGTGATTGGCGTGGACGTGGCGGACGCGCTGTTCCCGGGCATGGACCCCGTGGGCTCCGACGTGCGGCTGATGGGTCGGCCCTTCCGCGTCATCGGCGTGTTGCAGAAGCGCGGCAGCGTCATGGGCATGGGCAGCCAGGACAACCAGGTGGCCATTCCCATGCGCGGCTTCCAGCAGCTCTACGGCAAGCGCCGCTCGGTGGAGATCGACATCCAGGCGCGCGACGGCGCCGTGTTCAAGAAGGCGCAGGACGAGGTGGTGAACCTGCTGCGCCGCCGCCGGGGCCTGACGCCGCAGGAGGCGAACGACTTCGAGCTGCACACCAACGAGTCGATGACGGCGTCCTTCAACGAGCTCTCCCAGGTCATCGCGCTGGCGGGCGTGGGCGTGTGCCTGCTGTCGCTGGTGGTGGGCGGCATCGGCATCCTGAACATCATGCTGATGTCGGTGACGGAGCGGACGCGGGAGATTGGCATCCGCAAGGCGCTGGGCGCGCGCCGCCGCCGCATCCTGGGTCAGTTCGCCACGGAGGCGGTGCTGCTGTCGCTCTTCGGCGGCGTGCTGGGCGTGGGGCTGGGCTTCGGGTTCGTGTTCCTGGGCAAGTGGGTGCTGCTGTTCCCCATGCACGTGCCCGCGTGGGCCGTGGCGCTGTCGCTGGGGATGAGCTGCGGGGTGGGGTTGCTGTTCGGCATCTACCCGGCGTCCCGCGCGGCGCGGTTGGACCCCGTGGAGGCGATGCGCACGGAGTAGGGTGCAAAGGTCCCTTCCGAACGGGTGGTTTCACGCATGTCCTCGTCCTACGTCACGGTTCCCCCGCCCGCCGTCCCCGCGCCGTTCCTGCTGCGGGCGCTCTCGATGGAGAACGTGGACGGGCTTGGCGCGGTGTACGCCGAACCGGAGGTGGCGCGGAGCCTCAACTTCGAGGTGCCCCTGCGCCCCGACACCATCCGCCAGAAGCTGGTCGGCGACCTGGATGCGATGCGCCGGGGCGAGAGCTTCCGCTGGGTGCTGTCACTCGAGGAGGACGCGGCGCCCCTGGGCTACATGTGTCTCTTCAACTGGAGCCCGAAGGACCGGCGCGCGGAGGTGGGCTACATGGTGTCGCGCAAGCTCTGGGGACAGGGCGTGATGAGGTCGCTGCTGCCCGTGCTGGTGCGCTTCGGCTTCGAGCAGATGGGGTTGCACCGGCTGGAGGCCATGGTGTCGGTGCACAACCCCGCCTCCCTGCGGGTGCTGACGCGCGCGGGCTTCCAGCAGGAGGGCGTGCTGCGCGGCTACACCGCCGCCGTGACGGGCGACGGGTTCATCGACATGATCGTGTTGTCCGTGCTCAAGGACGCGTGGCGCGCGGCCGCGACGTAGGACGCGTGCCTCACGGCAGGTCGCGCGAGAACCGCTCCCGGTAGCGTGCCTGGAGGACGCGCAGGTGCCGCGTGCCCCGGTACTCTCGGGCGAGCAGGTGCCACGCTTCGGTGCGAGAAGGCTCCAGCGCGATGACTCGCTCCAGGTGCGCCCGGGCCCTCGTGTGCGCCCGGGTGTTCGTCGCCAGCACGCCGAGCAGCAGGTGGGCCTGCACCGCGTCCTCACGGGAGGCCAGCACCCGCTCACAGGCGCTGCGCGCGGGGCCCAGCCGCCCCTGGAGCAGGTGCAGCTCGCACTGCACGAGCGCGACGGATGGACTCTCCGGATACGCCTGCGCGAGCGCGGTGATGCGATCGCGCGCGGGACCGGACGAGCCCGCATGCAGCAGCGCTTCGATGTCGAACACCGCCCGCACCAGGGGGCCTTCGCGGGAGGGCTCCACGCCGGCCGGGCGCGGCGGCGCGGTGCTCGGTTCAATGCCTGCCGGCAGCACCACCTGGCGTCGCAGGCGGGCGGCCTGTTCGAGCACCGCCTCCGACGCGGCCAGCCCGGGCGCCCGGGCCGCGGCCTCCTCCGCCCACGTCACGCAGTGGGCGCGCAGGAAGAGGCCCGCCAGATCCGCCCACAGCGAGGGCTCCAGGTCCGACTGCGCCGAGAGGTTCCTCCGCGCCGCCAGCAGGCTCTCCTGGGCCGCGTCGAACCGGCCCGCGTGCAGGTGGAGGAGCGCGACGTTCATGCGCAGCGACGGCTCCCCGGGGAACCGCGCGACGGCCTGCTCGCAGCGCTCGCGCGTGGCGGCGAGTGCCGGCGTGAGGTGCACGGCGAGGTAGCACGCCAGCAACTGCACGCGCTCGTCGTAGGGATGCCGCGCGGCCAGCGGCTCCAGGGCTTCGGCGGCCACCTGCGCCTGGCCCGCCTTCTCCAAGGCGATGACCTCCGCGAGCCGCTGTCGCTCCGGCGGCGTCAGCCCCTTCGGAGTGCCCTCCGGCCCCAGCACGACGTGGGTGGCGCGAGCCCGTTCCGTCCACGCGAGGAGGAAGTCCCGCTCCGGGCCCTCCCACGCCGGGCCGACCATGCCCTCCAGCACCGTCCGCAGCGCTCGCGCCCAGGCGCGCTGGGCCTCCACCTCGACGCGGGCCCGGGGCAGGTGCCGCAGCCCCACCTCGAGCAGCGCGAGCGTCCGGGGCGCGAACCCTGTCTGGGCCGCGTCGTACTTCGGCGCCATCCACCCGCGCGCGTCGCGCACGTGGAACGCGCCCAACGTGTGGGCCCACTCATGCAAGAGCGTGGAGACCTCGAGGTGCCGGCGCGCCTGCACCGGCACCGCGCCGTTGATACCGCGCAGCACGCAGTGGCGTCCGAGCACGCGCGCGAAGCCCAGCTCGTGCTGGGACTCGCTGAAGGCCGGCGGCGCGGACACCAGCCCGACGACGAGGTCTACGTCCTCGCCCGCATCCAACGCCTCCAGTGCGTCCAGCACCGGCTCCAGCGAACCCTCCGAACCGCGTCGCTCCCACGCCCGCGCCGACTCCAGCGTGAACGTCACGCTCAGCGGCTCGCGCACCGCCGCGCTCGCGCGCTGGAGCCACGCTTCGAAGCCCCGCTCCCAGTGGAGGACCTGCGCCCGGTACTCCTCGTCCGCGTACACGCGGACCCGCAGCGTGCGCGAGGGCAGGGCGGCGGAGGGCGCCACCGCTTCGGTCGCCCGCGCGGGCACACCCGCGGTACGGGGCCGGTCTGCGGAGGCGCAGTGCAGGCTCAGCAGCCCCACCGCGAGGAGCGCCAGGCGTGCAGGCCAGCGCTGCGTCCGCTCGGGCCCGGAGGTCATGGGGCAGGGGGCTTTCAGGAC
>NZ_RAWB01001130.1 GCF_003612055.1 Corallococcus llansteffanensis
TGGCCCGGCTGTTCGCCCTCCGGGGCGCCCCGGAGGGCGAACAGCCGGGCCACGTACTTGCCGATGAGGTCCCCCTCCAGGTTCACCTGCGCCCCGGGGCCCTTCCCGTGCAGCGTGGTGCGCGTCTGCGTCTCCGGGATGAGCTGGACCCGGAAGCGGTCCGCCTCCACCGCGTTCACGGTGAGGCTGATGCCGTCCACCGTCACGGAGCCCTTCTCGATGAAGCAGGGCGCCAGTTCCGGAGGCAGCCGGAACACCATCACCCACGAGCCGCCTTCGGCGAACGTCTCCAGCACCTCGCTGACGGCGTCCACGTGGCCGGACACCAGGTGCCCTCCCAGCCGGTCCCCCAGCGCCAGGGCGCGCTCCAGGTTCACCTTGTCGCCCGCCCGCCGGGCTCCCAGGGTGGTGCGCCGCAGCGTCTCCGGCGCGGCCTGCACGCGGAAGGTGTCCCCGCCCTTCTCCACCACGGTGAGGCACGCGCCGTCCACGGCGATGGATTCGCCCAGCGTGAACGCCTCCGCGCCCAGCGAGGTGCGAATCCAGAGGTCGGTCATCGCGCCGGGCGCGATGCGGGTGACGGTGCCAGTGTCCTGGATGAGGCCGGTGAACATGGGCGCGACTCTAACGACTCAGAGCAGCGCGCGCAGGAGGACGTCGTCGCCCACCCGCTCCACCGTCA
>NZ_RAWB01001131.1 GCF_003612055.1 Corallococcus llansteffanensis
CCCTGGGCCCCACCCGCGGCCTCGGCCTCGCCGGCCTGCTCGGCCTCGCCGCCCTTGCCCGCCTCGCCCGCCTTCTGGCCCGTCAGCGTCTCCAGCACCTTCACGAGCTGCTTGAGCGTGTCCACCAGCTGCTGGAGCCCCGCCTGCTTCGTCCCGTCCTGCGCGCCCACCTTCTGCGCCGACCCGCTCTTGCCGACCCCGTCGAAGCCGCTCTCACCTGCCAGCGACCGGATGATGGGGTTCTGGCTCAGCGCCGACAGCGCGTCGATCCCGCCCGACTTCCCGACCGGCGGCGTCTGCGCACCGATGGCCCCCGTCGAACCGATGGAGCCTGGCGAACCGCGGAACGCCGACGAAGACACCGACGACAGCTTGGAAGAGCCAATCATGGGGGTACTCCTACAAGAGGGGTTGAGTAGGGGCGGAAGATGCGAAGTAAAACCTTTGAAGTTGTTGTCGTATGGGGTGGGTTGAAGTTGCTGAGCACCTACATTTTCCGACTTAATTCCCGGAAAGACCCGTGAGAATCAGGGGTTATCCGGGGAGTCGTCCTGGAATTCCGGTGAAATTCCCGCGGGAAATGCGGTGCGGGTGGCTCCTGCGCGGTGGAGGGCAGCCGGGCGGGAGGGCGGCTTCCGGCCCGCGGGAAGCGCGGGCGGGCGTCGCGGGGAAGGACATGGG
>NZ_RAWB01001132.1 GCF_003612055.1 Corallococcus llansteffanensis
GGGGCAGGGGCGGCGCGGAGATGCGCTCGGCGGGCGGCAGCTCGCCGGTGAGGCTCTTGAGGAAGGCCACCAGGTCGTCCACCTCGCCGTCCTTCAGCGTGCGCCCCAGCTGGTGGCGCCCCATCAGGCGCACCATGGTGGGCAGGTCCTTCACGCTGCCGTCGTGCAGGTAGGGGCCCGTCTTCTCCACGTTGCGCAGGGTGGGCACGCGGAAGTAGCCGCGGTCGTCCTCGTTCTTCGTCGCGTCGAAGCGGCCCGCGTCGGTGAGGTTCGGGTACGCCTCCACCAGCCCCAGCTTCTGGAACGACGTGCCGCCCACCGCCGGGCCGTTGTGGCAGGTGGTGCAGCCGGTGGTGATGAAGGCCTCCAGGCCGCGCTGCTCCGCGATGGTGAGCGAGGCATGCTCGCCCGCGAGGAAGCGGTCGAAGCGCGACGGCGTGGTGAGCGTGCGCTCGAAGGCGGCCAGGGCCTTCGCGGCGTGGGCCAGCGTCACCGGCTTGCGCTCCTTCGGGAAGGCGGAGCGGAAGCGCGCGGTGTACTCGGGCATGGAGGACAGCGTGGCCTCGACGCGCTTCGCGTCCGGCATGGCCATCTCCACCGGGTTCATCATCGGGCCTTCAGCCTGGGCCTCCAGCGTGGCGGCGCGGCCGTCCCAGAACTGCGCGATGTGGTGGGCCGC
>NZ_RAWB01001133.1 GCF_003612055.1 Corallococcus llansteffanensis
TGGGCCGGCCGGCCCTCACCGCCGAGCGCTTCGTGCCCCACCCCTTCTCCTCCGCCCCGGGCGCCCGGCTGTACCGCTCCGGAGACCGGGTGTGCTGGAGGGAGGATGGGACGCTGAGGTTCCTGGGGCGCGTGGACTTCCAGGTGAAGGTGCGCGGCTTCCGCATCGAGCTGGGAGAAATCGAGGCGGTGCTGCGCGAGCACTCCT
Organism: Corallococcus llansteffanensis; assembly: GCF_003612055.1. Taxonomy (GTDB): domain Bacteria; phylum Myxococcota; class Myxococcia; order Myxococcales; family Myxococcaceae; genus Corallococcus; species Corallococcus llansteffanensis. Next base: position 208 of record NZ_RAWB01001133.1, read on the forward strand.
TGGTCACCGAAGCGACAGTGCTGGTGCGAGAAGACGTGCCCGGCGACAAGCGACTGGTGGCTTACGTCGTGCCGGCGGAGCCGGACACTGAAGCGACGGCGCTGGTGCGAGAGGACGTGCCCGGCGACAAGCGACTGGTGGCCCACGTCGTACCGGCGGAGCTGGACACCACTCAATTGCGCGAGCACCTGCGCCAGCGGCTGCCGGAGTACATGGTGCCCTCGGCCTTCGTGGCGCTGGCGGCCTTTCCGCTCTCGGCCCACGGCAAGGTGGACAGGAAGGCCCTGCCCGCACCCGAGGCTCCGTCTGCTTCCACCACGGAGCAGGTGCTCCCCCGCAGTGCGCTGGAGGCACGCCTCGTATCTCTTTGGGAGCAAGTGCTGCGCAGGAGCCCTGTCGGAATCCACGACAACTTCTTCGAGCTGGGAGGCCACTCATTGCTGGCGACGCAGCTCGTC
>NZ_RAWB01001134.1 GCF_003612055.1 Corallococcus llansteffanensis
CCCGCCAGGCCCGTGGGGCCACGGGCCTGGCGGGCGTTGGGGCGGGATGCGCGGAGGCATCGCAACGTAAGGGGCACTTCACCCCGCGGACGCCTGCGTCCGCGCGTTCGGATGAGGAGAGCACCCATGAACGTGACGATGCTGAACGAACAACCGTCGTTGCTGAAGTCGGCCGCGCTGCTGCCCCCGCGTCTGTCGTTGGGGGCGACGATGATCCAGCACGGCGTCGCGAAGCTGAAGAAGGACAGCCTCGAGCAGAACGCGGGCATGTTCGAGCAGCTGGGCATCAAGCCGGGGAAGCCGTGGGTGCTGGCCACGGGCATCACGGAGCTGGTGGCCGGGGTGAGCTCCATCCTGGGCATCGCGACGCGGTTCACCGCCCTCTCCGTCATCGTGACGCAGGCGGTGGCCATCGCGAAGGTCCACGCGAAGAACGGCTTCGACGCCACCAAGGGCGGCTATGAGTTCAACGTGGCGCTCATCGCGATCGCGTTGGGGACGTTGATGCGCGGGCCGGGGCGGCTGTCGCTGCACAGCGCGCTGGAGCGGCGGGTGAAGCGCAAGGAGCTGAGGCACTTCCGGCTGCTGCCGCGTCAGCGCCGGGGCTCGATGTTGCTGGATGCGCTGGGGTAGGCAGGAGGGGGATGGGGCCTGGG
>NZ_RAWB01001135.1 GCF_003612055.1 Corallococcus llansteffanensis
GCAGGGGCCCGACGTAGCGCACCGGGATGACGAGCCCCAGCGCGCGGCCGTTGGCGAGCGCCGCGGTGGCGACCCCCACCACCTGGCCGCGCGCGTTCAGCACCGGGGCGCCCGACGCGTCCTCGGGGAGGGTGCGCGCCAGCTCCAACAGGGTGAGCCAGTCCCCCAGCACCTGCACCGCGCGGACCTCCAGGAGGCGGGGCTCGGGCGGGCGGCCCGCGCGGGCCTGGAGCACGTGGAGGCGCTCGCCCTCGGTGGGCAGCGTGGCCGGCCCCAGCGGCAGGTGGGGCACCACGCCCGGAAGGGTGAGGCGCAGGAGGGCCAGGTCGCGTCGCTCGTCCACGGCCGCCACCTGGACCACCTGGGTCCTGAGGCCGTCGGGCAGCACGGCGGTGATGGCGCGCGCGCCCGCGACCGCGTGGAGGCTGGTGGCGACGTGGCCGTCGGAGGAGATGACGAAGCCCGTGGCGGTGTGGCCGCCCAGCTCCAGCAGCAGCAGCGAGGCGCTCGCGCGGCGCAGGGCCTCCTCGGCCCGGACCTGGGTGGTCGAATCGTCCTCGGACATCGCAACCCCCGCTTGTGAAGCTCCGGCCAGCATTCCCGGGATGTGGCGTCGGGGGTGGCCTCCCTTGGGTTGTATC
>NZ_RAWB01001136.1 GCF_003612055.1 Corallococcus llansteffanensis
ATCGGCATCATGAACATCATGCTGGTGAGCGTCACCGAGCGGACGCGCGAGATTGGCGTGCGCGTGGCGGTGGGCGCCCGGCCGCGCGACATCCTGGCGCAGTTCCTCATCGAGGCGCTGACGCTGGCGGTGCTGGGCGGAATCATTGGCGCGGCCGTGGGCCTGGGCGTGGCGAAGCTGCTGGCCGCGCAGTTCGGCTGGCCCATGCTGGTGCGCCCGGACGTGGCCCTGCTGGCCATTGGTTTCAGCGGCCTGGTCGGGGTCGTCTTCGGCCTGTACCCGGCGCGCAAGGCGAGCCTGTTGGACCCCATCGATGCCCTGAGGTACGAGTGATGCGCGCGCTTCCGTTGACGCTCTCCCTGTGGGTGCTGCCCGTGGTCGCC
>NZ_RAWB01001137.1 GCF_003612055.1 Corallococcus llansteffanensis
GGAATACGAGATTACTACGCGTCTCGTGGGCTCGGAGATGGGTATAAGAGACAGGTCATGGAGCGGGGCGGGGCGGGCTACTGGAGCTCGCTCTCCTTGAACTCGTTGAGTTCCTCCCGGATGGAGGCGCGGTCCTGGGGCGTCGTCGAGTCCGCGCACCGCTGCTGGAGCCCGAAGAGGTACGCGTCGAACTTCTTCCGGATGTCCTCGGGGAGCTGCGCGTTGCCCTTCACCTTCTTCGAGACCTTGAGGATCTCCGTGTTCAGGGCCTCCTTGCTCAGCGGTTCCGGCCGGCCGGCGCGGGGCGTGTCCTGGGCGAGCGGCTTCTGCGCGGGCCGGGTGAGGGAAGGCTTCACCGGCGCCGGCTCCACGGCGGCGACCGCCGGTGGCGGCGCCTCCTGCACGGGCGCCGCGACGACCGGAGGCGGTGGGGCGGGAACGGGGTCGACCTTCGGCGCGGGTGGCGGCTCCGGGGTCACGGCGACGACGGGCGGAGGTGTTTCGCCGGGGCTGCGCGTGGCCATCACGACGCCCACGGCGGTGAGCAGCACGGCCGCGCCGATGGCGATGGGCACGAAGCGCCGCGGCGAGCGGGAGTCCTCCTGGGGCACCATCGCGTCGGGCGGGAACGGCG
>NZ_RAWB01001138.1 GCF_003612055.1 Corallococcus llansteffanensis
AGTCGAAGCCGCCCTGCGCGCCGCCTCCGGCGTCAACGAGGCCGTCGTCGTCGCCCGTGGAAGCGACGGGGACAAGCGCCTCGTCGGCTACGTCACCGCACGCGAAGGCCATGCCCTCGACGCCGACGCCCTCAAGGCAGGCCTCAAGCAACACCTGCCCGAGTACATGGTGCCCTCCGTGCTGCGGGTGCTGGACGCCCTGCCCCTCAACGCCAACGGCAAGGTGGACCGCAAGGCCCTGCCCGAAGCGGACACGCGCGAAGCCGAGGCGAAGGACTTCGTCGCCCCACGCGACGCGCTGGAGATGCAGCTCGCCCGCATCTGGGAGGACGTCCTGGGCCTGCGCTCCGTGGGCGTGCGCACCAGCTTCTTCGAATTGGGCGGCCACTCGCTGCTCGCCGTGCGCATGGTGGCCGCCGTGCGTGAGCGCCTGGGCCAGAGCCTGCCGCTGGCCGTCCTCTTCCAGCAGCCCACCATCGAGCACCTCGCCAAGGTGCTGCGCCAGGACGCCCAGGAGTGGACGCCCCTGGTGCCCCTGGAGAAGGGAGAGCCAGGCCAACGCCCGCTCTTCTTCGTCCACCCGGGTGGCGGCAACGTCCTCGCCTACGGTGAGTTGGCGCGAAGGCTGGG
>NZ_RAWB01001139.1 GCF_003612055.1 Corallococcus llansteffanensis
CACCCGGCCCCCGTCCCCGCTCACCCGGGGGCGGGGGCTCCCCTGGAGACGCCCTCATGGTTCGCAAGCTGCTGCTCGGTTCGTTGGGTCTGCTGATGCTGGTCGCCGCGCTGCTGACCGCCGCGTGGATGTCGCTGCGCGCCCCCGCGCCTTCCGGACGGCTGCTCGCCACCAGCGATGCGGAGCGCTACCTGCTGGCCGCCGCGCGCGAGGGCGAGACGGACATCGTCACCGGGCTGATCAAGGCCGGCACGCCGGTGGAGGCCCGCGACGCGCGCGGCTTCTCCCCCCTCATCCTCGCCGCCTATCACGGCCACACGCAGACGGTGAAGGCGCTGCTCGCCGCCGGGGCCGACGCCTGCGCGGGCGACAACCGCGGCAACACCGCCCTCATGGGCGCCGCCTTCAAGGGCTACGCGGACATCGTGAAGCTGCTGAACGCCCAGCCCTGCGCGGTGGACCAGACCAACCGGCTGGGTCAGACGGCCTTGATGTTCGCGGTCCTCTTCGGCCGCGACGAGGTCGCCCAGGAGCTCCGCCACCAGGGCGCCTCCCCCGCGCTCCGTGACGCCAGCGGCCGCTCCGCGGAGGACTGGGCCCGGACCCAGACGCCCACCGCCCCCG
>NZ_RAWB01000113.1 GCF_003612055.1 Corallococcus llansteffanensis
GTGTCTGGCCCGCGATGGAGTAGTCACAATCCGCACCGCCGCGCAGCTGGCACATCCAGATGGGCGAGGCGGAGCCGCCCGTCCGCTGGCTCGGATGCGTCAGGGTCAGGCCTGGCGCGACGCTGAGCGCGGAGGCGGACAGCTCGTAGAAGGTGACCTGCTCCTCGCCCGTGAAGACGTCCGAGGCAATCATCGTGGAGTCCATGCGCAGGACCGTGCCCACGTCCACCGTGCTGTTGAGCCGCACCTGGGTGAAGTAGCGGCCGTCGCTGTACTCCTCGCCCGAGGACGAATCGATGAGCTTGTTGTAGCTGCCCTTGACGTCCGTCTCGTAGGCGTTGAGGTCCGCGAAGACGTAGTTGGCGCCGCCCCTGCACGTCACCAGCACGTTGGTTTCGTAGTGGATCTTCCGCTGCTTCAGGTCGGGGACCTCGTCATTGAAGAAGATGTCGTGGTCGCACCAGGCGGGGGCGGCATCGGCACGGGCCGCGGTGGCCCCGGCCGTCCGGGCCCGCTCCTGCTGGCGCGCGCGGACGGCGGACAGCCGCTCGTGCAGGTAGGGCGCCTTCTGCGGCGTCTTGCCCGCGGCCCGCAGCCGGGTGAGCAGGAATTGATATTGGCCGTCATCCGACAGGTCCAGGGTCACCGCGCGTTGCTTCAGCGCCCCGGACCCACGCAGGGACTGTCCAAGGCGCAGGGAGCCCGCCTCCACCGTCTTCGCTTCCGGAGTGCCCGGCTGGAGGTGGGGTAGCGCATTCGTCCAGCCACTCGCCAACATCACCAGCGCGGAGAGTGGGACCGCTCGCGTCAGGCCACGCAGCCAGGGGTTTTGGTTCAGGGTGGGCATTCAAGTCCTTTCACAGGCGCCGTTTGGATTCGTGCGAATGAATGGCATGAAAGGATTTAAACCAGCAATGCGGGCTTACCGCATGAAGCCTGGAAGTCGCTGGTGGAGGATGGAGGCGCCCCCTTTACCCACTTCGGCCTACGGGTAGGGCGTCCCGGCGGACCCTCCGAAGCAACCCAGCAGAAGTGGGTGGGCACGCCTCGCGGGCGGCGGGGTGACCCGCCGCCACTACCAGTCGATGATGACGAGCTCAGGCGTCGGCTTGGACGTGTCCAGCAACACGTTGCCGATGTTCAGGTCGAACCCCGCGGGGGTGATGGGCTTGTTGGGCGCCTCGCGCGTGGTGAGCGGCTTGCCGGAGCGGGCCGCGTAGTCCTTGAACAGCGCGTCGTTGTAGCGGTCCTTGAGCCCCTGGATGCGGGCGTCCAACTGCTCGCGCACGGCGGGCGGCAGCGTGTCGCGCACCTCGGCGTAGGGCACGGCCTTCACCTTCTCCTGCACGACGATGCCCCGGCTGAGCAGCGCCGGGTCGCGGTCGATCTTCGCGACGCGCACGCCGCTGTCCTTCAGGAAGGACTCCAGCGCCAGCTCCCGCTGCAGGAGGTAGGGGACCTGCGTGTTGTAGTCGGGGATCTTGTTCTTGCTGTAGATCTTGATGACCTTGTCCGGGAACGCCGGGTGCTCCAGCACGATGCGCGAGTTGCCTTCCGCGATCTGCGCGGAGCCGTTTGTCTTGAGGCCCTTCTCCGTCAGGTATTCGGTGAAGCGCCCCACGGGGCCCAGGTCCGAAGGGGTGAAGCGCAGCTCCGGGTACTCCAGCGTGCGGTCCGCGATGGGCACCTTGCCCCCGTCCAGGACCACGCCCTCCTTCGTCTCCCGCAGGGCCACCTTCTTCGAGGGCTCGAGCGGCTTCGTGGTGGTGGGCTCGAGCGGCTTCGTGGTCGTCGTCGGCTTCGTGGTCGTCGTCGGCTTTGTCGTCTCGGTGTTCCGGAGCCGCGCCGTCTCCGCGTCCAGCCGCACCTTCGCCGCGGCGAAGGTGTTTGCCTTCACCGCCAATTCCTTGCGGCCCGCGTCGTTCAACCGGTACTGGTAGCGCGAGATGGCGAGCGCCGTGTCCGCGTCCACCTGGGACGTGAGCTTCGCGGGCTGCTGCTTCAGCGCATCCTTCACCCGAGGGTTGTCCGGGCTCACCTCGACGAACTCCACGTGCTTCTTGCCATTGGCCTCCGGGACGACGACGGAGGCATAGAGGCGCGACTCCTGGTCCGCGGACTTCGTCTTGTAGATGGGCCCTTCAATCGTGGAGCCCTTCTGGTTGACGACGGCCGCGTCCATGTCCCGCGAGGGACGGGACGGCATCAGCAGGCCCGTCAGCGCGCCGGTCCACACGGCGCGCCGGAAGGCGGCGTCGGTGAGCTGTTCGGACACCTTGCGCTGATCAGCCTCCGACAGGGGCTTGCCATCCTTCCCCAGGTAGAGCTGCATCGCGGCGGGCCCCATCACCAGGCAAAAGCGGTCGCGCGGGCCTCGCCCCCCAGACGGCTCGGGGCCCGCGTGACCTCTTCATGAAAGAGGAAGCGGGCCCCGGAGTTGTTTTGCATTCTTTCCTACGGGACCTCGGTGACGGTGACGCGCAGGTGCTGGGACACGGGGGGCGCGTACTGCGTCACGGGCACCCGGCGCACGGTGTTGTCGCGGTCCAGGGCCCCCTCCGGCGGGCCCAGATGCGGGCCCACCGCGAGCTCCTCGTCCTGCTCCGTGCCCACGTCCCAGAGGTAGACCTGGGAGGTCACGTCGCCCGTCACCGGCATGCTCGCGTCGTCGAACAGCGCGATGCCCTGCTCATCCGGCCCGAAGACCCAGTCGTTGGACTGGCCGAACATCACCGCGAAGGACAGCCGGTCCGCCGGCCTGGCGTCCACGTCGAACTGGTAGGCGTGGCCCGGGGTGATGGGGCCGGGGGCGGACGCGTCCACGGGCATGTTGAAGGTGCCGGACACGCGCACGCCGGCGGGCGGGCTCATGGACACGGCGCTCGACAGCCGGGAGATGTCGCCCATCTCCGCGATGGCCTCCAGGCCCTGGCCCCGGTCCGGCGCGCCCACGGTGAACAGCGGCGCGGCGGCGTTGTGCAGCGCATAGACGCCCGGAGACAGCGGCGTCGCCACGCCACTGAGCGGCGCGAGCACGGCGGACAGGCCAGAGACGTTCCCCATCTCCGCGATGGCCTCCAGGCCCTGGCCCCGGTCCTTCTGGCCTTCGGTGAAGAGCGGCTCGTTGCCCGCGCTCACCGTCCACACTCCCGGCGAGATGCGCACGGGCTTGATGCCCTCGGTGGTGCTCAGGGTGACGCGGTCGTCGGACACGTTCTCGATGCGCACGGTGAACTTCTGCGTCGCCGCGTTGGACGCCACGCTCACGCGGATCATCGACGCGACCGGGGGCAGGTTGAACGTCTGGCCACTGGTGAGCCGGGGCGGCGTGCCCAGGCGCCGCACGTTCGGGTTGGGGTCCTGCGCGCCCGGGCCATCCGTGGACGACGCCTGCTTCGGGCCGGTGTGCGGACCCACGGCGGGCTCCTCGTCCACCTCCGTGCCCGCGTCCCACAGGTACACCTGCGAGGTGATGTCGCCGGACAGCGGCTGGCCATTGGAATACAGCGCGATGCCCTTGGGGTCCGTGCCGAAGAACCAGTCGTTGGACTGGCCGAACATGGAGACGAAGGACAGCCGGTGGTTCGCGCCCGCGGTGAAGCTGAACTCGTAGACATCCCCCGGGGCCAGCGGGCCCGGCGCGGTGCCGCTCAGCTTCGTGTTGAACATGCCGGACTTGAGCTGCTGGAAGGGCGCCACGTTCTCGATGCGCACGCGCAGCCGCGTGGACCCGGTGTCGGAGCCACAGGCGGACAGCGTGAGCAGGCCGAGGGCGGCAACGGAGGCAGCGCCTCCGCGAAGGGAGCGGTGGAACATGGTGGGGTTCTCCAGGGCCTCGCGGCAGTGCGAGGCGTCACGAGCTTGCCCTCACTACGCACCCCTGAAGGGTTCGGTTACGGCCGGAATCCAACCGCCTGTCCGGTCCGTACGCGCGCGGGCAGGAGCGGCGCCAGGAATTGCTCCAGCGCCGCGCGGCTCCCAGGGCGGGAGACGTGCCCCACGTAGCCGTCCGGACGCACCAGCACCAGCGCGCCCGCGCTGACGTCGTAGGCCCGGTGCGCGTGTCCGCCCGCATCGAGCAGGGCGCCCACGTCGCGGGAGTCGCCCCCCGTGCGGACGTGGAAGGCGTGCACGGCGTCACCGAAGCGCGAGCGGGCCCACGCGGGCGCGTCCTCGTGCGCCGGCCCGAAGGCGAGCAGCGTCCAGTGGGGGCCGCGAAAGGCGTCGAACAGGCGCGAAGGGCGTCCCATGGCCTCCACGCATGGCGCATCCGGGGCCCGGTCTCCCGCGCGCAGCCGCGACGTGTCGCCCTCCGACGAGGGGGCGAGCGGCCCGCCGCGATAGTGCAGGCCCAGTTGCTGGGTCTCCGCCCCACGGCGCTGCGGACGCATGCCGCCCTGGCGCAGCTTCTGGTGGAGTTGCTTGGACAGCCCGAGCACGCTCGCGGCGATGGGCAGCCGCTCCGCCTCGTAGGTGTCGAGCAGGGCCGGCGCCGCGCCCGCGAGGACGTGGCCCAGCTTCCAGCCCAGGTTGTATGCGTCCTGGACGCCGGTGTTGAGGCCCTGGCCTCCGGCGGGAGGATGGACATGCGCGGCGTCGCCCGCGAGCAGGACGCGGCCCACGCGGTAGCGGTCCACCATGCGCACGTTGGGGCGGAACACGGACAGCCAGCTCGCGTCGTGCAGGCGCAGCCGCGCGCCGGGCCGGGCCGCGTCCTGGAGGCGCTGGTGGAGGGCGGCCTCGGTGAGCTCCGGCACCGGAGTGCCGGGCTTCACGTTGAGGACGAGCTGGAAGCGGTCCGTGCCGGGCAGGGGGCACAGGGCCACGGCGCCGCCTTTCGCGAAGGGCCACACGTGCCAGTGGTCGCGGTCCAGTCCGTCCACGCGCACGTCGCCCACGACCATGCGCTCCTCCTCGCGCGTCTCCCCATGGAAGCCCACGCCCAGCGCCTTGCGCACGCGGCTGTGGCCTCCGTCGCAGCCCACCAGGTACTCCGCGCGGACGACCTCCGGGGTGCCGTCGCGGGTGAGGGTGGCGGTGACGCCGCCGTCATCCTGGGTGAAGTCGGTGAGCGCGGTGCCGTACTCCACCGCGTGGCCGAGCGCTTCCAGCCGGTCGCGCAGGATGCCCTCGGTGCGCGCCTGCGGCACGAGCCAGGTGCTGGGGTGGGGCACGTCTGGCGTCGCGACCCCATGCGGGACCAGCGTCCAGTGCCCCACGACGAAGCGCCGCCAGTGGATGCGGAGGCGGGGATAGGCATTGCCGGCCGCGAGCACGGCGTCGAGCACGCCCAGGTCCTCCAGCACCTCCAGCGTGCGCGGCTGGAGCCCCTTGCCGCGCGAGCCCACGAAGGGGACGGGCGCCGCGTCCACGATGCGCAGGGCCACACCCCTGCGCGCGAGGTCGCAGGCGAGCGTGAGGCCCGTGGGGCCGGCTCCGACAATCAGCACCTGTGGCGTTGCGCGAGTCATGGACAGCTCCTGTCGCGAGGGGCCCTGGCGCCCCGGAAGCGATGGAGACGAGAATGTAAGGAAGTGCTTATGTTGTCAGCTTGCGTTCCCGCCCCAGGAGCCCGGCATGCCGCGCGCGAAGTTTTCCCCTCGGAAGACGCCTCTCCAGGAGCGCTCGCGCGCGACGGTGGACGCGCTGGTGCAGGCGACGGCTGACATTCTGGTGCGCGACGGGTACGCGAAGCTGACGACCAACCGCATCGCGGAGCGCGCGGGCGTCAACGTGGCCTCGCTGTACCAGTTCTTCCCTGGCAAGGAGGCGCTGGTCGCGGAGGTGTCGCGGCGGCACGTGAAGGAGCAGCGCAAGGCCGCGGCGGAGGTGCTGGCGACGCGGACGTTCGCGAACCTGGAGGACCTCATCCGGACGCTGGTGGCGCTGGGCTTCGCGGCGCACGCGGTGAATCCGAAGCTGCACCACGCGCTGACGGAGGAGCTGCCCGCGCGCCGCTCCCGGCAGGGGAGCCCGGAGGACGCGCCGATGCTGGAGGCGTTCCGCAAGTACCCCACCGATGTCCCGGACCCGGAGCTGGCCCTGTGGATCATCGACACGGTGTCCCACGCGGTCATCCACCGCGCGGTGGTGGAGCGCCCCGAGGCCCTGACGCAGGGGGCGCTCCAGGAGGAGCTGGTGACGCTCCTCCTGCGCTACGTGAAGCGGAAGTGACGCGCGGGGCTCAGCGGCCCGACGCAAGGGGCGAGTGTCAGAGGCGTGAGTAGGCTCGGCGGCTCATGACAGCACTGAGGGGGACGCCACGAAAGTCCTGATCGATACGAATGTCCTGATCCCGCTGGAGCCCACGTCGCCTGCGCAAATCGAAGAGCTGACGAAGCCCGCCGCCACCCTTTTGAGAGCCATTGAAGACGCTCGCTATCAGCTCTTCATCCATCCGGCCATGAAGGTGGATGTCGAGCGAGACCGCGATGAAGGGCGCCGCCAGCTTCGGGAATTGCTGCTCGGAAAGTATCTTTCGCTTCCCGCACCGCCGCCTGTACCGGCCGGCTGGGCTGAGATCCTGGGGAGTCCGGAAATCCACTCGAATGACTGGGTGGATCACCAGCTGCTGGCGGCCGTGCGGTCCAATGCGGTGGGCGTATTGGTGACCGAAGACCTCCGCATCCACCGGAAGGCGAAGCGAGTCGGCCTGAACGAGCGTGTCGCCACGGTGGAAGAAGCCCTGGGGATGCTGCAGGGATTGCGCGACACGTTCGCCCAGCCTCCGCCCGCGGTTGAATTCACGTTTGCTCATGATGTCGATGTGGAGGACCCCTTCTTCGACAGCCTTCGGGGTGACTACCCTCCGTTCGACTCATGGCTCCGCAAGTGTCAGGAGGAGCACCGCCGATGCTGGGTGGTGCGGGGACAGGGGCATCGCCTGGCGGCGCTCTGTCTTATCAAGGATGAGGAGGGCGTCCTGGGATTCAAGGGACGAACCCTGAAGCTCTGCACGTTCAAGGTCGCGCCCGCGCATCAGGGGCGACGCTTGGGAGAGCTTCTGCTCAAGAGCGTCTTCGAGCATGTCTCGAAGAACGGGCACGCGTTTGTCTACGTGACGGCTTACGAGCGTCAGGGCGCCCTGATTGCCGTGTTCGAGGACTTTGGCTTCCGGGTGGAAGGGCGCACGGAAACCGGTGAACTCATCCTCGTGAAGCAACTGAAGCCTGTGGAGGCATCCGAGGAAATTGCACCGCTTGATTTCCACGTGCGCCATGGTCCTCCCTCGATGAGGTTTGATGCCCCTGCCTTCATCATCCCCATCGAGCCACGGTTCCATCACCTGCTCTTCCCGGATGCGGACTCTCAGCTCTCGCTCGAACCAGGAGCCCACCCTTTCGGAAATGGGCTGCGCAAGGTGTACCTGTGCCGGGCACTGACCCGGCAGATTGGGCCCGGAGCCCCGCTGCTCTTTTATTTGAGTCAGTCCCGAAAGGCCGTGACGGTCATGGGTGTCGCGGAACAGACGCTGGCGTCCGCCGATGCCCGCGAGATCGCCGCCGCAGTGGGGAAGCGGACGGTCTTCTCTCTTCGCGACATCGAAGCGCTATGCTCGAATGCCGAAGTGCTCGCCATCCACTTCCGACAAGCCGTCATCCTGAAGGAGCCCATCCTCCTGGGGGATCTCTGTCGCAACGGAGTGCTCAACGGCCCTCCGCAGTCCATCACCACGGTCCAGCAGGGAGGTCGTGAATGGCTCCGCCGCCGCCTCGGGCTGTAGTCCTGCTGCCCATCCAGCCTCGCTATGCGACGCCCATCCTGGATGGCCTCAAGCGGGTCGAATTCCGGAAGCGTGCCTTCCGCCGGGAGGTGTCACACGTCGTCGTCTACTCCTCCAGCCCAGTGAAGCAGGTCGTCGGGTTCTTCGAGATCCTTGGCATCGACGAGGCGCCTCCCGCACAGCTCTGGCGTCGCTATTCGCGGGAGGGAGCAATCCTGAAGGAGGACTACGACCGATACTTCTCGCACTGCGAGGGAGGTGTCGCGATCCGGGTGGGGAAGGTCCACGTATTCCAGAAGCCCTTCCCCCTGGGAGACATCACGCCCGAGATGCGCGCGCCCCAGAGCTACGCCTACCTGAGCGCCCACGCCTTCACGAAGATTCGTGGGCGGAGGGCGCTCGTCACCTGAGGTCAGGTGTGTGACTGCTCAGCGGCCCGACGCCTGCGCGTCCACGGCCGCCAGCTCTTCCTTGCCGAGCTTCACCTCCGCGCCCGCGAGGTTCTCCTCCAGGTGCTTCACGGAGGACGTGCCCGGGATGGGCAGCATCACCGGCGAGCGCGCCAGCAGCCACGAGAGGGCGATCTGCGAGGGCGTGGCGTTGTGCTTCTTCGCCACCGCGTCGAGCGTGCCGCCCGGCTTCGCCAGCCCGCCCGTCGCCAGGGGGAACCAGGGGATGAAGCCCAGGTTCTCCTTCTCGCAGTAGTCCAACACCTTCTCGTGCACGCGGTCGGTCAGGTTGTAGCGGTTCTGCACCGACACCACGTCCACCACCTTGCGCGCCCGCTGGATCTCCTCCACCGATACCTCCGACAGGCCGATGTGGCGGATCTTCCCCTCCTTCTGGAGCGCCTTCAGCTCGCCCAGCGACTCCTCCACCGGCACCTTCGGGTCGATGCGGTGCAGCTGGTACAGGTCGATGCGCTCCAGCTTCAGCCGGCGCAGCGACAGCTCCAGCTGCTGGCGCAGGTACTTCGGCGCGCCCACCGGGTGCCACTCGTTGGGGCCCGTGCGCACGAGGCCCGCCTTCGTCGCCACCACCACGCCCTTCGCGTAGGGGTGCAGGGCCTCCGCGATGATCTCCTCGCTGAAGTAGGGCCCGTAGGAGTCCGCGGTGTCGATGAAGTCCACGCCCAGCTCCAGCGCGCGGCGCAGAACGCGCACCGCCTCCGCGCGGTCCTTGGGCGGGCCCCAGATGCCGGGGCCGGTGAGCTGCATGGCGCCATAGCCCAGCCGGTGGACGGGCAGGTCGCCGCCCAGCTTGAAGGTGCCGCTCTTCTCCACGGGACGCGTTGAAGTGCCGCTCATGGGTCTTCCTCCTGAGAAGTGCTTGAAGTGACGTGAAGGGGGGATGTCAGGACGTGCGGTAGCGGCTGGCGAGCCGGGTGCTGGATCCCAGCAGCATTCCGGCCTCCGCCTGCTCCAGGGCCGTGAGCGCCTCCGCGGCCGCCAGCCCGGGAACGCAGACCGTCTCGCCGCGCTCCAGCGCCACGAGCGAGGCGGTGACGACGTCCTCCGGGGACATCGTGCCGGGGTAGCCGCCGTTGAACTCGGTGGCCGTCATTCCCGGACAGACGACCTGCGCACGCACCGGCGTGCCGCGCAGCTCTCCGGCGAGCGTGCGGGTGAAGTGGACGAGGAACGCCTTCGCGCCCGCGTACGTGGCCCGGTGGGGCAGGGGACCCGGGGGCATCGCGCCGGAGAAGGCCAGCAGGGAGGCGACGTTGATGACCGCGCCCCGCCCGCGCGCCAGCATGCCGGGCAGCGCCGCCCGGGTGGTCAGCATGGGCGCCAGGATGTGCAGGTGCGCCAGCCCCTCCAGGGCCTCGGGCTCCACCTGCGCGAAGGGCCCGTAACCCCCGACGCCCGCGTTGTTGATGACCAGGGAGATGTCCTCTCCCGCCGCGCGCGCGGCCACCCGGTGGATGTCGCCGTCCGCCGTGAGGTCCGCCCGCAGCACCTCCGCGCGGATGCCGTGCGCCGCCTTCAGCTCCGCCGCCTGCGCCGCGAGCCGGTCCTCGCGCCGCGCGACGAGGACCAGGTCATACCCGAGCGCCGCCAGCCGCCGCGCGTACACCGCGCCGATTCCCGCGGAGGTGCCCGTCACCAGTGCTGTCCCTCGAATGCCTGCCATGTCTGCTCCCTGCCAGTGGGGAAAAAGGGCGCCGTGCCGCGATGAATGCTGGAGATGGCGACCCGGACCGCGAAGCGCACGAACCCTCAAGAAGCCGCGAGGACGCACCCCTGCCCGCTGGGTAACGGGGGGCCACCGTCCGCGCAACCCGCTCGTGCTTCAGCCGAGCGCCTGGGCCTTCTGGGGCACGTCGTGGAACTGCTGGCGGTAGAGGTCCGCGTAGACGCCCCCCTTCGCGAGCAGCTCCTCGTGGGTGCCGCGCTCCACGACGGCGCCCTGCTCCAGCACCAGGATGAGGTCCGCGTGGCGGATGGTGTTGAGCCGGTGCGCGATGACGATGCTCGTCCTGCCCGACAGCAGCCGGCCGAGCGCCATCTGGATGAGCGCCTCCGTGCGCGTGTCGATGTTCGCCGTCGCCTCGTCGAGGATGAGCACCCGGGGCTCCGCGATGACCGCGCGCGCGAACGCGAGCAATTGCCGCTGGCCCTGGCTGAGCGTGGCGCCGCCCTCGCCCATGACGGTGTCGTAGCCCTGGGGCAGCCGCAGGATGAAGTCGTGCGCGTGCACCGCCTTCGCCGCGGCCTCCACGTCCTCGCGGGTGGCGCCGGGCTTCCCGTAGGCGATGTTGTCCGCGACCTTGCCGCTGAAGAGGAACGGCTCCTGGAGCACCAGCGCCATCTGGCGGCGGAGGCTTGCGCGCGTCACCTGCCGCACGTCCTCCCCGTCGATGCGCACCGTGCCCGCCGTCACGTCGTAGAAGCGCGGGACGAGGCTGGCCACGGTCGTCTTGCCCGCGCCGGTGTGGCCCACCAGCGCCAGCGTCTGGCCGGGCTCCAGGCGGAAGGACACGTCGCGCACCACGGGCCGCGCGGGGTCGTAGCCGAAGGACACCCCCTCGAACACCACCTGGCCCTTCAGCGGCCCCAGCTCCACCGCGCCCGCCACGTCCGGCGGCTCCGGCGCCTCGTCGAGGATGGCGTAGATGCGCTCCGCTCCCGCGAGGGCCGCCTGCATCAGCGTGGCCACGGACGCGGCCAGCTGCACCGGCCGGAAGAACTGCGCCACGTAGATGAGGAACGCGGCCACGCCTCCCACGGTGAGCTGGCCCGCCAGCACCAGGATGCCGCCGTAGCCAATCACGAGCGCGGTGGACAGCGTGGACAGCAGGTCGATGGCCGGTGAGAACGCGGAGGTGATGCCCACCGCCGCCACGTTCGCGTCGCGGTTGGCCGCGTTGCGGTCGCGGAAGCGCTCGATGTTCTTCTCCGTGCGGTTGAACGCCTGCGCCTGCCGCACGCCTCCAATCTCCTCCTGGAGGTTGGCCGTCACGTCACCCACCGTCTGGCGCGTCTTGCGGTAGGCATTGCGCGCCCGCGACGCGAAGAACCAGGTGGTGAACAGGATGGCCGGGATGATGGAGAAGCACGCCAGCGCCAGCCGCGCGTTGAACGCCAGCATCGCGACGAGCACGCCCACGAGCCCCAGCAGCGACCCCAACAGCTGCGTCAGCCCCTGCGCGAAGAGCTGGTTGAGCGTGTCCACGTCGCTGGCCACGCGGCTCATCAGGTCGCCCAGGGGCCGGCGGTCGAACCACGCGAGCGGCAGGTGCTGGAGCCGCTCGAAGAGGCGCTTGCGCAGGTCCGCCAGCACGTGCTGCCCGGCGTGGCCCACCCGCCGCGTCTGCGCCCGCTGCGCCAGCGCGCCCACCGCGTAGACGACGAACAGCGCCGCCAGCGTCCGGGTGAGCCCGCGCCCGTCCCCCGCGCCGATGTCGTGGTCGATGGCCCGGCTCACCAGGTACGGCCCCGCCGCCTGGCACAGCGCGCCCACCAGGATGAAGCCCAGCGCCACCCCGAGCATGCGCGCCTGCGGGCGCAGCTCGCCCACCAGCCGCCGCAGCACCTTGCCGCGCCGCACCGCGCGCCCGGACTCCAGCGCCGCCAGCGACTCGATGTCCCCTGGCCGCCTCATGCCGCTCCCTCCTGGCGCGCGGGTTGGAGCTGCGACCCGAGGATGTCGTTGTACAGCTCGCTCGTCGCCGTCAGCTCCTCGTGCCGGCCCTGCGCGGCGATGCGCCCCTCGTCCAGCACGAGGATGAGGTCCGCGTCGCGCACGGTGCTGATGCGCTGGGCGATGACCAGCGCCGTCCTGCGCTTGTCCCGCATCAGCGTGTCCAGCGCGCCCTGGATGGCCGTCTCCGTCCGCGCGTCCACCGCCGACGTGCTGTCGTCCAGGATGAGCAGGCGCGGGTCGGTGAGCAGCGCCCGCGCGATGGCCAGTCGCTGCCGCTGTCCGCCCGACAGCCCCACGCCCCGCTCGCCCACCACCGTGTCGTAGCCCTGCGGCAGCTCGCGGATGAACTCCGCCGCCTGCGCCGCCTCCGCCGCCGCCTCCACCTGCGCCTGGGTCGCGTCCGGGTGGCCGTAGGCGATGTTGTCGCGCACCGTGCCGGAGAACAGCAGCGCGTCCTGCAGCACCACGCCCATCTGCGAGCGCAGGCTGGCGAGCGTCACGTCCCGCACGTCGTGCCCGTCCAGCAGCACCGCGCCCCCGGTGACGTCGTAGAAGCGCGGCAGCAGGTTGATGAGCGTGCTCTTGCCGGAGCCCGTCGTCCCCAGCACCGCCACCAACTGTCCGGGCTCCAGCGTCACGCTCACGCCGCGCAGGATCTCCCGCTCGCTGCCCGCGTAGCGGAAGCGCACGTCGCGCAGCTCGATGCGGCCCTGCAGCGGCGGCAGCGGCACGGCGCCCGGGCGGTCCGTCACCTCCACCGCCGTGTCGAGCAGCTCGAAGACGCGCAGCGCGGACGCGCTCGCCCGCGACAGGCTGGCCGCGAGGAAGCCCAGCGTCATCAGCGGCATCAGCAGGAAGGCCAGGTAGCTGTTGAAGGCCAGCAGCTCCCCCAGCGAGAGCTGCTGGTGGAAGATGCGCCAGCCGCCCACGCCCACGACCATCAGCGTCCCCAGGTTGGCGAAGAAGCTGACGAAGGGGAAGTTGTTGGCCAGCGCGTCCACCAGCCGCAGGTTCTGCGTGCGCAGCTGTTCGTTCGTCCGGCCGTAGCGCTCCACCTCCCGCGCCTCGCCGGAGAAGGAGCGCACCACGCGCAGCCCGCGCAGGTCCTCCTGGAGCGTGGTGTTGAGCGTGCC
This sequence comes from Corallococcus llansteffanensis, assembly GCF_003612055.1. GTDB lineage: Bacteria > Myxococcota > Myxococcia > Myxococcales > Myxococcaceae > Corallococcus > Corallococcus llansteffanensis. Next base: position 13,003 of record NZ_RAWB01000113.1, read on the forward strand.
CAGCAGCGCCTGGAGCTGGCCGAACAGGGGCCGCATCCTCGTCGTGAACGAGCGCAGCAGGAAGAGGATGGGGACCACGGACAGGAGCGCGGCCAGGGCCAGCACCGGATCCAACCACAGCAGCAGCCCTGTGCAGCCCGCGACCATCGCCGCCGCCGCCACGAACTGCACCGCGCCGCTGCCCACGAAGGTGCGCACCGCCTCCACGTCGCTGGTGAGCCGCGTGAGCAGCTGCCCCGTCTGCGCCTGGTCGTAGTAGCTGAAGGAGAGCCGCTGGATGCGCGCGAAGAGCGCGTCGCGCAGATCGAACGCCACGCCCTGCGACGCGCGCTCCGCCAGGTAGCCCTGGAGGAAGTTGAACAGCCCCCGCCCCAGCGCGATGGCGACGAGGCCTCCCACCGCCAGCATCACCGGGCGGCGCTCCCCTCGAGCGAGCCCCTGGTCGATGGCGATGCGGATCATCTGCGGGGCGCCCAGGTTCGCCACCGACACCAGCAGCAGGGACAGCAGGGCGCCCAGCGCTTCCAGACGGTAGCGGCGCAGGTAGCGCAAGGCCCGCAGGATGGCGGCGAAGCCTCCCGCGGGGCGGCCCGATGATGGCGGCGCTGACGTGCTCACGTGGTGGACCCCTGCCTCTCCGCCCGAAGCTCGCAGGCTCGGAGGCCCGGAGGCGTGCGCATATTGGGCGTGCGCTCCGGCCGCTTCAAGCACGACGCGCGGGCGACACGGGGGCACAAACACGGTTGCGCGTCGCGCCACCCCCCGTTACGTGGGCCGCCTGTTTTCGAACCGTCACGAGGTGAAGGTCATGGAGTACCGACAGCTGGGTGGTTCTGGATTCAAGGTCCCCGTCCTCAGCCTGGGCACGGGCACGTTCGGCGGCTCGAACGAGTTCTTCAAGGGCTTCGGCTCCAGCGACGTGAAGGAGGCCACGCGGCTGGTGGACATCGCGCTGGAGGCGGGCGTGAACCTGTTCGACTCCGCGGACGTGTACTCCGGCGGGCTCGCGGAGGAGATCCTCGGGCAGGCCCTCCACGGCCGCCGCGCCCAGGCGCTCATCTCCACCAAGGCGACGTTCCGCGCGGGCGACGGGCCCAATGACGTGGGCTCCTCGCGCTTCCACCTCACCCGCGCGGTGGAAGGCAGCCTGCGCCGGCTGAAGACGGACTACATCGACCTGTTCCAGCTCCACGGCTTCGACGCGACGACGCCGGTGGAGGAGACGCTCAACACGCTGGACGACCTCGTGCGCGCGGGGAAGATCCGCTACATCGGCTGCTCGAACTTCTCCGGCTGGCACCTGATGAAGTCGCTCGCGGTGTCGGAGCGCTACAACCTGGCGCGCTACGTGGCGCACCAGGCGTACTACTCGCTCGTCGGCCGCGACTACGAGTGGGAGCTGATGCCGCTCGCGCAGGACCAGAAGGTGGGCGCGGTGGTGTGGAGCCCGCTGGGCTGGGGCCGGCTGACGGGGAAGCTGCGCCGGGGCCAGGCGCGCCCGGAGACGACCCGCCTGAACAACCCGGCCACCGCCAGCGGAGGCCCGCAGGTGCCGGAGGAGTACCTGTTCAAGGTGGTGGACGCGCTCGACGTCGTCGCGAAGGAGACGGGCAAGACCGTCCCGCAGGTCGCGCTCAACTGGGTGCTCCAGCGGCCCACCGTGGCCAACGTCATCATCGGCGCGCGCACGGAGGAGCAGCTGCGCCAGAACCTGGGCGCCATCGGCTGGAACCTCACGCCCGCGCAGGTGGCCACGCTGGATGCCGCGAGCAACGTGCCCTGGCCCTACCCGTACTTCCACCAGCGGCAGTTCGCCGAGCGCAACCCCTTCCCGGTGACGTGAGGCCGCTGACGTCGCGTCAGGCCTTGCGTGCCCGGCGTGACCGAAGGAAGCGGGCGGGGCCTGGGGTCGCCCGGCTCCGTCCGGAGGGCAGGTCCGGCTTGCTCCGCGGCTGAGCACTTCACGTTCACGAGGTCACCGTCGGCGTGCCCGGAGGTCGAGGGCCGCCGGGCGGGGCTTCGCTTCGCGTGGAGGCGCGCTCGCTCATGTCCCTCAAGGAATACAAACCCGGCAGGCCCTTTCCCGGCACCATCGGTCGCACGTGGGAGCAGTCGTCCCCCGCGTGGCCCTCGCCGCTGCGCTCGAAGCCCGGCGCACCCAACGTCCTGTTCATCATCCTGGACGACACGGGCTTCGGGCACCTGGGCTGCTACGGCTCGCCCATCCGCACGCCGAACCTGGACCGGTTGGCCCGGGGCGGGCTGCTCTACAACAACATGCACACCACCGCGCTGTGCTCGCCCACGCGCTCGTGCGTCCTCACCGGCCGCAACCACCACTCCAACGGGATGGGCACCATCACGGAGACGTCGCTGGGCTACCCCGGCTACAACGGCACCATCCCGTTCGAGAACGGCCTCCTCTCCGAGATGTTGATGGAGGCGGGCTACAACACCTATGCCGTGGGCAAGTGGCACCTGACCCCCGCGGAGCAGACGAGCGCCGCCGGGCCGTACTCGCGCTGGCCGCTGGGCCGCGGCTTCGAGCGCTTCTACGGCTTCCTGGGCGGGGACACGAACCAGTACTACCCGGACCTCATCCACGACAACCACGCCATCCGCGCGCCCGCGACGCCGGAGGAGGGCTACCACCTCACCCCGGACCTGGTGGACAAGGCCATCGACTGCATCGCGGACACCAAGCAGGTCGCGCCCGACAAGCCCTTCTTCCTCTACTTCGCCACCGGCGCCATGCACGCCCCCCACCACGTGCCGAAGGAGTGGGCGGACCGCTACCAGGGCGCGTTCGACGACGGCTGGGACGCGTACCGGCAGCGGGTCTTCCAGAAGCAGCTGGAAATGGGCGTGCTGCCGGAGGGCACGCGGCTGTCCCGGCATGATCCGGACGTACAGGAGTGGGACTCGCTGCCTCCGGAGGAGCAGCGCCTCTACGCCCGCATGATGGAGGTGTTCGCGGGCTTCCTGGAGCACACGGACCACCACATCGGCCGGTTGCTGAAGTTCCTGGAGGAGACGGGGGAGTTGGACAACACGCTCATCATGGTGCTGTCCGACAACGGCGCCAGCGCCGAGGGTGGGCCGCACGGCTCGGTGAACGAGCTGAAGTTCTTCAACAACACGCCGGAGTCGCTGGAGCAGAACCTGGCGGCGCTGGACGACCTGGGCGGGCCGAAGCACTTCAACCACTACCCGTGGGGCTGGGCCTGGGCGGGGGACACGCCGTTCCGCCGCTGGAAGCGGGAGGTGTACCGGGGCGGCACCACCGACCCGTTCCTGGTCCACTGGCCCAAGGGCATCCAGGCGAAGGGAGAGGTGCGCATGCAATACGCGCACGCCATCGACATGGTGCCCACGGTGCTGGACTGCCTGGGCCTGGAGCCGCTGGATGAGATCCGGGGCGTCACCCAGTCCCCCATCGAGGGCATCAGCTTCAGGCACACGTTCAACGACGCGAACGCCCAGAGCCGGCACCACACGCAGTACTTCGAGATGTTCAGTACCCGCGCCATCTACCACGACGGCTGGCGCGCGGTGTGCCCGTTCCCCGGCCCTTCCTTCAAGGAGGCCGGGCAGGGGTTCGGGGAAGCGACGCTCGACGAGGACCGGCTGCGCGAACTGGATGCGAACGGCTGGGAGCTGTACCGCGTCTCCGAGGACGCCTCCGAGACGAAGAACGTGGCGAAGGAGAACCGGGGCAAGCTCATCGAGATGATCGCCCTCTGGTACGCCGAAGCCGGGCGCTACCAGGTGCTGCCGCTCGCGTCGCCGACCCTCGCCGTGTTCGCCCTCGAGCGCCCGCAGCTCACCCGGGACCGCAAGCGCTACGTGTACCGCCCGCGCACGTCACCCACCCCGGAGAACGCGGCCGTGCACGTGCTCAACCGCCCCCACACCATCACCGCGGAGGTGGACCTGCGCGACGGGGCGGAAGGGGTGCTGCTGTGCCACGGCGGCCTCACCGGCGGCTACACCTTCTTCGTCCAGGACGGGAAGCTGCACTACGTCTACAACTTCGTCGGCGAACAGGAGTTCCACATCGAGTCGGCGGTGGACGTGCCCGAGGGCCGCTCGGAGTTGAAGTTCGAGTTCGAGCCCACCGGAAAGCCCGACCTGAAGGCGGGGCGGGGCGCGCCCGGGCTCGGCCGGCTCTACATCGACGGAGACCTGGTGGCCCAGAGCGACATCTCCGCCACCATGCCGCTCATCCTCAGCCTGGGGGAGGGGCTGACGTGCGGCCGGGATGAGAGCTCGTCGGTGAGCCAGCGCTACGCCGCGCCGTTCGAGTTCACCGGCACGCTCTACCAGGTGACGGTGGACGTCTCCGGCGAGCACGTGCGCGACGCCAAGGCCGAACAGAACGCGGCCCTGGCGAAGCAGTAGCGGAAGCGACAGGCTCCGGGCCCGGACGGGAGGGGGAAGGCCCGTCCGGGCCCGAAGCGGAGAGGCGGTGTGACTACTTCACGCCGACGGCGGTCCAGGCGTCCTGCACCTTCTTCACCTCGACGGAGTCCTTGCCGTACAGGTCGGTGGCGGCCTTCACCGTGGCCGCGCGGGCCTGGGTGAAGTTCGTCTGCGGCGTCATGTACGTGGTGAGCGCGCGGCCGAAGATCTTCAGGCTCTTCTCCATGCCGATGCCGTCCTTCACCTCCAGGCCGGACGTCTTGTTCTTGCCGCCCTCGGTCAGCAGGTAGAAGGCGTTGTTGGCGATGCCGCTGGAGCCGTGCACCTCCGTCTGCTTCGGGTAGTTCTTGTAGTTGTCGATGGAGTACCCGTCCGACGTCGGGTCGTTCATGTAGCGCAGGGCGTCCGTGTTATCGCCGTTCTTGGGCGTCCACGCGTCCTCGCCCACGGCCCAGTCGAACTTCACCGCGGCGTTCTTCTGGCTGGCGTACCACTCCACGCCCGTCCCCATGATGTCGCTGAAGGACTCGTTGAGGCCGCCGGACTCGCCCTCGTACTCCAGGCCCGCGGTGCGCTCGGTGAGGCCGTGGCTGATTTCGTGGCCCGCGATGTCCAGCGTGGTGAGCGGGCCGGAGTCCTTCCCGTCGCCGTCGCCGTACTGCATCTTCTCGCCGTCCCAGAACGCGTTCACCAGGTTCACGTCGGTGTGCACGTAGGAGACGAGCTTCTCACCCTTGCCGTCGATGGAGTCGCGGCCGAGGATGTCCTTGTAGAAGTCGTACGTCATCTCCGCGCCGTAGTGCGCGTCCACGGCGGTGGCGGCGCGCGTCGGGTCGCCCTTCTCACCCCAGACGTCGTTCTTGTCGGTGAAGCCCGTGGTGCCGGACGCGTTCTCCGCGTTCTTCGCGTCGTAGGTCACGATGCCCTTGCCGCGCGTCTTGTCGTCCAGGGAGAACGTGCCGTCCTTGTTCTTCGTCGTGCCGAGGTCCACCTTGCCGCTGTACATCGTGGTGTCGTCCGCGACGCCCGTGGCGCGGCCCTTGTCGCCGGTGGTGGGCGGGGTCGTGGGCGTCTTCGACGGGGTCGTCGCGCCGCCCGCGCGGGTGACGCCCGGCCGGTCGAAGTGGCTGATGGTGTTGAACTGCTTGATGGACGCGCCGGTGTTCGCGTCGATGAAGTAGTTCATCGACCGGGGCTCCTTGCCGCTCGTCACCGACGTGTCCGTCAACGTCACGTGGTAGGCCGCGCGGTACTGGCCGTCCCGGCCCTTCACGATCTCACGCTCCACCGTGGGCGGGCGGGTCGTGCCGCCGTTGAAGTCCTTCTGCGCCAGCGCCAGCGCGTCCTTCGCGCTCAGCTTCGTGGGCGACTTGCCCAGGCCCACGGGGATGGTGGACACGTCGCCCGTCAGGCTGTCGAACTGGCCCTTCGCGTCCAGGTGGCCGATGACCTGCTCGCCGGAGACCTTCACGCCCTCGTGCATGCGGTCCATCCGCACGTGCGTCATGCCCAGCTGGTCCCGCTCCACCGAGCGCGGCGAGAACGACGTGCCGCCCGTGATGCCGGTGAGCTGCGGGTTCTTCTGGTTCACGTACGCGACCGTCTGCTGCACGGCCTGCTGCGCCTGGGGGCTGCTCAGGTCCACCGGACCCGGCGTCACCTTCGTGCCCACGCCGTTCAGCGCCACGGTCGCCTTCGCCTTGGAGGGCGCGCCCACGCTGAAGCTGGACTGGGAGCTCATGCCCACCGGGCCCGTGGGCTTCGCGACCGTGTTCGCGGGCTTCGCGTCGGTGCGCTGGGAGGGGATGACGGCGGGCTTCGAGAGGTCGGTGCGAAGAGCCATGGTGGAGGTCTCGGTCGGGGGAGTGGGACGAACAAATTGATTCTCGGGTCAGCCGCCCGAAGGTTGCGTGTGTGCGGGAATCCGACAGGGCCTTTTGTGTCTCAGGCCCATGATTTCATTGGTGAAGTATTCGTCCCACATTTCCCGCAAAGAACATCCCGACCGGTAGGTAGGGCGGCTTCGCGGGTTGTATTTCGAAGCATTTTCGAGCCCTCCCGGCCCGGTCGTCCACCCACTGCCCGTCGCTGGAAGCTTGACCGACTGCTCCCTTTCTGGGTATTGAAATTGATAGTGATTATCAATTTCAACTCGGCCCGGGCCGAGGGAGGGACACGCCGTGGCACGTGAACGGGGACCGCGAGGCAAGCTGTGCCGGAGGTTGGGGATTCCGCTGTCGCGCATCAGCGCGAAGGATCCGGACAAGGACCCGGTGCTGCGCAGGCCGTATCCGCCCGGCCAGCACGGCGCGACGGCGCGGGTGTCGGTGAGCGACTTCGCGCAGCGGCTCCGGGAGAAGCAGAAGCTCAAGCTGTACTACGGCCTGCTGGAGAAGCAGTGCCGCGGCGCCTTCCTGGAGGCGCGCAGGTCGCCGGGCAACACCGGCAAGGTGCTGATGCAGTTGCTGGAGCGCCGGCTGGACGCGCTGGTGCTGCGCGCGGGGCTGGCCACGAGCATCCGCCAGGCGCGCCAGTTCGTGCGCCACGGCTACTTCCAACTGGATGGCCGTCGGGTGGACATCCCCAGCCTGCGGCTCACGCCGGGCAACGAGGTGCGCTTCCAGGCCTCGCACCTGAAGCTCGCGGCGGTGCAGGAGGCCCTGGGCCGGATGAAGGCCCGGCAGGTGCCCGCCTACGTGCAGGTGCTGGGGGAAGGGGAGGGCATGCGCCTCGTGCGCCTGCCGGAGCGCGAGGAGATCCCCGTGGACGTGAACGAGCCCTTCATCGTCGAGTACTACGCCCAGCGCAGCTGAGGCCCTGGGCTCGGGTGCCCCCGGAGGCCGCCGTGGGGG
>NZ_RAWB01001140.1 GCF_003612055.1 Corallococcus llansteffanensis
ACACGATGCCGGACGCGGCGCTGGTGGCGGTGGACGACTCCGGCGAGCCGCTCGCCGTGGAGGCGCTGCCGGACGCGCATCCGACGGTGAAGGCGTGGCGGGTGGCCCTGCGGCCGGGGACGACGGCGCGACTGACGGTGGCGCCGCCGGACTGGGACGCGCGGACGCCGTTCCGGTTCGCGGCGCTGGCGGACGTGCAGGAGGCGCTGTCGAAGGTGGGGGACATCTACACGCGGCTGAGCGAGGACCCCAGCCTGCGCTTCATCTTCTTCGCGGGGGACCTGACGGAGTACGGCACGCGCGAGCAGCTGGAGGAGTTCCAGCAGCGGCTGGAGGCCGGGTCGCGCATCCCGCTGTACGCCACGCTGGGCAACCACGAGACGTTCACGGACGACGCGCGCATCTACCAGCAGCTCGTGGGGCGGGGCAGCCAGCACTTCACCTTCCAGGGGGTGCACTTCAGCCTGGTGGACTCCGGCAGCAGCACGGTGGATCCGCTGGTGGAGGAGCAACTGGACGGGTGGCTGGAGGAGGCGCGCGACGCGGTGCACGTGGTGGCGATGCACATCCCGCCGTTGGATCCGATTGGCGTCCGGGGCGGAGGCTTCGCCGTCCGGGGC
>NZ_RAWB01001141.1 GCF_003612055.1 Corallococcus llansteffanensis
GTCCTGATGCGAGCGCTCTGGTAGCCTTCCGGCACCCGCATGCGCTGTCCGGTCTGCCACCGCCGCCTCGCTCCCGGCGCGGCGTGTCCCGTGAATGGCGTCCCCGCCGACGAGTCCGGTCCCCCACCGGAGCCGCTGGCGATCCCGGACGTCCCCGGCCTGGCCGGCGCCGCCCTGTTGGGCGTGGGGGGCTTCGCCCATGTCTTCGCCGCGGTGCGCGAGGAGGACGGCCGCGAGGTGGCCCTCAAGGTAGGCCTGGGTCCGCACCACGCGCGCTTCGCCCATGAAGCGGAGGCGCTGCGGCGCGTGGGCCCGCCCACCGTGCCCGCGGTGCTCCAGGAGGGGCGCGTCGGCGGCAGGCCCTTCCTCGTGCAGGAATTGCTGCGCGGCCAGACGCTGGCGGCGTGGATGGCGGCGCTGCCCGGCACTGGCGCCGCGTCCGTGGCGCGCGTGCGCGAGCTGTTCGCGGGGCTGTGTCCGGCGGTGGCGCGCGTGCACGCGGTGGGGCTCGCGCACCGCGACCTCAAGCCGGAGAACCTCTTCCTGCGCGAGGGCGGCGCGCTGAGCCTGCTGGACTTCGGGCTCGCGCGGAGGCTGGAGG
>NZ_RAWB01001142.1 GCF_003612055.1 Corallococcus llansteffanensis
GGTCATGAGGAGCCCACCCCAACCCCCGAGGAACCGCGCGGCGGCGTTGGCGAGCGGCGTCTGCGCGTCCGCGACCCCGGGCAACGTGCCCAGCGCCACCCACTGCACCGCCGTGTAGATGAGCGTGACAACGCCTATCTGCACGATGAGCGCGAAGGGCACGTCGCGGCGTGGGTTCTTGAACTCACCCGCCGGAGCCGCCGTGTTCTCGAAGCCGGCATAGGCGAACAGCAGCAGCAGCACCGCGGCCCCCAGGTTGCCTCCTTCCCTGGGAGCCACCGACGTCGCCAGCGGCACGGACACGGAGAAGAGGCCCACGGCGATGAACACCAGCAGTGGCACCGTCTTGGTGACGGCGAGGAAAACCGCGGTGCGAGCGCCGCCCTTCACGCCCACGACGTTGATGGCCGTGAGTGTGAGCAGGGGCACGGCGATGGCCAGGCCCTGGCCCAGGCCCGAGTTCGCCGCGGGCCACAGGAAGCCCAGCGCGCGGGAGAAGCCAACGGATAACGAGGCCACGGACGAGACGCGCGCCAGCCACGTCATCCAGCCGACCTGGAACCCCACCCGTTCTCCAAAGGCTTCACGCGTGTAGA
>NZ_RAWB01001143.1 GCF_003612055.1 Corallococcus llansteffanensis
GCGGCGGGGGTGGCAACGGCCTCGGTGGGCGCGGCCGTCACGGCCGGGACCTCCGGAGCCTGCGCCTGGGGAGCCTGCTCCGCGGCTGCGGGAGCGCTCTCCACGGCGTGGGCCTGGGGGGCCTCCGCCTGCGGCTCGGCCTGCGCAGGCTGCTCGTAGGACGGCTCGGCGTTGTCGTAGCCCTGGTCACTGGACTGGGCGTAGGCGTCCTGGGCCTCCGTGTTGGAGGCGCCAGCGGGCGGGCCGACCCTGCGGCGCACCACGAACCCCTTGGCGGCGACGGGAGGTGCGGCCTGCTTCGGCTTGCGCTTGTCCAGGATCTTCTGGACCGCGGCGGTGGCCTGATCGTCATCCAGCGAGGACGAGTGGCTCTTGACGTCGTAACCCAGCCCGGCGAGCTCGGTCACGACCTCCTTGTTGTCGAGCTCAATCCCGTGGCCTTTGAGCTCCTTGGCGATTTCGTGAACGCGCTTCTTCGACATACCTTGATTGGCCTTCTGCTCCGCCGACGACAGGCGCGAGCACCCTAGTCCAAAGCCGAAATTGTGTGCGAGAGGTGCTTAACAACACCTCCCCCCGCAACCTCTCCACCCA
>NZ_RAWB01001144.1 GCF_003612055.1 Corallococcus llansteffanensis
GGGGCGGCGCGGGAAACAACCTCCGGTTCTTCAAGACGGCCCAGTTCGCGCAAGGAAAGGCCTACCGGGACCAGGTGGTGGTGATTGCCTTCGACGCCCAGGAGCCCATCGGCGTCGGCATCCAGCACGGCTGGTATCCGTACGGTCCACCGGCCCAGGTCACGAAGGCGCGCGGCACGACCGCCATCGAACTGGATTACGAGAGCGCGTTCGAGGTCTACCGGCGCACGGCCGCGAGCCGGGGCGTCGAACTGGACGTGCCGGGCTTCGCCAGCTTCGCGATGACCCACCCGCTGGGGATTCCCCAGGCCAGCGGCGAGTTCGTGATCCGTGACCCCATCTCCGTCGAATCCGACGGTTCGGTCCGCTACGTCGCCGAGATACCGGACGGCTCGCTGGTCCGGGTGATGGAGGGCGCACGCGCGGATCTGCTCGACGCGGCGGCCGGTGCCGCCACCATGGCCCGGGAAGCCACCCCTGGCCCGCTGGGCGGCGCGGTGGTGTTCGATTGCGTCTCCCGCTACCTCATCCTGGGGGAGGGGGTCCGGGACGAGCTCTTGAGATTCCAGCAGGCGCTCGGAGAGGGCGTCCC
>NZ_RAWB01001145.1 GCF_003612055.1 Corallococcus llansteffanensis
AGGTGTTGGCGCTGAGGCGCTCTGCGAGCGCGGCCACGGTGGGCGCTTCGAAGAGGGCACGGAGCGGCAGCTCCACGCCCAATGTGCTGCGCACGCGTGAGATGAGCTGCGTGGCCAGCAGGGAGTGGCCCCCGAGGGCGAAGAAGTCGTCGTGGATGCTGACCTGCTCGCGGCGCAGGACGAGGCCGAAGACCTTGGCGAGCTTCTCTTCGGCGGGGTTGCGAGGGGCGACGAAGTCCGCGAGGGGTGAGGCGTCGGGTGCGGGCAGCGCCTTGCGGTCCAACTTGCCGTTGGCGTTGAGGGGCAGGGCCTCCAGGACGAGGAAGGCCGAGGGCACCATGTACTCGGGCAGCCGCTCCTTGAGGAATGCGCGCAGCACCGAGGTGTCCACCTGCCGGCCCGAGACAGGCACGAGGTACGCGACGAGGCGCTTGTCCCCGGGGACGTCTTCGCGAGCGAGGACGACGGCCTCATGCACGGAGGCATGCGCGAGCAGGGAGGCTTCGATTTCGCCCAGCTCGATGCGGAAGCCGCGCACCTTCACCTGGAAGTCGAGCCGCTGCAGGTAGTCCAGGTGGC
>NZ_RAWB01001146.1 GCF_003612055.1 Corallococcus llansteffanensis
GGCGGACGCACCGCGAAAGGTGGGTGGGACGACGGGCCTGCCTGCCTGGGCTCCCCAGGGCACACCGGGAGCCTCACGGACGCGGCCCGCGAAGAACGTCAGGGGGAAGGGACGCTCAGCCCCGCGCGGGCGGGCCCTGCGCCGGGCAGTTCACCGTCCGGGGACGGTCCGCCAGCGGCGCGAGCTGGGGCGGCAAGGCATGGGCGAGCAGGCGCTGGGCCTGCGCCTGCACCCGGGCGTCGTAGCGCGCCAGCAGCGCGCGCAGCGAGTCCATCCGGGGAACGAACGGCGTGGGCGGCCGGGCACCGACACCGCCCGGATCGAGCTGATCCCTCGACGCCGGCACCGGCGCGCCCACGTGGGACGCATGGAGCAGCCCCGCCTCCCACCGCGCCCACTGGCCGCAAGGAGCGCGGGTCGCCGAAGCATCCCAGCGCGAGCCAGCCCCGTCCGGAGCGCGCGCGGCGGGGCCCATTACCCCCAGGAAGCTGGCGAAGGCCACCGCGCACACGACCGCCGCCAGGGCCAACCTGGACTCGCGGGGGGCTTCACGCCCGGAGGTGGCGGGGA
>NZ_RAWB01001147.1 GCF_003612055.1 Corallococcus llansteffanensis
GGCGTGGGCGGGGCGACAGGGACGGTATCGGCGAGCTCGGTGGACGGCTCGGGAGTCGGAGGCGGGGGCTCGGTAGGAGCGGGCTTCCGTGCCTCGGGCTCGGGAGAAGTCGGTGGAGGACTTGGGGATGACTTGCGGGCCGTGGCCCACAGCGCGGCGAGACGTCCGCCATCGAGTCCGAGGACCACGGTGGTTCCGAGGCCCGCGATGAGGAGGAGCACGACGAAGGCCGCGATGAGTGCACCCCGGCCTCGGCGGGGCGCGGGGGCTTCGGCGAGGAAGTCGTGGGGTTCGGTCGCCCGGACGGAAGCGCGCGCCGCGTTGGAGCGGGCCGGGGGCGTGGGCTGCTTGCGACGGGAGGACGGGGACCGGCGGACCGCGGGCGTGTTCTCCGGAGCTTCTTCCGGAGGAAGGGCCGGCACGCGGGAGATGGCCGTCTCGTTGTCGCTGACGTTGTGAGGCTGGGTGACCCGCACGCTGTCCACGGTGGAGGAGCGCTGGGGACGGGGCCGCGAGTCTTCCGCGGATCCGTTCGAGGCGTCGCGAGGGGGACGGGGCCGGGAG
>NZ_RAWB01001148.1 GCF_003612055.1 Corallococcus llansteffanensis
GTGTCCTCAAGGCTGGCGCCGCCTACGTCCCGCTGGAGATGAGCTACCCCCACGAGCGCCTCGCCCTGCTGCTGGAGGACTCCGGCGCTCCCGTGCTGGTGACCCGCTCCGACTGGGAGTCGAGCCTTCCGTCCTTCTTCGGCGCCACCCTGCTGCTGGACGACGAGGCCCCTCTCCTCGCGCGCAAGCCCACGCACGCGCCCGCCGTGCCCTCCTCGGCCGACAGCCTCGCCTACGTCATGTTCACCTCCGGCTCCACCGGCAGGCCCAAGGGCGTCATGGTGCCCCACCGCGGCGTCGTGCGCCTCGTCTGCGGCGCGTCCTACTTCCGCTTCGGCCCGGAGCACCGCTACCTCCAGCTCGCTCCCACTGCCTTCGACGGCTCCACGATTGAGATTTGGGGCGCGCTGCTGCACGGGGCCCAGCTGGTGCTCGCGCCGCCGCATTCCCTCTCGCTCGAGGAGCTCGCGGCCTTCTTCCGCCGCCACGCCCCCACCAGCGTCAGTCTCACCACGGCGCTCTTCGAGCAGATGGCGCTCCACCAGGGAGAGAC
>NZ_RAWB01001149.1 GCF_003612055.1 Corallococcus llansteffanensis
CCATCGCCCTGGGCCTGCCGTGGATCTCCATCGGTATCGCCGAGGCGGCGCTGGCCTTCGCCATCTCCTACGCCAAGGAGCGCAAGCTGCCTCCGGAGAACCGGGCGATCGCGGAGATGCAGTGGGTGCAGTTCTCGGTGGCGGAGATGAGCCTCCGTCTGGAGGCGGCGCGGGCGCTGGCCATGCGAGCGGCCATCGCCACGGATCAGCGTGAGCCGGACTTCCCCGTGCTGCAGATGCAGGCCAAGGTCGTGGCCAATGAGGCGGCCGTGGCCATCACCACCGCGGCCATGGAGCTCGCCGGAGGCTCGGGCTACATGCGGACCCACCCCATCGAGCGCTACCTGCGCGATGCCATGAGCGGCCCGCTGATGGCCTGGTCTCCAGCGGTGATCCGCGACTTCCTCGGCAAGGCCCTGCTGGGGCTTCAGCCGCCACGGCCTTAGACGGGTTGCCCTGCATGGAGGCGGCGGGATTCGAACCCACGGCAAGGCGATAGAAAACCCCAAGCAGGACGCGCTGTGTGCCCTGGCAAGGTGTGGCTGGGGAG
>NZ_RAWB01000114.1 GCF_003612055.1 Corallococcus llansteffanensis
CCCCCTCCGCCTTCGCCTTCGCGATGGCCGTCTCCAGCCGGTCCACCGCCCCCCGGTCGATGAGCGCGCCCATGCCCGGCCCCACCTCCAGTCGCGAGGCGCGCCGCACGATGTCGTCCACCAGCGGCTGCACGTCCCCCACCGCGAGCATCACGCTGGCGGCCATGCAGCGCTGCCCCGCGCAGCCGGTGAACGAGTCCACCACCGCCTGCGGCGTGAGCTCCGGATCCGCGTCCGGCACGACGATGAGGTGGTTCTTCGCGCCGCCCAGCGCCAGCACGCGCTTGCCGTGGCGGCTGCCCTCCGCGTACAGGTACCGCGCCACCGGGGACGAGCCCACGAAGGCGAGCGCCTTCACGTCCGGGTGTTCCACCAGCGCGTCCACCGCCGCCTTCCCGCCGTGCACGAGGGAGAAGACGCCGGGCGGGAAGCCCGCCGCGACCATCAGCTCCCCCAGCGCGCACGCGGTCAGCGGCACCTTCTCCGACGGCTTGAGGATGAAGGCATTGCCCAGCGTCACCGCGATGGGGAACAGCCACAGGGGCACCATCGCGGGGAAGTTGAACGGCGTGATGCCGGCCACGACCCCCAGCGGCGCGCGGCGGTACTCGCAGGTGACGCCGCGGCTCACCTCCATGCTCGCGCCGCCATCCAGGTTCTGGAGCGACAGGGCGAAATCACAGACCTCCATGCCCTTGAGCAGCCCCGCGCGGGCCTCCGCCACCGTCTTGCCTGACTCGCTCGCGGCCAGGTTCGCCAGCCGTCGCTGGTGGGTGTCCAGCAGCTCGCGGAAGGCTTGCAGACATTGGGTGCGCTCGCGCAGCGGCGTGAGGCCCCAGTCATGCGCCGCCACCTTCGCGGCCTCCACCGCTTCGGCGACTCCAGACGCGGTCGTCAACGGCAACCGGCCGATGACCTCCCCCGTGTAGGGACTGCGGACGTCCTGCGTCGTCACCTCGGCAGGGAGCACCCACTCCCCGCCCACGAGGTTACGACAAGAGACAACGCTCTCGGGAAACCGAACCAAGGACACGCGCACCCCCCCGGTGTTGCGTGACGAATGAGGCGGCAATGATAGACGCAAGTCGTTGACGCCTGGCAAGGCGGGGGGACACGCGCGGTGGATTCTTCCGCGTCTGCGTGTCTCAAACCCGACCGATGCGAGGGCGGGTGTTCAACGGATCCGGGTGCGTCAACGTGCGCGCCGCGCCTCGTCAGGCCTGGGCGAGCATCCGCTGGTGGCGCTCCGACAGCGCGGACGCATCCGTGAGGCCCCGCAGCTCCGCGATGGCGGTGGCGTCGTCCGTGTCCGGGTTGAGGCCCAGCGAGATGGCCTCCAGGTACAGCTCCAGCGCGAGGAGGAAGCGCGAGTCGGCGGTGAGCGGATCCCCCTGCTCGCGCATCAGCTCGCCGTCCTCGCGCACCAGCCGCGCGAGCATCCGCACCCGGGCGTGGGTGCCGAGCAGCCGCGACGTGGACTCGGCGTCCGCCAGGAGGAGCGTGCCGTACTCCATGCCCAGCACGGAGAGGGCCGTCTCGCGGATGAGCGTGCGCGCGTCCCCATACCGCTTCTCCTTGCGGGCCCGGAGGATGCTGGCGATGGCCGCCACGAACTGCTCGATGGCGCGCTCGATGAAGTCCTTGCGGAGGGACATGGCCCGTGGAGGCTAAGCGCGTCCGGGGGGTCACGCACCTTTCCCACCGGTGACGCCCCCCCTTGCCCCAGGCAACCCAGGGGGTTTCTTTGTTTTCAGCGCCTGGGCGTGAGGACGAGGAAGCCGCTGAACGCACCGCCGGTCTCCGGGGCCCCGCCCTGGAGCGTGGGTGGGTGGAAGCGGGAGATGGCGCCGTCCAGGTAGAGCGCGTCGGTGCAGCCGAGCCGGGACTGGAAGACCTCGGCGAGCGCGCGGACGGGCACCTTGTCGCGGGACAGCACCCAGAACACGCGGCCGGGCGCCTTCGCGTCCACGCCCACGCCGCTGCGCGTGTAGCGGGAGCGTGAACCGGCGAGCGTGGGGTTCAGGGCGCCGTGGGAGAGCAGCAGCGGGCCGGACTGGGTGGCCTGCCGCACGCCCCGGGCGACGCTGGCGTAGGCGGCCGTCTCCACCACGCCCGCGCCCCGGGGCCCGATGAAGAAGACGCCGTTGGGCTGCCAGTAGAAGTTGCCGGAGCCCGCGCGGGTGTTGAGGGGGGAGAGGGATTGGCCGTCCTGTACGAAGAGGCCGGAGGGGACCTCCCCGGGCTCGAAGATGCCGGCGTTGGTGGCGGCGAGCAGGGGCAGCCCCTGCTGTTCCAGGAAGCGCTCCAGGGCCTCGAAGGTCCTGAGCGGCCGACCCGCGGCGTCCTGTCGGAGCAGCCGCAGGTCCACGCGCGACAGGTCCGCGACGACGACGTCGAAGCGCGTCCCCGCGTGGTCGATGACCCGTGTCTCCAGCAGCGGTGAGACCGGCGCGGGGGCGGAGCGGGACGGGCAGGCGGCGAGCCCCACCACGGCGAGGAGCGACGCGAGCAACAGCGAGACACCTGTGGGTTTCATGGCGTGCGTCCTCCCGGCGGAGCCCCGCTCCGCCACATTCATCCTGATTCAACGACCCGACCGCGCAACCCGTTCCGTATCCCGCTCAAGCACGCCTCCCCGTGGCTCACAGGTGATTCGCGGGCGCGCCGCCGTCCATCACCCGGGAGACACACCGTGGGAGCGCATTTCGCGCGGGCACAGCCGCGTCCGTCATCCGAGGCACCGGGCCTGGAATGGGAGGCCGGGGCCCCCCGCCCCGTCGTCCGGGAGGTCATCACCGCGCCGGAGCGGATCCGCGCCATCCTCACCACCGCCGCCGCGCTGGACGCGCCCGCCAGGGCGTCGGGGCCGCTCTGCCGCGGCGGCCTGAGCCACCCGGCGGGGCTCAGACGCTGTACGGCAATTCGACCGTGAAGGTGGCGCCGCGTCCGGGTTCGCTCTCGACGTGGATGACGCCGCCGTGGGCCTCCACCACCTGTCGGGCGATCCACAGCCCGAGCCCCAGGCCTCCGAAGCTGCTCGATGACACCGCGCGCTCGAAGCGGTCGAAGATGCGGGCCTGGGCCTCGAGCGGAATCCCGATGCCGCCATCCCGGACGACGAGCGTGGCCCGATCCGCGCCCGCCTTCACCCACAGCTCCACGGGCTGGCCCGCCCCGTACTTGAGGGCGTTGGAGAGCAGGTTCGTCATCACCTGCTCGATGCGGGTGCGCTCCCACCGGCCCCTCGCCGGCTCCTCGGCGAACACCTGGAGCTGGCAGCCGGAGCGGGTCACTGCTTCGGCGAAGCGGTCCACCACCTCCCGCGACAGCTCCGCCAGGTCACAGTCCTCCACCACGGGCTGGGGCCGGCCCGCGCCCAGGCGGACCACGTCCAGCAGCTCCTCCGTGAGTTCGCCGAGCCGCTGCGCCTGGCCCTGCGCCCGCTCCAGCCGCTCCTTCACGCGGGGGTTCTCCACGTCCCGCACCAGGCCCGTGAGCGAATGGAGCTGGAGCTGGAGGGCCGTGAGGGGCGTGCGCAGCTCGTGCCCGGCGATGGCCAGGAAGTCATCGCGCAGCTGCACCGCCGCCAGCAGCTCCTTCTCCACGCGCTTGCGGTGCTCGATCTCCGACTCGAGCGCCTTGGAGCGCTGCTGCAGGGCGGCGACCTCGCGCAGGCGCTGCTCCTCGAACTGGACCTGCGTATAGGCCTCCGTGGGGCTCACGTGGGCATGCGCGGAGCAGACGTCGTGGAACACCTGCGCGTCCTTCTGCGTCTGGAAGCCACCCATCGCATAGGCACACAGCAGGCTGAACGGGTGCAACCGGCCCAGGTCGTTCCACTGCGCTTCCAACAGCAGCGCGGCCCGGGGGTTCGAGTCCCTCAACAGCAGGTCCACCATCTCGCCGTAGGCGCGGACCCTCCGCCCTCCAGCGCCCCGGAGGCTCTTGTCGAGCACCGGCCCGATGACCTGCTGGAAGCGCTCCTCGTCGGGCATCCCCCAGACCATGAGCTTCGCGAGGGTCTCCCGGGCATCGAGCAGGACGAGCCGCCCGTCCGCCAGGGCGCGCTCCACGTCGAAGCCCATCGCCTTCAGGCGCGCCTTGAAGCCCTTGCGGTGGATCTCCGTGGCGATGATGACCGCGGGCTCACCGGCCTGGAAACCTACCTCCAGGAACCTCGCGACCACGTCGAAGAGGAAGGCCGGATCTTCATAGAACTGGACGCGGTGGCTGCCCCCGGCCGGAGGAGGCGGATGATGCGCGGTGCTTCCCTGGGCCAGGGCGAAATCCATACGCAATCATAGGACCCTTCCAGGAATAAGCACCTCCCTGGTCGTCCAGGTGCCGAGCAGGCAACCTCATCCCCGACCTGACGCTGGAGAGAGGTCGCGTATCGGACGTCACGGCGCTGCGTGGAGGGGCTTTCGTGACTCCCAATACACGCGTGCCGCGGGTACGGAGACGAACTCCCGCTCCGGATAGCGCACCGCGGTCAGCTTCCCGCCGAACACGCAGCCCGTGTCCACGCAGGCCGTGTCGTGGATCCACTCGGCCTCCGGCACGGGTGTATGGCCATACACCACGGTCGCCGGTCCCTGGTACCGGGCAGCCCAATCGGCGCGCACCGGCAGGCCGTACGCGTCCGCCTCGCCCGTCGTCTCGCCGTAGAGCGCGAAGTCGCGCGCCTCGGTGGAGTCGCGCCCGTGCATCTCCGCCTTCAGGCCCGCGTGCGCGACCACCAGCCGGCCGCCATCCAAGACATACTGGAAGGGGCGCCCCTCGATGAAGTCCGCCACCGCCTGCTGGAACTCCGGGGGCTCGCGCTCCAGCTGCGCCAGGGTCACCGCGAGCCCGGCCGACACGCGCATCTCCCGGCCCCGCAGCTTCTTCAGCAGCTTGAGCTCGTGGTTGCCCGGCACGCACAGCGCCGTGCCCGCCTCCACCATGCCCATCACCAATCGCAGCACCCCCGTCACGCCCGGCCCCCGGTCCACGAGGTCGCCCAGGAACACCGCCCTGCGCCCCACCGGCGCGCCCACGTCGAACCCGGGGGTGCCATCCGCGCGCGGCGCGACCGTGTAGCCCAGCTTCGTCAGCAGCGCCGTCAGCTCCTCCAGACACCCGTGGATGTCTCCGATGATGTCGAACGGTCCGTGCTCGTGTGGGAGGTGGCCGGGCACGGGCTGACGCTCGAAGGACACCGCGTCCACCGTCTCCGGCGTGAGCACGTGGAGGTGTTTGAAGCCCTCCTTCGGCAGGCTCCGCAGCGCGTGCTGGAGCTGCTGCACCTGGTTGCGCAGTCCGCGCGGGCTCGCGACCGGGCCGGAGCGCAGCCGGTGGCGCTCCAGGATGAGCGCCTCCGGCAGGTCCAGCACCACCGCCACCAGGGGCACGTGGTGTTCGCGGGCCAGGGCCGCCCACCGCTTGCGGGACTCGGCGCTGAAGGGGACGTCATCAAGGACGGTGAGCAGCCCCCGGGCCAGCCGCCCCGCCACCTCGGCGTGCAGGGTGGCCTCCGCGTCGGCGGCCGCGGACAGCACGTCCGTGGGTGGGAAGTGCTTGCGGGCCAGGGTGGACCTGCCCGAACCGGAGGGACCGATGAGCAGCACGAGGGACTGCTCGGGAATCTGGATCTTCATGATGAGCGCCCCCACGGGCCAGGGTGTCGCCACCTGACATGCCCGCGCGAGTCCCTCACTTCAACGGCAGCAGGTACGCCTCCAGGAACACGTCTGGCTTTTCGAGGTCGCCCGCCGGCACGCGCTGGTAGCCCCGGCGCTGGTACATGCGCGCCACGCCCACCGCGCCCCGGCGCACGTGGAGCGAGATGGCATCCACGCCCCAGCGCCTCGCGAGGACCTCCGTCTCCGCCAGCAGCGGCTGCGCCAGGCCCTGGCCATGGACGCGCACCGACGTGGCGAGGGCGCGCAGGTCCGCCGTGTTGGGCAGCCAGGCCTCGGTGCCGGGCGCGCCCGGCGGGTACAGGGCCACCGTGCCCACGACCTCGCCGTCCAGCTCCGCCACCAGCACCGTGCCCTTCGCGCTGCCGTCCGTCACCCACAGCTCCGGGCCATGCCGCCCGTCATCCGCGACGAAGAAGAGCTGCCGGCCCACCGCCGTGAGGAAGCGCGGCGTGCTGCCTGGCAGCCCGGGCCGCACGTCCTTCACCCGCCGCGACCGCGTGTCGTTGCCGTCCGTCACCCACAGCTCGCGGCCGGACGTGCCGTCATCCGCGACGTAGAAGACCTGCGCGTCCACGGGCACCAGCGCCTCCGGCTTCGAGCCCTCCGCGCCCTTGCGCAGGTCGCCCGCGGGCGAGGCCCACCGTCCACACGGCAGCGGAGCCCCTTGCGCCTGGGCGGCCACCGCCCCTTCGCCGGGAACCTGCTCCGTCAGCACCTCCTCCGGGCCGCAACCGGAGACCAGCAGCAGCAAGAGCACCGGGACGCCAAGCCATGCCGCCATGACACATGCCTCCTCTGGACGGCGCAGTCCGACTGGGAGCACCCGCCCAATTGAAAATTGGTGTCGCCAGCGGAATAAGACAGCGCAACGCTGCCTGCCACCCCTCCAGTGTGTCGTGCGGCCGCCGTTGCGGGCCCGCTTCTGACGCCGGCCCAACCCCCACCCCGTTCGGCGGGCGACTTCGCCAGCTTCATCCGGGAAACAGAGTTGCGCGGATTTTCCGAGGACTTCGTGTCCCCGGCTGCACCGCGTCTCGCCCTGCGGGAGGAGGCGGTGTTCAGGAGCCGGAGCGCAGGACCTTCAGGGCGTCGCGGAAGAGCGCCTGGAAGGTGGCCTCCGGGCCCAGCCGTTCGGTGGCCACGTCCGCGGCCTTCTCCGCCTGGGGCTGCTTGTAGCCCAGGTTGAGCAGGGCGGAGACGAGGTCGGACCTGTTGCCGGACGGCGTGGGCGCCACGGGGGCGGTGCCGCGCGCCACGGCCTCGGTGTGGATGTTCTTCACCTTGTCCTTGAGCTCCAGGACGAGCCGTTCGGCGGTCTTCTTGCCCACGCCGTGGATCTTGGCGAGCCGGGCCACCTCGCCGCGCGCCAATGCCGCGATGAGCTCCGGCACCTCCATGCCGGACAGCACGCCCAGGGCCATGCGCGGACCGATGCGGGACACGCTGTTGAGGAGCAGGAACAGCTCCTCCTCCGGGACGGAGAGGAAGCCGAACAGCTCGAAGGCGTCCTCGCGCACCACGGTGCGGATGCGCACGTCCACCGGCTGGCCGTCCGCGGGCAGCTTCCCCAGTCCAATCGTGGAGAGGTTCACGCGGTAGCCCACGCCCTGCACGTCGATGACGGCGTCCTCGGCGCCCTTCTCCAACAGCGTGCCACGCAAGCGGGCGATCATCGGGCCTCCGGGCGCTTGTACGCGGACGACAGCCGGTCCGCGAGCACCGACGCGGCCCCCTTGCGCTTGCCGTTCGCGGGGGCGCTCGCGCGGGGCAGGCCCACGCGGGAATGGTTGAGGTGACACAGCGCGACGGCGAGCGCGTCACTGGCATCCGCGCGCTCCAGCGTCGCTTCGTCCACGCCGAGCAGCGTGCGCACCATGCGCGCCACCGCGTCCTTGCCGCCCGCGCCGCTCGCGCCCACGGACTTCTTCACGCTCGCGGGGGCGTACTCGTGCACGGGCAGCCCGGCCTGCGCCGCCGCGAGCAGCGCCACGCCGCGCGCGTGCCCCAGCACCAGGGCGCTGCGCGCGTTGCGGAACGTGAAGAGGCCCTCCACCGCCACCGCCTCCGGCGCATAACGCGCGAGCGCGGCGCACAGCGCGGCGTGCAGGTCCTTCAGGCGCTCGGCCAGGGGCGCGGACTCCGGCACCTTGATGACGCCGTGGCCCAGGTGCACGAGCTTGCCCTTCTTCTCCTCCACCACCCCGAAGCCCATGAAGCGGCTGCCAGGGTCCACGCCGAGCACGCGCACCGGCCCGTTCCTTTCCCACGCGCCCTGGAAGGGGCTCACGCGGACAGCGACTCCATCAGGGATTCGTCGATCTCGAAGTTGGCGTGCACGTGTTGCACGTCGTCGTTTTCATCGAGCGCGTCCATCAGCTTCAACAGGCGCTTCGCGTTGTCGCCTTCCACCTTCACGGTGTTCTGCGGCACGAAGGTCCACTTCTGCTCGCCGAGCGCGAGCCCCGCGGCCTCCAGCTTCGAGCCCACCGCGTGCAGGTCCGCCGGCAGGGTGCGCACCTCGAAGCCATCCGGTCCCTGGTCGACGATGTCCTCCGCGCCCGCCTCCAGGGCCTGCTCCATCACCTGGTCCTCGCTGGGGCCGGGCTTCACCACGATGACGCCCTTCTTGTGGAACATCCAGCCCACCGCGCCCTCGGCCCCCATGTTCCCGCCGTGGTTGCTCAGCAGGTTGCGCACGTCGCTGGCGGAGCGATTCCGGTTGTCGGTGAGGCACTCGATGATGAGCGCGACGCCACCGGGGCCGTAGCCCTCGTACGTCACCTCTTCGTAGGACTCGCCCGCCAACTCGCCCGTGCCCTTCTTGATGGCGCGGTCGATGGAGTCGCGGGGGATGTTCGCCTCGCGCGCCAGGCCCATGGCCACACGCAGCCGGGCGTTGCCCGAGGGGTCACCGCCGCCCAGTCGCGCGGCGACGGTCAGCTCCTTGATGAGCTTGGAGTAGAGCTTGCCCTTGGTCGCGCCCATGGCGGCCTTCTGGCGCTTGATCTTCGACCATCGGTTGTGACCGGACATGGCGGCGGCTTGGGCTCGGGGAGGACGGGGCCGCGAGGGCCCACGTCCCCGGCCTTGTGCCCCGTTCAGGCCGCCCGAGTCAAACCCTCACGACGCGTCGTCGGAGCCCGGCTCGTCCATCAGCTCCGGGGCCGGCTCCGAGGTCGGCTCGAACAGGCGCGGTGGGCCCGCGGACTCCCGGGCGCGCTCGCGCTCCTCCACCAGGATGGCGGGCACCAGCACGCCCAGCATGAACAGCCGGGTCGCCGCCTCGTACGACAGCGCCTCCGGGAAGCGGCACTCCAGCAGCATCGCGCGCACGGTGCGCCGCCCGTCGAAGAGGCGCACCACCTGCTCCACGTCCTCGGGCAGCGTGGGCAGCTCGCGCGCCAGCCGGTTGAAGTCCACCGTGAGCCGCGCCGCCAGGGGCAGGCCCCGGACGCGCAGCGCCTCGAAGCGCTCCAGGCCCGGCACCACCTGCTCGCACAGGTACGGGCGGTCCATGGAGAAGGTGCCCCGGTGCAGCTCCGGGCCGAACGTCACCGTGTAGCCGCCCGCGCCGAAACACAGCAGGCGCCGGAACGCGAGGCTGCCGCGCTCGCCGTGGAAGGTCGCGTCCACCACGAGGCCGTGGCGGAAGGTGAAGGAGCCCGTGTCCTCGAGGAGGATGACGCGCCCGGAGCGCACCCCGGACAGGAGCGCGCGCACCAGGTGCACCAGCGGGAGCTGTCCGGTGTGCGCGTCGTAGACGTCCTCCTCGCCGCGCCGGCCCGCCTTGAGCCGCGCGAGCACCGCCACATCCCGGGCGTCCACCGGCTCCACCAGGTATTCGTCCGCGCCCACGCCCGCGGCGAGGTCGCGGTGGAACTCCTCCTGGTGACGCGCCACCAGCAACACCGGCAGGTGCGCCGCCTTCGCGTCCGCCCGGAGCAGCCCGCAGAGGCTGAAGCCATCTCCGTCCGGCAGCTCCGCGTCGATGACCACCAGCCGGGGCAGCGCCTCCGAAGAGGCGAGCCGCGCCAGGGCCTCGCGCATGCCCTCCACGCGCACGGGCTCGAAGCCCTCCGCGAGCAGCGCCTCGGCCACCGCCGGCCGCGCCGCCTCGCCCACCAGCAGCACGCAGCCTCCCGCCTCACCCGACAGGTCGAGTGCGTCACGACCTCCCGCGGGTGTGGAGGACGGAGGGGGCGGCGCGGCGTGAAGATGGGCAACCATGGATTCCCCATTCTTCCAGGGAACAGTCGGGAATGTACAATCTGCCCCCAAGTCCCTGGAATCGTTCGGTTTTGGCCACCGCGCAACCCACGCTAGGGTGCGCGCCCATGACGCGCCTCGTCCTGCTGCTGACCTTCCTCGTCGTGCCCGCCGTGTCCTCCGCCCAGGAGGCGGGCTTCTCGTCCTCGGGGGAAGACCCGCTGGGCTCGGTGGTGGCGCCGGTGATGCTGCCCGCCGGGGGCACGGCGCTCTACGGCTACACGGGCGCGCCGGAGGTGGGGCTGGGGTTCCGGCAGGGCATTGGCGGCTTCGAGATGGAGGCGCGCGGACGCTTCGACTGGTTCAAGCTGGCCGCGTCGCTGGAGGTGCTGGGCCGCAAGGAGGTGCTGCGGCGAGGCGCTTTGCAGCTCGCGCCGTCGCTGGGGCTGGGCCTGGTGCTCAACTCAGGCGCCACGTACATGGACGACGACAACTTCTCCGGCGTGCTGGTGCGCATCCTCCCGGGGCTCGTCGCCAGCTACCGGCTGGGTGACACCGTGGCGCTGCTGGGGCTGGTGGACCTGCCCATCGACCTGGGGCTCACGGGCGAGAAGCAGCGGCGCTTCCAGGCGTTGGGCGGCCTGGGCGTGGAGGTCTACCTGGGCAGTGGCCTGTCGCTGCTCGCGGCGGGACAGGTGGGCGTGGAGACGTTCCAGGAGCGCGCGGGCGCGGGCCATACGCGCCTGGGCTTCAACGCGCGCGTGGGCCTGGGCACGCGGCTGTTCTGACGCTGGGGACTTCTTCCCGCGCCTATTCGGGCGGAGGGCTCTGGCGGGGCGTGCCCATCAGTTCGAGCGCGCGCAGTGCGACGCGGATGAGCGTCTGCGCGCACGGCTCGCAGCCTCCGCCGCAGCACGAAGGCCAGCGCCCTTCCGGGTCGCGCAGGAGCGGGCGCACGCTGGACTGGTAGTAGCCGGGGAGCTGGTGTTCCTCGCTCGCGCGCACGAGCGCGTCGTCGAGGGGCATGGGCAGGGCGGCGGGAACGTCGGACACGGGCCCGTTCATACCAGCGCCTCGCGGGGCTCGCACCTCTGGGGTTCCGCACCCGGGGAGCGGGCTCGCGAGGGCCCTTCTTCAGAGCAGCGAGGTCTGCGCGGGGCTTCCGGCGCAGGCCCGTCCGCGGGCTGGCTCAGAGCAGCGAGGTCTGCGCGGGGGCGTCCGGCGCGGGCCCGTCCGCGGGCTGGCACTGCGAACACCAGTGCGTGTTGCGGCCGCCGACGCGCTGGTGCGACACGGGCGTGGTGCAGCGCGGACACGGCGCGCCCGGCTTGCCGAAGATGTTGCGCCGGTGCAGCGCCTGGCCCTTCACGCCGAAGAGGTCACGCTGCGTGCCGCGCAGGCGCAAGCCCTCCTCCAGCACGTCGCGGATGCCCCGGTGCAGCCGGAGAAGCTCGGCGGGCGACAGCGATGACGCCAGGCGCCGGGGATCGATGCCCGCGGCCCACAGGCTCTCATCCGCGTCGCGGTTGCCCAGCCCCGCGAGCACGCGCTGGTTCAGGAGCACCGTCTTGAGCGGACTGCGCCGACGGCGGAGCAACCGGGCCAGCAGCTCCGGCGTGAAGGTGTCATCGAGCGCCTCCGGGCCCAGCTCCCCCAGCTTCAACTGGGCCGCGAGCCACGACGCAGGGCCCAGCGCCACGCGCGCGTAACCCAGCGTGTCGGAGAACTGCAGCTCGTCATTCCCCTCCAGCGTGAGGACGACGAGCGTGGCCGGGGGCCGCTCGCTGCCCGCGGGCCGGAGGGCCAGCTCGCCCCAGAGCATGAAGTGCAGCGCGAGCGTCTGCCCATCATCCAGCGTCAGCAGCATGAACTTGGCCCGGCGGTCCGCCGCGAGCACCCGCCGGCCGCGCAGGTTCTGGATGAAGTCCTCGGGCGACGCGAAGCGCACCGCCGCCGGCACCAACACCTGCGCATCCACGAAGCGGCGGCCCACCACGGCCTGCTTCAAATCGCGGACGATGATCTCGACCTCGGGGACTTCGGCCACGCGTGCATCCTCCCCTACGCACCAGGAACGTAGGAAGGATTCGAGGTAACGTCATGGGTTGTCCCCCGCTGGGAGGGAGCCTCGTCCGTCCGTCGGGCATCCGACCGGACGAGGCCCTGCCCCACCTCACGTGCGGACGGTGACCTCGGCCACGTCGCGCTCCACCTCGCGGACGTCCACCTTCACGTCCAGGAAGTGCGCCATCGTCTCGCGCTGCGTGAGCGCATGGCTGTCCAGCGCCAGCGTGCGGAAGCTCCCGCCTTTCGCCAGGGCGAGCAGCAGGAGGAGCTGATCACACAGGTGCTCGCCCACCGGGACGTCGGCGTCCAGGTAGCGCTTCACCTTGGCGGCGACCTCCTCGCCCACCGTCTCCGCGCGCTTGCCGCGCTCGCCGAAGCCGGTGAACACCTCCGTCACGTGCTCGCTCTCCACCTCCACGCGCAGCACGTTGCCCGGCCCGAAGGCGCGCTTGAGCTCCTCGCCCCGCTGCTGATCCGGCCGCAGGCCCAGCACGGCGGCCACGGCCTCCAGCTCGCGGCGGGCCACGTCGAAGGGAATGGCCGCGACCTGGGCCACCGCCTCGCGCCGCAACACCCGTCCCCGCTCCATCAGGTGCAGGGGCTGCAGCTTCGCCGGCTGCACGTCCACGCGGAACTTCCCGCCGCCGGCCGGATAGAAGCCAGGGCGCTCCAGCTTCACCTCCACGCGCGGCCCCATGCGGTTGAGCAGCGGCAGGTACGTCTTCTCCAGGAAGTCGAACGGCGGCGCCGCCGGGTTGTGCGTCCCACCTTCCAGCATCAGCGTGGAGGGCCCTTCCGCGTGCAGCAGCGCGGGCAGCACCGTCTGGAGCACCAGCGTCGCGCTGCCCGCCGTGCCCACCGCGAAGTGGTAGTTGCCCGCCGACAGCGCGCGCGGGTGGAAGGAGAGCTGCTTGGAGCCCAGCTCCGCGCCCGTCACCTCCGCGGCGCCCACGACCTCCGCGGCCTTGAGCGCGGTGAGGTGCTGGCGAAGCAGGCCCGGCTTGGCGCGGCCGGCGCGCACGTTGACCATCTCGAAGGGCGTCCCCGTCACCAGCGACAGCGCCAGCGCGGTGCGCAGCACCTGACCGCCCCCCTCCCCCTGTGAACCATCGATGCGGACCATGTGTGTCGTGCTCCTTCGGCGCTCGCGGACGGATGCAGCATCCCATCCCTGATAAAAATAGCGGCGCCCGTTCCCCCACCCTTAACGGCCCTTTCGGACCTCTTGGGGGGAACGGGCGCCTCGGTGGCTTCATCCCGGCATGTGCACCTCGGCTGGACGGCGGGTGGGAACGACGACGTCGTCGGCTATCCCTTCACGCACACCACCTGCTTGAGCGTGTGGACGACCTCCACCAGGTCCGCCTGCGCGGCCATCACGGCATCGATGGGCTTGTACGCGGCCGGCGTCTCGTCGATGACGTCCGCGTCCTTGCGGCACTCCACGCCCTCCGTCGCCTTCGCGTGGTCTTCCAGCGTGAAGCGCTTCTTCGCCGCGGCACGCGACATCACCCGGCCCGCGCCGTGGCTGCACGAATGGAAGGCGTCCGCGTTTCCCTTCCCGCGGACGATGTACGAACGCGCTCCCATGCTGCCGGGGATGATTCCCATATCCCCGGCGCGCGCCCGCACCGCGCCCTTGCGGGTCACGAAGCAGTTCTTCCCGAAGTGGTGCTCGCGCGAGATGTAGTTGTGGTGGCAGTTCACCGCCGACTCGGCCAGCTCGAACGGAGGCAGCTCACCGCTCGCCTTCAGGGCCTCCACCGTCGAGCGCAGCATGAGCTCGCGGTTCATCGCCGCGAAGTCCTGCGCCCAGCTCACCGCGAACACGTAGTCGTCGAAGTGCTCCGTCCCCTCCGGCAGGTACGCCAGGTCCGCGTCCGGCAGGTGGATGTGGAAGCGGCTCATGTCCTTCTTCGCCAGCTCGATGAAGTGGCTTCCGATGCGGTTACCCACCCCGCGCGACCCGGAGTGCAGCATCAGCCACACGCCATCCGCCTCATCGAGGCACAGCTCGATGAAGTGGTTTCCGGTCCCCAGCGTTCCCAGGTGACCCAGCTGCGGCCCACGGCCGATGTGGGGATGCTTCGCGACGATCTGCTCGTACCCGCTCACGAGCGACGCCCACGCGGCCGTATGCGTCGCGGGCGAATCCTTCCAGGCGCCGCGGTCGTTACGGCCGCCGTTGTCCGTGCGGCCGTGGGGCACCGCCGCCTCGATGGCCGAGCGAACCCCGCGCAGCGAGTCCGGCAGCTGATCCGCGCGCAGCGTCGTGCGCACGGCGATCATCCCGCATCCGATGTCCACGCCCACCGCCGCCGGCACCACCGCGCCCACCGTGGGCACCACGCTCCCGACCGTCGCGCCGTAACCGCGGTGCACGTCCGGCATCACCGCGACCCACTTGTGGATGAAGGGCAGGCCCCGGAGGTTGCGAAGCTGCTCCTTCGCCTCGTCCTCGAACGGCACCCCCACCGTCCACGCCTTGATGGGGCGACCCGCAGCATCCGACAGCACTTCGTAGTTCGTGTTCTCGCGGTCCATGGCCTTCACCCTTCCTCGGTCGTTCGACCGGGCTCTGTGTCCCGGTCACGTGGGGGAGCTAGAGCAGCCGCCGTGCCAACGCCGCTTCCGAGGGAGCCCCCCACCCGGGGCTGGAGTTCTCTATCCCATGGGATAAGTTCCTATCTTGATGGCTCAAAAGACCAAGGCGCGGCGAACGGTCGTCATCGGGATGCTGGGAACAACGCTCGACACGGGCATGGGGGCGCAGCGCTGGACGCGGTGGCGCCCCACGGTGGCGCTGTGCCAGCAGGAGGACCTGGTGGTGCACCGGCTGGAGCTGCTGCATCCGCCCCGGGTCACGTCGCTGGCCCAGGTCATCCAGGAGGACATCGCCCAGGTGTCGCCGGAGACGCAGGTGCGCCTGACGTCCCTGGACATCCGTGACCCCTGGAACCTGGAGGAGACGTATGGCGCGCTGTTGGACCACGTGCGCGCCCACCCCTTCCATCCGGAGGAAGAGGACTACCTGGTGCACATCACCACGGGCACGCACATCGCGCAGATCTGCATGTTCCTGCTGGTGGAGAGCCGGCTGATTCCAGGCCGGCTGGTGCAGACGTCGCCGGGAAACGCCGGCTCGCGGTCGGCTTCGGGCACGCACACCCTCATCGACCTGGACCTGTCGAACTACGACACGCTGGCGGCGCGCTTCCGACAGCAGCAGCGCGAGGGCCTGTCCTTCCTCAAGTCCGGCATCGACACGCACAACGCCGCGTTCAACCGGCTCATCGAGCGCATCGAACAGGTGGCGGTGCAGTCCCGCGCGCCGCTCCTGCTGACGGGGCCCACGGGCGCGGGCAAGTCGCAGCTCGCCAAACGCATCTATGCGCTGAAGAAGTCGCGCAACCAGGTGGTGGGCCCGTTCGTGGACCTCAACTGCGCCACGCTGCGCGGCGACGGCGCCATGTCCACCCTCTTCGGCCACGTGAAGGGGTCCTTCACCGGCGCGGTGGGTGACCGGCCCGGGTTGATGCGACAGGCGAACGGGGGCGTGCTGTTCCTGGACGAGATTGGGGAGCTGGGCGCGGACGAGCAGGCCATGTTGCTGCGCGCGCTAGAGGACAAGCGGTTCCTGCCGGTGGGCGCGGACAAGGAGGCGGAGAGCGACTTCCAGCTCATCGCCGGCACCAACCGCGACCTCCAGCTCGACGTGGAGCGGGGGCGCTTCCGCGAGGACCTGCTCGCCCGCATCAACCTGTGGACCTTCCGGCTGCCCGCGCTGCGCGAGCGCCCGGAGGACATCGCGCCCAACCTCCAGTTCGAGCTGGATCAAGCCTCGCAGGCGCTGGGCACCCGGGTGACGATGAGCAAGGAGGCGCAGGAGCACTTCCTGCGCTTCGCCACATCTCCCGAAGGCCGGTGGAACGGCAACTTCCGCGACCTCAACGCGGCCGTGCTGCGCATGTCCACGCTCGCGGCCGGGGGACGGATGACACGCGAGGTGGTGGACGAAGAGCTGGAGCGGCTGCGCGCCCAGTGGCGCCCCGCGGGAGCAGCGGTGTCAGCTCACGATGACGTGCTGGCGGAGGTGCTGGGCCCGGCTCGCGCGGCGGAGCTGGACCGGTTCGACCGCGTGCAGCTCGCGGACGTGGTGGGCGTGTGCCGCTCCGCGCGCTCGCTGTCGGACGCGGGGCGGACCCTGTTCTCGCAGTCGCGAGCGCAGAAGAAGAGCGTCAACGACGCGGACCGGCTGCGGAAGTACCTGGCGCGCTTCGGGCTCGGCTGGGCGGACGTGAGCGGGCGCGGGATGACGGACGCGGAGTGACGCGTGCGCAGAGGCTCGCACCCGGGCAGGAATGAACAGGCGCGCTGTCGCGGATGCTGAGTGAGCCGGCTCCGCGAAGCGCGCACCTGGGCGGGAATGAACAGGCGCGCTGTCGCGAAGGTCAGGGGACGCGTGCTCAGCGGAACTGCTCCTTCAGCACACGGCATCGCGCCGTGGTCCCGGCCTCGTCGGGCACGACGGTTGTTCCTTGCGCAGACGACGGAGCCACCGGCACGGGCGCGCCGGGTGACGCGTGCGTGTCCGTCCCTTGCAGCCAGGCTGCGGGGACCATGCACTCGACGGATAGTGGCCCCTGGAACGTGGCGGTCAGGTCCGCGTCCTGCGTTCGCACCGTGCCGTGCACCTCGCGTCCAGTGACGTTCAACTCCAACGTCCCCTCATCCGCGAGCGTCGGAGGACCGGACGGCCCACGAAGCTCCGCCGAGGCCAGCCCCACCTGAAGCGGCATCCGGGTGAGCCGCGCCGTGGCGTGCTTCGTCTTCGGGAACGCGGGCTCCACCGGAGCAAGGACGGCCCACTGACGTCCGCCTTGCGCCTGCGCGCTCAACGCGACCTCCAACGCGGGAGGCGCCTCCCCTTCGGTGAAGGTGGCCATGAGCCGCACGGAGGGAGCTTCGAAGGTGCCCGCGTCCGTCCGCACCACCACCGCACCCGGTGGCTGCGGACGTTCGGGCGCCTTCAAGGCAACGGCCTTCGACGGAGATACGGGCGCATCCGGCGGATGCGCCCGCTCCTCCCTCGGCTTCGCGCAGGCCCCGACGAGCAGCAGCGCCAGCAGGGCCTCGTGCCGCACGCTCAGCACCCCACCTGCAGGAGCATCGCGCTGACGGTGGTGTTGTCGTTCTCGCGCAGCTCGGACACCGCGCCCTCCGGATCCATGTCCAGATAGACGTAGTACGTGTTGAAGGGCAGGCCCGCGGGCACCGTGAAGCCCAGCGAGTACGTGCCCTCCGAGAAGGCCGCGAGCGAATGGCCGTAGGTGGCCACGACGTTCGTGGACTCGCTGTAGCCATTCGGCGGCGTGGTCGGGCTCAGCCTCACGCGCAACGTGTAGGACGCGACCGCGGCGTTGCCCAGGTTGCCCACGTAGAACTTCACGCTCGTGGCCGTGTTGCGACACACGGACCGGGTGACGGCGGGATCCAACGTCTGCGCCACGTCCCCCACCACGCCCATCGCGGACGGCAGCAAGTTGGGCTTCGTCTGCGTGTAGCCATACAGATCGCGCATGCCCTGCGCGTTCGTGGGCCACAGGGTGGAAGCCTCGTAGCCTCCCGTCACCAGGTGCGGGGGTGAGGTGCGCAGGATGCTGTGCCCGCCCTCGTGCTTGAAGCCGAAGAAGTGCCCCGCCTCGTGCACGAACGTGCTCCGGCCCGACGTGCCGAACGCGTTCCCGTTGCGCGGCGTGAAGTCCAGGTCGCTGGCGATGCAGACGTCCGCCTCGTCGATGCCGTTGCTCCCGATGAAGCACACGCCCACCGTGGAGTACGTCACGCCGTTGTTCCCATCGATGGCCGCCCGGCTGCACAGGCCGATCTCGTTCTGGCCATCGCTGTGGTCCAACGCGCAGTCCGTCACCGGGTTCACGTTGAAGGCGCTCACGATGTGCGACAGGTCATCCCACTGCCGCAGCCCGTTCCAGTACGCCGTGTTGACGTTGCCGGAGTCCGGGATGCTGCACCGGTTCCGCGACACCGCCGGCCCGCTGTACCACTTCACCGGCGAGCCGTTGCACGTGTCCCACGCGGCGGCCCCCGCCTCCAGGCTGCCCAGCGCCAGCACCGCGACGAAGCCCGCGATCCTCGTTGTCCTCATGGCGAACCTCATCACGGCTGGCCGGGCGGGACGTCCCGCTCGGGTTGGGAGGGAACGATGCCCATCGTGGGTGCCTGGAGCGACGCGGGCGTCACCGGCACGGACAGCGAGGACGCGGTGGCGACAGGCTCCTCGCGGAACGCTCCCGTCACGCTCAGCCCGCGCGCGCGCAGGTGGTTCTGGAGCAGCGCGACGAACGCCTCGGGCGCCAGCGCTTCCGGAAGCCCGGCGACGTCCACGCCCGCGCGCAGGGCCGGACGGCCTCCCTGCAACTCCACCGTCTCGAACACCGGCGCCGTCCACCGCACGCCCGCCGTCCCCAGGCCGGCCACGAGTCCACCCTCGGGCCCCACGAGCACCTCCCGGCCGCCCACCGACTCCACGCGGAAGGCATGCCCGTCGAGCACCGGCGACAGGCTCCACCCGGTGTTGCGCAGGAACACCACGTAGCGCGCGCCCAGGACGAAGCGGGGCACGTGGCTGACGACGAGCTGCCGTCCATCCGGCAGCAGCCCTCCAGCCTGCTTGAGCCGCAGCTCCCGGGGCGCTTCCCCCAGGTGCGCGCGCACGTTCCCCAGCGTCACCACCGTCCAGGGCCCGGTGCGCGGCGAGGACTCGGAGCGCAGGTCGATGACGTCCCCCTCCACCACCGAGGCCGTCTGGTCGAGCAGGCTCAAGAGGCCATCCACCGCGCGCGGCGGCCGGAGCGTGGCCTCCGCGGCCAGGGAACGCTCCTGGACCTCGCGTGAGCCTTCATCCCCTACAGGGGCGGTACAACCCGAGCCCCCCGCCACGCCGCCCAGGAGCGCGAGCGCGAGTCGCGCCCGGCCCCTCCATCGGGTTGTCGTCCACGGCTTGCCCACGCGCATCACGTCCGCTCCCTTCGTGTCTTCAGTGGATGAGATAGAAGGCGTCCTGCCGGGGCACGAAGAACTTCCAGCCTTCGTCCGTCAGGTACGCCGGATCTTCCTGCATCACCGCCACCCGCTGCCCGTCCCACTCTGGCACGGCGGTGACGGTGTTGAGCTCCACGGCGAGGTAGGAGCCCTTGCGAAGCAGCCGGGGCGCTTCCTTGCGCGAGGCCGCGCGGAAGTCGATGGAAGCCCCCAGCCCATGGCCCTGCGCGCCCAGCGGGTGGCTGTACACCTTGGCCTCGATGCCCCGCTCCTTCATCTCCGCCATCGTCGCGTCGTAGACGTCCGCGGACGAGCGTCCGGGCCGCGACGCGCGCAGCATCATCGCGTCCTGCAGCGCCTGCGTGTTCGCCAGCGCGCGCTTCAACCCCTCCGGCACGTCCTTCTCCCCGTCCCGCAGCACGTAGGCCATCTTCTGCCAGTCCGTGCTCAGCCCCAGGGCCGTGACGCCGAAGTCCACGTGCAGCAGGTCCCCGCGCTGGATGACCACGGCCTCGTCCGCCACCGCCAGGAACCCGCGTGAGAAGCCGTCCTTCATGCCCTGGCGTTGCACGCGCAGGTCCGGTTGGAACCACGTGCCCACGCGCGCCTCCCACAGCGCGTCGTACAGCCAGCGGCGCACCTCGCCCACCGTCGTCTTCCCGGGCACCACCACCTCGTTGGAGAGCGCGCGCTTCACCAGCGACTCCGTCAGCACCACCAGCTCACGGTACGGCGCGAACTCCCCGGGCAGCCGCGTGTCCAGGTACTCCTCGATGAGCGGCGCCGCGCTCACGAAGCGCGCCTCGGCCTGGGGGCCCAGCGCCTCCACCAGCCACTGGTAGCTGTCATGCGTCAGGCTGCGCGTCACCCCGCGCTTGCCGCCGATGCCCAACGCGATGGTGCGCGGGTGGTGGCGCGCCTCCAGCTCCGCGAGCACCTCCTCCGGCTTGCGCCCTTCCGTGGGCACTTCGAAGAACCGGGTCACCGCCTCCGTGGCGTAGCCCGTCAGCGCGACCTTCTTCAGCCCCGCGTCCCCCGCGTCCACGAAGACGAACACGTCGCGGTTGCCCACGTAGGGCATCGGCGGCGCGACCCAGGCCGTCAGCGGATCATCGTGGAACTCCTCGTTGATGACGACCCACATGCCCACACCGTGGCGGCGCATCATGTCGAGCAGCAGCGCGTGTCGCTCCTTCAGCCACGACGCGCGCAGGGCCCATTC
>NZ_RAWB01001150.1 GCF_003612055.1 Corallococcus llansteffanensis
GGGTCGGGATGGGGGCGGTGGGAAGACCGTCCCCAGGGAAGTGAGAACGGCCATGGGGCATGGGCGCCCGATGTGGGGTTGGTGGGCCACCTTCGCGGTGGTGCTCGGGTTGCTGCTCCCGCCGGGGAGCGCGCGCGCGCAGGACGGGGGCGGGTGGCTCTCCGCGTTCGACCTGCTGGCGAGCGGCCCGGAGCTGGGCGGCGGCGACGTGCCCCGGGACGTGCCGGCACTGACGGGCGCGCGGACGTCGGTGGTGCCGCCGGAGGTGCTGGCGCGGGCGCTGACGGACGCCGGGCCCCGGCCCGTGCCCACGGCCTCCGCGGACGAGTCCGGTCCGGTGGTGGGGCCCGAGCGGGACGAAGGCGTGCCGGTGTACGCGGAGGCGGGTGAGCTGCGGCGGGCCTCGCCCGAAGCGGAGGCTGCGCCGCGTCCGCGGGGAGGCCGCGTGTCCGAGCCCGGCGTCGGGCTGCTGCGGGAAGCGCCGCGTCCGCCGTTCCGGGCGGTGCCGGTGGCGGTGGCGGTGGTGCCCGGGCTGCTGTTGCAC
>NZ_RAWB01001151.1 GCF_003612055.1 Corallococcus llansteffanensis
AAGGAAGGCGCCGAGGACCTGCCGCTGGTGATGGGCATGGCGTTGGAGGAAGGGCTCGACACGCGGCTGGTCAAGACCGAGCCCGACATGCGGCCCGACGAAGTCCCCATGGTGATGGGCCTGCCGCTCCGGGAGCCCACGCCGCCGGCCTCCTCGCGGGACGAAGCCGCCGCCGCGCGGGAGGCCTCGGAGTCCCAGACGGCTCGGCTCGGAGAGGAGTCCTCTCCTCCCACCGAACGGGTGACGAGCCCCTCCGCGAAGCCGCCCTCCGCCCGCGAGTCCTCGCAGAAGGCCCCGGACGACGGCGGATCCGCCACCGACCAAGAGGGCTCCGACGCGGCCTCCTCCGGAGCGACGCCCATCGTGCGCCGGCCGACGTCGGGAGAAGACGAAGCACCCGCGGCCACGCCCATCGTGCGCCGGCCGACGGAAGAAGACGAAGCGCCCGCGGCCACGCCCATCGTGCGCCGGCCCGCGTCGCTCGCGTCCGAGGACGAGGAGCGCGCCCCCACGCCCATCGTGCGCCGGTCCGGACCCCCGCG
>NZ_RAWB01001152.1 GCF_003612055.1 Corallococcus llansteffanensis
GCGTCGGACGGTTCGCGGGCCCCTGGGAGGGGGGCGCGGGCGGACGACGGGGGACGACCGGGGCCGCGTGAGAGTGCGTGCGGGAGAGGAAGGTCATGGCCGGGCTCCTGGGCAGGGTGGAACCTGCCGCTCCCTTCCAGGACTCCGGGTCCGGAGTTCTTTTGCATTTCCAGCCCCCTTTTTCCGAACGCCCTGGAATCAGGGGGCCTTGGACGGGGGGCTCAGCCGCCCAGGATTCCGCCGAGCATGCCACCCAGCCCGCCGCCCTGAGGGCCGGAGCCGCTGGAGCCGCCGGTGAGCATGGGCACCACGGCGAGGATCTTCCCCACCAGGGCCGGGTCCAGCCGGGACTTGAGGAAGTTGAGGAGCAGGGGCGCCACCAGGGTGGCCTTGCCCGCGTCCAGGTTGAAGCGCTGGAGGATGGCCACCACGCCGGCCACCTCGCCCGCGTGGGCCGCCGCGCCGCCCAGGGCGCCCATCAGGCCGCCACCGCCTCCGCCCCCGCCACCCATGAGCCCGCCCAGGGCGCCCGTGAGGCC
>NZ_RAWB01001153.1 GCF_003612055.1 Corallococcus llansteffanensis
GACGAGGCTCGACGGATTGCTCCTCGTGGCGCTCGTCATCTGGGGGCTCGCGCAGCTCGCGCCGCATCTGGCCCATCCCGCCATCTACAACTGGGACGAGGCGATGCATCAGGCCGCCGCGCGAGGCACGCACGACACCTTCTTCACGCCGCACATCTACAAGGCTCCGCTCTACCCGAGCGACCCCCGACACTGGTGGGCCGCGCACGTCTGGATGCACAAGCCCACGGGCCCCTTCTGGTTCGGGGCGCTGATGATGCACGTCGTGGGCGTGACGCCGCTCGCGCTGAGGCTGGCGTCGCTCCTGGGACACCTGGCCGCAGCGGCCTCCATCTACCTCATCGCCCGGCGGCCCGCGGGGCGGCTGTGGGCCACGCTGGGCGCGGCGGCGTTCCTCGCCCTGCCCTTTGGCTGGCAGCTCGTGCAGGGGCGCTTCTTCGGGGACGTGACGGACTGCACCCTGGCGGGCTGCAACGCCTTGGCGGTGGCGCTCCTCTTCCACGCCACCCGGGAGCGCTCCTGGCGGTGGGGGCTCGCGG
>NZ_RAWB01001154.1 GCF_003612055.1 Corallococcus llansteffanensis
GCGCCGGCCCAGCGACTGCTCGGGCGCCATGTACTCCGGCGTCCCCACGATGATGCCCGCCAGCGTCTCCGGCATGCTCGCGTCCAGCAGCTTCGCGATGCCGAAGTCGAGCACCTTCACGAACGGCATCCCCCGCCCGCGCTTCACCAGGAAGATGTTGTCCGGCTTCAGGTCGCGGTGGACGATGCCCCGCGCGTGCGCGGCCTCCAGCGCGTCACACACCTGGGACAGCATGGGCACCACCGCCGCGGCCGACAGCGGCGTCCCCACCCAGGCCGACAGCGGCGCCCCCTCCAGGTACTCCATGATGAGGTACGGACGCGGCGCGGCGGCGTTGAGGTCGAAGATGCTGACGATGTTCTCGTGCCCGATGAGGTTCACCGCCCGGGCCTCGGCGTGGAAGCGCTGCACCAGCTCCGGGTAGCGCGCCAGGTGCTCGTGCAGCACCTTCACCGCCACCCGGCTGCCAATGGACTCGTGCTCGCCCAGGTACACGGAGCCCATCCCGCCCCGCCCCACCCGGCGCACCAGCCGGAAG
>NZ_RAWB01001155.1 GCF_003612055.1 Corallococcus llansteffanensis
GCGTTCCACAGCACCACCGGCAGGAAGCACAGCAGCGCCAGGCCCGCCGTGAGCCACGCTCCCGCCGGCAGCCTCCGGGCCCGCAGCGCCGCGAGCATGAACGCGAGCCCCAGGAGCACCGACGGATACTTCGACAGCAGCGCGAGGCCACACGTCAGTCCCGCCAGCACCCACCGCTCGCGTTGGAGCGCCCACAACCCCAGGGCCCAGAACAGCAGCATCGGCGCGTCGGGCGTGGCCCACACCCCGGCGACGATGCCCACCGGCACCGCGCTCCACAGGGCCGCCGCGCGCCAGGCCGCCTCGCGCGTGCCATGCACGTCCCTGGCGAGCCCCCACACCGCCACGCCCGTCCCCAGGCCGCACAGGAGCGCGGCGCCCCGAAGCCCCAGCGCGGCGATGAGCCACGCCACCATCGGCGGGTGGTCGAAGTACCCCCAGGCGAGGTGCCGCGCCCACTGCCAGTAATAGGCCTCGTCGAAGTAGGTATCCGTGCCCAGCGCCAGCGCGAGCCGCACCACCACCCCCACC
>NZ_RAWB01001156.1 GCF_003612055.1 Corallococcus llansteffanensis
GAGGCGGCGGGGTCCGCACGGCCAGGCTCTGCTCCAGCGCGGTGCGCAGGGCGAGCGCACTGGGGAAGCGCTCCTCGGGGGTCTTCGCCAGCGCGCGCAGGATGACGGCCTCCACCGCGGCCGGCACCCCGGGATGCACCGAGCGCAGCGGCGGCGGCTGCCGCGTCTGGTGCGCCACGAGCTGGGCGGTGAGCCCCTCGTCGGGAAAGGGCAGCCGCCCGGTGAGGAGCTGATAGGCGATGACCCCCATCGCGTACAGGTCCGCCCGGCCATCCAG
>NZ_RAWB01001157.1 GCF_003612055.1 Corallococcus llansteffanensis
ACCGCGAGGTTGGGGAGACAGGTTGCAGGCCCGCGGCGATGGCGGGGATGCCGAGCTTCTGGGCAATGGACAGCCCGATGAAGAAACCCAGGCCGCTCGCGATGACCCCCGCGCTGCCCCGGGCCGCGGCGAGGAACTGCGAGGCCCAGGACTCCGAGTGCTCGATGGCGAGCCGGGCCATCATCCGCGACAGCTCCGCCGGATTGTGGCCCCGCGTGAAGAGCGCCTCCATGTCCGCGCGGGCCGTGGTGGCGCGGATGTCACCCGCCAGAGGCGCGAACTCGATGCCGCGCCCCGCGACGAGCGGAGCGAACTCCGGGTCGGCCACGAGGACAGGAGTGTGCCCCGCCCGGGCAAGGCCCTCGGCGAGCGCCACCATGGGCCGGACGTCTCCGTGGGTGCCAAACGTGATGAGCGTGACGCGCATGCCCGCTGGCATATGGCATCCCGACAGGCGGGTGAAGCGCGATGCTTCTACGAGGGAGCACGGGCTGAAGCATTACAGAGGCCCGTGGGCGCTATGGGGCG
>NZ_RAWB01001158.1 GCF_003612055.1 Corallococcus llansteffanensis
GTGCAGAGCGGACACGCGGGCGGGGCGTGGGGGGCGTCGCGGCGGTGCAGGTCGAGGATGGCGCGGGAGACATCCGCCAGTTCGCGGCGCACCTCGCGGCGGGCGCCCTTCACGCGCTGGATGCGCATGTCGTCGTAGCCGGTGGTCTGGTGTCGCATCCAGGCGATGACGGCGGCCTCGGCGCGCCGTTCGATGGGGATGCGCTCCGTGCGGGCCACGGTGCCGCTGCCCACGGGCGTGGCGTGGCCGGCGACGAGGACGGCCATGCGCTTGGCGTGAGGCAGCCAGGCCGGACTGAAGGCGAGGAAGCGCAGCACGGCGTTGGCGAAGTCGACCTCGTACTCCTCCTGCTCGCGGGCGCGG
The DNA here is from genome assembly GCF_003612055.1 of Corallococcus llansteffanensis. Taxonomy (GTDB): domain Bacteria; phylum Myxococcota; class Myxococcia; order Myxococcales; family Myxococcaceae; genus Corallococcus; species Corallococcus llansteffanensis. The sequence goes on from NZ_RAWB01001158.1 coordinate 364, forward strand.
CGCTCGCGGCCCTGGGCCAGCTTCTTCGCGTAGGCGGGGGTGGCGCGCTCCGAGTCGAGCACGGCGCGGGCGTGGACGATGTGGGCCTCCGGGGCCCAGACGCCGCGGGAGAAGAGCTTGCGGCCCACCTTCTCCACCACGGTCCAGGTGGGGCCGGCGG
>NZ_RAWB01001159.1 GCF_003612055.1 Corallococcus llansteffanensis
GACCCGGGCCCTCACACCCCCGACGCACCCGGTGGCGGCCCGTCGCGAAAGAGGTCCTCGCGCTCCAGTGCGATGGCGCGGCGGCTCAGGCGCAGCGACGCGAGCGCGAACACCGCCATGGTGCCCAGCAGCAGCACGCCCAGGGAGAAGGACGCCACCGGCAGCGCCTCCGGCACCGGCACGCTGCGGCGCAGCAGGTACAGCAGCGACGTGGCCACGAAGGACAGGAGCGCCGCGTAGGTGAAGCCGATGGCCTTCGCGAGGATGGCGTGGCGGCGGTCCATGATGGCCACCTCGTCGCGCAGCAGCGTCCGGCGCGGGTGGCCCTCCGGCAGCGTGCGCCACTCGCGGACCATGTCGCGCAGGCGCGAGGTGATGCGCGAGATCTGGTTGTCCAACCCCGTCGCCAGGATGCCGCACCCGGACACCATGACCGCGGGCGTCACCGCCGTGCCGATGAGCTGGATGGAGGAGAAGTCCACGCCGTCCGTGACGCCGTTCATGCCCCCCTTCTGGCCC
>NZ_RAWB01000115.1 GCF_003612055.1 Corallococcus llansteffanensis
CGTGGCGATGCGGCAGCTTGTCTGGCTGGGCTTCCGCCGCATGGTCAATCAGGCTCGACGCAACGTGCTGGGACTCGGGCCCTGGTCGCTCGTCCATCCCGGCCACGTCATGCTGGAGCGCCGGTGGCCGGTGGTCTACGGGTTCTCTCCCGCGGTCGTTCCTCCACCTCCAGACTGGTCCGACCTCATCAAGGTCACCGGCTACTGGTTCCTCGATGAGGCGCGCACCTGGCAGCCTCCGGCCGGGCTGGTCGACTTCCTCGGCGCGGGGCCTGCTCCCGTCTATGTCGGCTTCGGCAGCATGGGGGGCTTCGATGCCGCCGAGACGAGCCGGCTCGTCGTCCAGGCGCTGAACGGACGCCGTGCGGTGCTCGCGGCGGGCTGGGGCGGGCTCGACCGGAAGGCGCTCCCCGAGAACGTGCACTTCGTCGACTCGGCACCGCACGACTGGCTCTTCCCTCGCATGGCCGCCGTCGTGCACCACGGTGGCGCGGGGACGACGGCCGCGGCACTCCGCGCGGGCGTGCCCATGGCCGTTGTGCCGTTCCTCGGAGACCAACCGTTCTGGGGCTGGCGCATGGAGCAGCTCGGCGTCGCTCCGCGTCCCATTCCTCGCAAGCAGCTCACAATACAGAACCTCGCGACCGCGATCGCCGCCACGGACGCGCCCGGAATGCGCGCTCGGGCCGAACACCTGGGCGCGACCATCCGGGCCGAGGATGGCTTGGGCCAGACGGTGCGCATCATAGAGGAGGCCCTGTCATGACCGGCACGCGTGAGGCACCGGGCCCCCGGGGCCACTGGTTCTGGGGCAGCCTGCGGGAGCGCAGGAGCGAGTCGCTCCCCTTCCTCCTCCGGATGCACCGCGAATACGGCGACGTGGCGCAGTGGCGCATGGGGCCCGTCAACCGGGTGCTGTCGCTCGTGAACCCCGAGCACGTGAAGCACGTCCTCGTGGAGCACGTCGGCCGGTACACGAAGGGCGTGGGGGCGCAGCGGTTGAGCGCCATGCTCGGCAACGGACTGCTGACGAGCGAGGGGGACTTCTGGAAGCGACAGCGGCGCCTCGCGCAGCCGGCCTTCCACCTCGAGCGGCTGGTGCCCCTGGTGCGGGTGATGGAGGAGGAAGGGCGGTACATGCTGGAGCGCTGGCGGACTCGCCCCGACCCATCGGCCCCGCTGGATCTGGCGCAGGAGATGGCGCGCACGACGCTCTCCATCGCCAGCCGGGCGCTCTTCTCCACGCAGGTGATGGACGAGGCGGACCGCGTCCTTCCGGCGCTCACGGTGGCGCAGCAGGAGGTGAACGGGCGCGTCCTGTCCCTGCTGCCGCTGCCGCTCGGCCTCCCGACTCCCGGCAATCGCGCGTTCGTGCGCGCGCGCCAGACGCTCGACGCCGTCGTCTTCGACATCATCGCGCGGCGTCGCAGCGGGGAGACCCGCGGACAGGACCTGCTCGCGATGCTGATGGAGGCCCGCGACGCCGACACGGGCGAGGGCATGACGGACGGGCAGCTTCGCGATGAGCTGATGACGCTCTTCATCGCCGGGTACGAGACCACCGCCAATGCCCTGGCGTGGACGTGGTCACTCCTCTCCGAGCATCCGGAGGTGGAGGAACAGGCTCGCGCCGAGGTGGCCCAGGTGCTGGGCGAGCGCGTGCCCACGGCGGAGGACGTCCCCCGGCTGCGCTATCTCTCGCAGGTGCTCGAGGAGAGCATGCGCCTGCACCCACCCGCCTGGGTCATGGTGCGGCAGGCGCTTGAGGAGGACGCGCTGGACGGCTTTCGCATTCCGGCCAGTCCCCGCCTCATCGTGGCCATCTCGCCCTGGGTCATCCACCGCCAACCGTCGCTCTGGCCGGAGCCGGAGCGCTTCAATCCCGAGCGCTTCTCGCCCGAGCGCTCGGCGGGCCGGCCACGCCTGGCCTACCTGCCGTTCGGTGCCGGGCAGCGACACTGCATCGGCCAGCGCTTCGCCATGATGGAGATGGTGCTGCTGCTCGCACAGGTGCTGCGGCGCTACCGGCTCCGGCGCGTGCCCGGCTGGCGGGCGGAGCAGGAGCCGCTGGTGGCGCTGCGTCCCAAGGGCGGTGTGCCCATGCACCTGGAGCCGCTCACGTCGCCCTGACGTCCCGCGAGTCGATGGCGCCGAGCAGCCGCTCCTCGAAGCGGCGCAGGAGGGAGTTGGCGCGGTCGGGCGGGAGGTTCTGGCGGTCGTACACGGTGTGGGTCTGCAACCCGCCACACGTGCTGATGGACATCACCAGCGCCTGACTCGGAGTCGGTGCGCCCAAGAACCCCAGGCGCCGCACCGTCAGCTTCCGCCCGTGCTCCAGGATGCGCATGCGGCCGGTGTTCGTCAGCACGCTGTTCCACGGGAAGCGCCGCATCCCTTCCAGCAGGGCGAGGCCGCTCTCCCTCGCGAGGCTCGGCGGCGTCTGGGCGTAGACGAGCTCGTGGAGCAGATGGGCATTGCCCACCTCGGCCTGCTGCCGGATGTCCCGCGTGACGGTGTCGGCGAGCTGCCAGAGCTCATCCGGGTCGCTCACGCGAATGCGGCTCACCACTCCCGACACCCGCACGGCGACGTCGTCCGCCTCCACGCGACCGCGGCGGGCATTTCGGAGGTTGACGGGCGAAGCCAGCGACAGCACCACGGACTGACCGGGGGCCAGGAACTCCGCATGCAGCGCCCCCAGATAGGCCGCGCCCAGCGCTCCGTGCACCGTCACACCGTGTCGCCGGCAGGCCTGGGCCAGGGCTTCAGTCTGTTCGGGCAACAGCCCGAACTCGCGGTGTCCAAGCTCCCGCGTGAGCGTCATCCGTTCGCACAGGCCCGGCACGACATTGCCCGGAGCCAGTCCCTGGAGCCGCGCCCTCACGTCCGCGACCACCGTGGCCAGATGGGCGGCCTTGTCCGGCGCGCCGAACGCCTCCGGGCGGTAGAACGACTCCTGCGGCGGCGGAGGGAGGGTGGGCCGTGGACCGACGCCTTCATCCAGGAAGCGGATCCACTCGGACAGCAGGCGCGCGGCCGACTCACCGTCGCCGATGGCATGGTGGAACGTCAGCCCCACCCAGGTCCGCTCGCCGTCACTGGCCCAATGCGCGCGGAACAGGGGTGCACGGCTTTCATCAATGCTCAGATCCGCCTCGCGCAGCCAGTGGTGGAGAAGGACCTCGGGCTCCGCCGCGACGCGGGTGAGCGTGGGTGACGCCGCGTCCACCTCCTCGAAGCAGGGGCGGCCCACGACCGCGTCCTCGACGATGCGCGCCCGCAGGATGGGATGCGCTTCGATAAGGGCCGCGAGTCCCCTCGCGAGGTCCTCCTCCACCACCAGACCGGTGAGCTCCACGTAGGCGATGAAGTTGCCGCAGAGCGCCCGGTCGAGCTGCCAGAAGAGACACTCCGCCAGGCCCAGCGGACGACGCCAGCGCTGGGGTGACGCCTCACGCGGTGAAGCAACAGGTTCGACACTCATGGGGAACACCTCGGTGCGCATGACGCGGACGATGACGCTGCGCGGCGACATCTGTTGCATCGCGCAACGCCTTCGAAGCTGAAGACTGATTCAGGTTTCAGTATAGGCTCCGCGCCCCATGAAGTCAGGACGAGGGAAGGCATGAGCACCGAACCACAGCCCCTGGACATGGAAGCCGTCGCCATCATCGGCATGTCCTGCCGCTTCCCCGGCGCCAGTTCCGTGGAGCAGTTCTGGCAGAACCTTCAGGACGGGGTGGAGTCCATCACCTTCTTCTCCGACGCGGAGCTGGAGCGCGCGTCCATCGATCCCGCGGAGCTGGGAGACCCGAAGTACGTCAAGGCCCGGGGCCTGCTCGAAGACCTCGAGCGCTTCGACGCGCGCTTCTTCGGCTTCTCTCCGCGAGAGGCCGAGCTGACCGACCCGCAACAGCGCGTCTTCCTCGAGTGCGCGTGGGAGGCATTCGAGCGTGCCGGGTACGAACCGTCTGCCTTTCCAGGTCCCATCGGCGTCTTCGCCGGGGCCGGCGCCAACCACTACCTGCTTCACCACCTGGCTCCGGCAGGACGGCTGGTGGGAACGGCGAATGCGTTCCAGACCATCCTCCACAACAAGAACGATCACCTGGCCACGCGCGTCGCCTACAAGCTGGACCTCAAGGGCCCGAGCATCTCCGTGCAGACGGCGTGCTCCACGTCGCTCGTGGCCGTCGTGCTCGCCAGCCAGTCGCTGCTCAGCCACCAGTGCGACATGGCCCTGGCCGGCGGTGTCTCGCTGACCGTTCCGCAACGGACCGGGTACCTCCACAACGAGCGGGGCATCGGTTCGCCGGACGGGCACTGCCGCGCCTTCGACGCGAAGGCCCAGGGCACCGTCGCCGGCAACGGGGCGGGCGTCGTGCTGCTGAAGCGACTCTCCGAGGCGCTGGCCGACGGCGACACCATCCACGCGGTCATCCGGGGCGGCGCCCTCAACAACGACGGCGCAGCGAAGGTCGGCTACACCGCGCCGAGCGTCAGCGGGCAGCAGGACGTCATCGCCCTGGCGCAGGCGCTGGCGGGCGTGACTCCTGATTCGATCTCCTATGTCGAAGCGCACGGGACAGGCACGTCGCTGGGCGACCCCATCGAGGTGAAGGCGCTCACGCTGGCCTTCCAACGTCAGACGCAGCGCACGGGGTTCTGCGCGCTCGGCTCGGTGAAGACCAACCTGGGACACCTGGACACCGCGGCCGGCATCGCCGGGCTCATCAAGACGACCCTGGCGCTGGAGCATCGCCGCCTCCCGCCGAGCCTGCACTTCGAGACGCCCAACCCGGAGATCGACTTCGCCCAGAGCCCCTTCTACGTCAACGCGCGGCTGCGTGACTGGGAGGCCCCGGCTCCGCGGCGCGCGGGCGTCAGCGCCTTCGGCCTGGGCGGAACCAACGCGCATGTCGTCGTGGAGGAGGCCCCCGTAAGAGGCGCCTCGGGCCCGTCGCGTCCCTTCCAGCTCCTCTTGCTGTCAGCCCGCTCGGGCGCGGCCCTCGAGGCGATGACGACCCGACTCGCCGAGCACCTGAAGCAGCACCCCACCCTGCCCCTGGCGGATGTGGCGTACACGCTGGCGGTGGGCCGGCGCGACTTCGACCACCGCCGGTTCGTGGTGTGCCGTGACACGGAGGACGCCGCGGTCACGCTCGCGACCCTTCATCCGGAGCGGGTCCTGTCCCGCACGCAGGAGCCCACCCGCCGGTCGCTGGTGTTCCTCTTCCCCGGCCAGGGCTCACAGCATCCCGGGATGGCGGCGGACCTCTACGCTTCCGAGGCCGTCTTCCGCGAAGAGGTGGATCGTTGCCTCGAAGCCTTGCGACGGAGGCACGACCTGGACTTGAGGTCGGTGCTGTTCCCATCCGAGGGAGGAGAGGCTCACGCGGCGGCGCGGCTGGAGCAGACGGCCCTCACCCAGCCGGCGCTCTTCGTCATCGAGTACGCGCTGGCGCGGCTGCTTCAGCACTGGGGTCTTCAACCGGGCGCGATGCTCGGCCACAGCGTGGGTGAGCTTGTCGCCGCGTGTCTCTCTGGAGTGTTCTCGCTCGATGATGCGCTCGATCTCGTAGCGCTCCGGGGACACCTGCTCCAGGCGTGCCCTCCTGGGGCGATGCTTTCGGTGCAGCTTCCCGAGCGTGAGCTGAACCCCCTGCTCTCCTCGGAGCTGGAGATTGCCGCGGTCAATGGTCCGTCTTCATGCGTGGTCGCGGGCTCCACGGAGGCCATCGCCGCGCTGGAGCGACGGCTCTCTGAGCGTGCCGTTCCCTGCCGGCGGCTGCGCACCTCCCATGCCTTCCACTGCAAGCAGGTGGAGGCCGCGGTGGCGCCCTTCCGTGAGGCAGTGGCCCGCGTCCGGAGGAGTGCGCCGACGCTCCGCTTCCTCTCCTGTGTGACGGGGACGTGGATCACCCCGGAGCAGGCCATGAGCCCCGACTACTGGGCCCAGCACCTGCGAAAGCCCGTGCGCTTCGCCGAGGGATTGGAGGTCCTGCTCCAGGAGCCCGATGCCGTCCTGCTGGAGGTAGGCCCGGGACGGGCGCTGCGCACGCTGGCGCGGTGGCATCCCCGGAAGAAGCCGGGCCAGGCCGTGCTGCCCTGCCTTCCGTCCGCCGAGGAGCAGACCTCGGACGTGGAGCACCTGCTGCGCACCGTGGGCCAGCTCTGGCTGCTGGGGGTGACGGCACCGGGCCTCTTCGCCGGGGAGCAGCGTCATCGCCAGACGCTGCCCACGTACCCCTTCGAGCGCCAGCGCCACTGGGTCGAGCCGCGCAGCTCGCCCCTCGTATCCGGCGCGCGGCAGGGCTCCCTGGAGAAGCGTGCCGACCTGGCGAGCTGGTTCTACGTGCCGGTCTGGAAGGAGTCGGCTCCCCTGCCCGTCGCGCGCGCGGCGACGGAGGGCACACCGCGCGTTTCGTGGTTGCTGCTCGTGGATGAAACCGGGCTCGGGGCTCGCGTCGCCGCGCGGCTGCGTCAGTCCGGGGGGGACGTGGTGGAAGCGCGACGGGCGCGGGCCTTCCGGCGCACCGGAGCGGACACGTTCGAGGTGGCGCCCACCCGTGAGGGCTACGCTGCCCTGCTCTCGGAGCTCCACACCGAGGGACGCGCTCCTCAGCGCATCGTTCACTGCTTCGGCCTCACTTCCGACGCCGCGGGCGCGTCCTCCGAGGACGTGGTCGCGCGGTCCTTCTACAGCCTGCTCTTCCTGGCCCAGGCACTGGGGCGACAAGGGCTGGAGCAGCCGGTGAGCATCGTGGCGCTGTCCAATGGCATGCAGGAGGTCACCGGCGATGACCTCGTGTGGCCCGAGCAGGCGACAGTGCTGGGCCCGGTTCGGGTCATCCCTCGCGAGTACCCCCGCCTGCATTGCAGAAGCGTGGACGTCACGCTGCCTCCCTCCGGCGGCCCGCGGTTCGAGCGGCTGGCGGAGCTGATCGCCACGGATGTCGCCTCCGAGGTCGAGGAGCCGAGCACCGCGTACCGGGGAGGCCGCCGCTGGGTGCAGGGCTTTGACACGCTCCGACCTGGAGATGGCGCCGCGACGCCGCCCCTGCGTGAGCGCGGCACGTACCTCATCACCGGAGGCCTCGGTGGCATCGGGCTCGCCCTCGCGGAGTCCTTCGCGGAACGGGTGCGTGCCCGGCTCGTGCTCACCGCGCGCACGGCGCTTCCTCCGCGTGAGGCGTGGCCCCAGCTCCTTGAGGACTCCGGCACGGAGGACACGGTGCGCCGGAGGATTCGCGCCGTCCTATCGCTCGAGGAACGGGGCGCGGAGGTGATCGTGTGCCGCGCGGACGTCACCGACCTGGAGGCGATGCGCGGAGTGATGGCCGCGACGCGAGAGCGCTTCGGCGCGCTCCACGGGGTCATCCACGCGGCGGGCGTTCCGGGCGGTGGCCTCATCCAGCTCAAGTCGCCCGAAGCAGCGGCCGTCGTCCTCGCGCCCAAGGTGCGGGGGACGCAGGTGCTGATGGACGCGCTGGAGGGAACCGCTCCCGACTTCTTCGTCGCCTGCTCCTCCCTGTCCTCCGTCGTTGGTCGACTGGGTCAGGTGGACTACACGGCGGGCAACGCCTTCCTGGATGCGGCCGTGCGCGCGTACCACGCCCGCACCGGGGTGCACGCGGTGGCGGTGAACTGGGGCGCTTGGGAGGAGGTCGGGATGGCGGCGCGCAAGGACGCAGCCCTGGAGCAGCCACTCCGGTTGCTCCCGCATCCGCTCCTCCACCGCTGCCTCGAGGACACCCCGGAGCGGCTCGTCTTCGCCTCGGACATCGGCGATGCGCGGTCGCGTTGGGTGGTGGATGAGCACCGCATCCTCGGCACTCCCACCGTCCCCGGCGTGGCGTGGTTCGAGCTGGTGCGGGCCGCGCTCTCCGACCGCGCCGGGGAGCACGTCATCGAGCTGTTCGACACCTTCTTCCTCTTCCCGCTGCGGGTGCCCGACGGAGAGACGCGTGAGGTCCGGCTCGTCATCGAGCAGGAGGCGGAGGGCTACCGCTGGGTGGTGCGCTCGCAGCCAGCGGACGGCACGGGCAAGGCCACGGCGCATGTCACGGGCCGCGCCCGGTTCCTCGCGCCCATGGCACCGCGGACGCTCGACCTGGAGGCGATCCGTCGCCGGTGCGAGGGCACACCCGACTCGCTCGAAGCCGAGTACGAGGAAGACCTCGGGCCCCGCTGGCGCAGCGTCCGCCAGCTCCATCTGGGCAAGGGCGAGCTGCTGCTCGTGCTGGAGCTCCAGCCGGAGTTCGCCTCCGACCTCGAGCACATGCGCTTCCACCCTTCGCTGATGGATCGGACCTCCGGCATGGCGAAGAGCTTCCTCGCCGAGCGCGGCTACTACCTGCCCTTCGGCTATGGACGCCTGCGCTTCCTCGGCGCGCTGCCGCGCCGCATCCACGCCCACGCGCGGTTCCTCGAACATGCGGGTGCGGATGGGGAGACGCGCGCCTTCGACGTCGTGCTGACGGACGAGGAGGGCCGCGTGCTCGTCGAAGTCGAGCGGCTGACCCAGAAGCGGGTGAACGACCCCGCCGCCGAGCTCCGTGCGCTGGCCGCCGCCAGGTCGGAGACCCTGGCCGCCGCCGAGCCATCCCAGGGCGCGCGCGAGGAGATCCTGCCGCGTGAAGGCGTGGCCGCGCTCGAGCTGCTGCTGGCGGCCCGCGTGATGCCTCAGGTGGTCGTCTCCGTGCGGGACCTCCAGGCCACGATCGCGAACACCGACGAGGTCGTCCGCGAGCGCATCGCCGAGGCCGTGGCCGAGGCGCGCACAGGAGAGGCCCTCCAGCCGCGACCGAACCTCAAGACAGGCTACGTGCCCCCGCGCACCGGGTTCGAGCAGAAGCTCGCCGCCGCCTGGGAGGAGGTGCTGGGCATCGACCGGGTCGGCATCCACGACGACTTCTTCGAGCTCGGTGGTGACTCGGTCCAGGCCATCCAGATCATGGCCCGGGGCAGTCGCCTGGGACTCCAGCTCGACCCGGAGCAGTTCTTCCAGACCTCGACCATCGCGGAGCTGGGCCGGGTGCTCGAAGGAATGCTCACGCGTCAGGCCGAGCAGGGCCCGGTGATGGGGCCCGTCCCGCTCACGCCGGAGCAGCGGCGCCTGCTGGAGGTGCCTCCCGAAGCCACCGCGCGTGCCAGCCGGGTGCTGACGCTCGACCTTCCGGGTCCAACCGATGCGGCCCGCGTGGCGGGCGTGCTGAATGGCCTCCTCACCCGTCACGATGCGCTCCGCCACCGCTTCCTCCACGAGAGCACGGACTGGCGACAGGAGGGCGCACCGCCGAGCGGGGACGTGCCGGTGGTGGAGCTCGACCTGGGCACGCTGGCAGGAGCGGAACACGCGGAGGCCCTTCGCGCCGCGGCGCTTCGCATCCAGGCCGCGCTGGATCCGAGCCGTGGGCCGTTGCTGGCGGCGGCCCTCGTCCAGGGCACTCCGGGAAGCAGCCGGCTGCTCCTGGCCGGTCATGACCTGGTCATCGATGGGACTTCATGGCGCATCCTGGCCGAGGACGTGAGCGGTGCCCTGCGGTCGAACGCGGGCGATGGCGCACGTCCGAAGACCTGGCCCTTCAAGCGCTGGGCGGAGCAGCTCACGCAGGGCGCCGTAGCGTCGGGCGGAGACGTCGCGCCGCGGAAGGGTGCCGTGCACGAGCTCACGGCCTCACTGTCCGCGGACGAGACGCGCACCCTCCAGGAGAAGCTCACGCGCGTCTGGCGTGCCGACCTGGGAGAGGCGCTGCTCGTGAGCTTCGCCAGCGCGCTCGCGGCGTGGACCGAGGGCCGCGTGCTTCATCTCGACTTCATCCATGACGGGCGCGATGCGTTCGAGGGTGTCGACTGCTCCCGCACGGTGGGCTGCTTCGACGTGAGCCGGCCGCTGCGCATCGAGCTCCCCGAGGGTGCCGACGAAGCGACGCTGCTCAAGGGCATCAAGGAGGAGGTCCGCCGCCCCTCGCCTCAGGAGTCCGGCTCGCGGCGGAACGAGATGGGGTTGCGCCTGCTGGGAGGCAACGGCGCGATTCCGGAAGGGCTCTCCGGACGGGGCCTGTCGGGCGGGCGCCTCCTGGAGTTCGAAGGCTTCCTCGCCGGAGACCGGCTCCACGTGCGCTGCACCCATGATGGGGACACCCTGCCCACGCCGGCTCCGGAGCGGCTCCTCGCGGACGTGCTCGGTGCACTGCGCGCGCTGTGCGCGGGGGACCAGGAAGCCCGGAGCGCGATCTCTCCCACGGACTTCCCGCACGCGGGGCTGGATGCGTCGCAGATGGACACCCTCGCCTTGCTCATCGACCAGATCGACGAGGCCCACGACCCATGAAGAACGTCGACGATGTCTACCGGCTCGCGCCGATGCAGCAGGGCATGTTGTTCCACAGCCTCTACTCACCGCGCGGAGGGGCCTATGTGGAGCAGGTCTCCTGGACGTGGCGGGGCCCCCTCTCCTTCCCGCTGCTGCAACGCGCCTGGCAGCGCGTCGTCGAACGCAACCCCGTGCTGCGCACCTGCTTCTTCTGGGAGGGCCTGCCCGAACCGGTCCAGGCCGTGCGCACCCAGGTCGAAGTGCCCTGGGAGCAGCACGACCTGCGCGGGCTGCCCGTGGCCGAACAGGAGGCGCGGTGGGAGGCCCTGCTCGACAACGACCGGCGCAAGGGCTTCACGCTCGCGGCGGCGCCGCTCCTGCGCTTCAAGCTCCTCCAGTTGGGACCGGAGCTGTACCGATGCCTGTGGAGCTACCACCACCTGCTGCTCGACGGGTGGTCGCTTCCCCTGTGCTTGAGAGAGGTCGCCCTCCACTACGACGCGCTCACGCAGGGGCGCGAGCTGGAGCTGGAGGTGGGGCGCCCCTACCGTGACTTCGTCATCTCGCTGTCGCGCCGCGATCGGGCGGAGGCGGAGCGGTACTGGCGCGAGGCGCTCCAGGGCTTCGTCGCCCCCACCCCGCTCTGGGTCGATCGCGGCTCCGAGCTGCCTCCCCAGGCCGATGCGACCTACGCCTCGTGCACCCTCCGCGTGCCCGCGTCCGTGACAGGACAGCTCACAGCGCTCGCCCGGCAGAACCAGCTCACACCCGGCACGCTCGTGCAGGGGGCCTGGGCGCTGCTGCTCAGCCGCTACAGCGGAGAGCGCGACGTCGTCTTTGGCAGCGTGACCTCCAGTCGTTCGCCCGCGCTCGCCGGCTCCGAGACGATGGTGGGGCTGCTCATCAACACGCTGGCCACGCGCGTGGCGGTCCCTCCCGAGGCGGAGCTCCTCCCCTGGCTGAAGCAGCTCCAGGCGGATCAGCTCGCCGCGCGGCGACACGACGTGCTCTCGCTGGTGGACGCCCAGGGGCTCGGCCAGGTGCCGCGCGGACAGCCCCTGTTCCACAGCGTCGTCTCCATCCAGAACGCGCCCGGGCTGAAGCTCGATCCCATCGCCGGCGGGGCGGTGTCGCTGGAGGACCTCGCCTACGCCGACCCCCGGACGGGGCACCCACTCACCTTCGTGGCGAACGTGGGCGCGGACCTGGAGCTGCAGCTCGTCCACGACGTGGACCGCTTCACGCCGGACTCCGTCGAGCGGATGCTGGAGCACGTGCGCGTGCTGCTGGAGGGCATGGTGGCCGGCCCCCGGCGACGGCTCCGCGAGCTGCCGCTGGTGACTTCCGAAGAGAAGCACCGGCTGCTGGTGGAGTGGAACGACACCACGACGTCCTTCCCTCGGGACGCCTGCCTCCAGGAGGTGTTCGAGGCGCAGGCGGACCGGACCCCGGACGCCGTCGCGGTGGAAGCCGAGGGCGCGCGCCTCACGTACCGCGAGCTGGACCGGCGAGCGAACCAGCTCGCGTGGCATCTGCGCACGCTCGGCGTGGAGCGCGGTGCCATCGTCGGCCTGTGCCTGGAGCGCTCCCCGGAGACGGTGGTGGGCGTGCTCGGCATCCTCAAGGCCGGCGGTGCCTACCTGCCCCTGGATCCCACCTATCCCAAAGACAGACTGGCCTTCATGTTGGACGAGGCCCACGTCCGCGCGCTCGTCACCCAGCAATCCCTGGCGGACCTGTTGCCCATGAGCGCGGAGCGGCGGGTGCTGATGGACGTGGACCGGCAACACATCGCCGCGAGGCGTGACGACCGGCCCGTCGCGGGCACGGGCCCGCTGGACCTCGCGTATGTCATGTACACCTCGGGCTCGACAGGACGACCCAAGGGCGTGTGCGTCCCCCACCGTGGCGTGATGCGGATGGCGATGGACACCGGCTACTTCGACACGGGGCCGCAGGAGACCTTCCTGCTGCTGTCCCCCATCTCCTTCGACACCTCGGCCTTCGAGCTGTTCGGGAGCCTGCTGCACGGCGCGAAGCTGGCGGTGTGCCCGCCGCACATGCCGTCGCTCGAGGAGCTGGGCCGCGTGCTGGAGCGCTTCGAGGTGACGACGCTATGGCTCACCGCGCCCCTCTTCGACCAGATGGTGGCGTACCACCCCGAGGCGCTCGACCGGGTACGCCAGGTGCTCGCCGGTGGAGACGTGCTGGCACCGGCCCGGGTGAGGGAGCGACTTGCGCGAGGCGGCCATGTCATCAACGGCTATGGCCCCACCGAGAGCGCCACCTTCACCACCTGCTACGTGATGAAGGAGCCAGGTCAGGTGGAGCGCACGGTGTCCATCGGCCGCCCCATCGCGAACACCCAGGTGTACCTGCTCGACCGGCAGCTCGAGCCCGTGCCCCAGGGTGTGCCGGGAGAGCTCTACATCGGCGGAGACGGACTCGCCGCGGGCTACCTCCGCCAGCCGGCCCTCACCGCGGAGCGCTTCGTTCCCAATCCCTTCAGCTCCGAGCCCGGCGCGCGGATGTACCGGACGGGAGACAACTCCCGCTACCTGCCCGACCGCCGCCTCGAGTTCCTCGGTCGCGCCGACCACCAGCTCAAGGTGCGCGGCTTCCGCATCGAGCCGGGGGAGATTGAAGCCAGGCTCCTGGAGCACCCCGCCCTTCGCGAGGCCGTCGTGGTGGCGCGGGAGGACGTGCCCGGAGATCGACGGCTGGTGGCCTACGTCGTCCCCGCCGCGGGCTCCACCCCGGAGAGCGCGGCGCTGCTCGGCTTCATCGCGGAGCGACTGCCCGCGCACATGGTGCCCTCGGCGCTCGTGGTGCTGGACGCGCTGCCGCTGTCCCCCAACGGCAAGGTGGACCGCAAGGCCCTGCCCGCGCCCACGGGCGGCCCGGTCTCCGAGGTCCTCCCCGCCGCTCCCCGTGATGACGTGGAGCGGCAGCTCGTCCAGCTCTGGGAGGAGTTGCTGCACGTGCGGCCCGTGGGCATCGACCAGAGCTTCTTCGCGCTGGGCGGACACTCGCTGCTCGCGATGAGCATGATGTCGCGGATCGCCCGCGCGCGGGGACGCACGCTCCCCTTGTCGGTGCTCTTCACGCACCCCACCATCGCGCGACTCGCCGAGCTGCTGCGCGAGGAGCCTTCGTCGGCCGCCTGGACACCGCTCGTGCCCATCCAGCCCCACGGCAAGCGCCCGCCCCTGTTCTGCGTGCACCCCATCGGCGGCAGCGCCCTCTGCTACGTCCCGCTCTCCCAGCACCTGGGGACGGAGCAGCCGCTCTACGGGCTCGAAGCCCCGGGCCTCGATGGCACCCGCGAGCCCTTCACCACGCTGGAGGCCATGGCGACGGCCTACGTGGAGGTCGTGCTGAAGACGCAGCCGGAGGGTCCCCTGCTGCTCGCCGGCTGGTCCATGGGTGGACTGGTAGTCTTCGAGATGGCCCGCGAGCTGCTGCGACGCGGAAGGCCCGTGGCGCTCGTCGCCCTCATCGACAGTTGGGTGCCGTCGCTCCAGCCGGGAGTCGGGCCCACGCGGCCGGACGACGCGCTCCTGCGTCAGGACTTCGCGGTGGAGCTGGAGCGGATGGGCGGACACGGGGTCTCCCCCTCCAGCGAGGCGATGCGCGCCCGCTTCGATGTCTACCGCGCCCATGCCCGGGCCTTCCGCGCCTACGTGCCCCGGAGCGACCACCCCGCCCCCATCGTCCTCTTCCGCCCGAACGCGGGCGCACTCCAGGCCGCCTCGGGACCGATGGGCGGATGGGACTCCCTGACGCGGCAGGCCCCTCGGCTCGTCGAGCTGGCAGGGGATCACTACTCGTTGATGGTCGAGCCCTCCGTGGCGGAGCTCGCCCGCCAGCTCAAGCCCTTGCTCGAAGGCGGCGGCTCCGGCCCCGAGGGAACATGAAGAACGTCCAGGATGTGTACCGGCTCTCGCCCGTGCAGCGGGAGCTCCTCGCGCGTCCCGAGCTGCCCGAAGCCCGGCCCTGCAGCCTGCACTGGAGCTTCCGCCAGGAGCTGGATGAAGCGGCGCTGGAGGCCGCGCTGCGCCAGCTCCTGGCCCGCCACACCGCCCTGAGGACCGCCTTCGTCTGGCACGGCATGAGCGAGCCCATGCAGGTGGTGCGCGGGAGGGTCGAGCCGCGCCTGGAGCGCCTCGACCTGTCGGGCCTCGCGGAGGCGGAGCAGTCCGCGAGGCGCACGACGTTCCTCGCGGAAGAGCGGCGGCGCGCCATGAATCCCACGCAGGCGCCCCTCCTCCGCGCCACGGTGCTGCGAACCTCACCGGAGGCGGGGACGGTCGTGCTCACGTGGCACCCGCTCATCCTCGACGACGCCTCGGCGCGGCGCTGCCTCCAGGAGTTGTTCCTGCTCTACCGGGCAGCACGTGGGCAGGAGGAGGCCGGGCTCGGGCGCAGCCACCCCTATCGGGACTACGTCGTGTCGCTCGAACGACAGGACCCACGCGCGGAGGAGGCGCGGATCCGCGAGACGCTGCGAGGCGCGCGGCGCACCGGGCTGCTCGACGCCTGGCTCGCGAGAGCAACGGAGCCGTCCCCCTCCAGCGCCGTGCCGGAGGGCGAAGGGCTCGTGCAGCGGTTCCTCCTTTCGCCAGCGGCCACCGGCCAGGTGCAGGCGTTTCTCCGACAGCACACGCTGGACCTGTCGACGCTGCTCCAGGCCGCGTGGGCGCTGCTCCTGCACCAATACGGCCTGGGGGATGAGTTCCTCTTCGGCGTGCTCACGGGAGGCCCGGCCCCGCTGTCCGGGGGCGACTCGCTGGTGGGGCGCTTCGCCACCCTCGCTCCGCGCCGCATCCAGGTGCCTCGCGGCGGCACGCTGCTTCGCTGGCTCCGAGGTCTCCAGGCCGAATGGTCGCAGACACCCTCCGATGAGGCAGGCGCCTTCCCTCCGCTCCGGGCCTGTCTTGACGGATCCGAGGGAGGCTCGCTCTTCGACAGCGTGCTCATGACAGACGCCGAGGACGCCGCCCTGAAGTCGCTTGCCCGGAGCCTCGGCTTCCACGGCCTCACCCACCCTCCGGCCCCGCTCCCGGCACCGCTCGTCATCAGCGCCACGTCCGGTCCGCGACTGGCCCTGCGGTTCCACTACGACGCCCGGCGGTTCGCCTCCACGGCGGTGGCCAGGCTCGCGGGACACCTGGGCACACTCGTGGAGGAGCTGGCGCTCTGTTCGGATGCAGAGCCTTCCGCGCTCACGCGGCCCCCAGGTGAGACGGACAACACGAGCCACGGCAGCACCCTCACGGTGGGCACGGTCTTCGGATCCGCGGAGGTCGAGGCGGTGCTCGCCCAGCACCCGGCGGTGGCCCGGGTCTCCGTGGTCCCCGACACGCGCGCGGGCAACGCGGGCGGGCTCGTGGCCCAGGTGGTGCCGACGCGCCCCGCGGAAGGCGCCCATCGCAAGAAGCCCGGCTTCGGCCTCTTCTATTTCGCCAACGAAGACGTCAACGCCAGGGACCGGTACCGCCTGTACCTGGAGGGAGCCCGGCTCGCGGACCGCAATGGCTTCGCGGCCATCTGGACCCCCGAGCGCCACTTCGACGAGCACGGCGGCCTCTACCCGAACCCCGCGGTGCTGACCGCCGCACTGGCCATCGCCACCGAGCGCATCGGGCTGCGCGCCGGCAGCGTCGTCCTGCCGCTGCACCACCCCCTCCGGGTGGCGGAGGACTGGTCCGCCATCGACAACCTGTCGAAGGGCCGGGTCGGCATGGCGGTGACGTCCGGCTGGATGCCCCAGGACTTCGCGCTGGCGCCGGACCACTTCGCGAACAAGCGCGACGTGCTGTTCCGCGCGCTCGAACAGGTGCGGGAGCTCTGGCGGGGCGGAGCCGTTCCCTTCCCGGAGGGGACAGGCAAGGACGTCCTCTTGCGCACCTTCCCCCGCCCCGTGCAACCCGAGCTGCCGGTGTGGCTCACCTGCCCCGGCAACCCCGAGCTGTTCGAGAAGGCCGGCGAGCTGGGCGTCCACGTGCTGACGTCGCTGGCGTCGCAATCCGTCGAGGAGGTGCGGGACAAGATTGCTCTCTACCGCGCGGCCCGGGCGCGCGCCGGCCACGACCCGGCCACGGGCACCGTGACGGTGATGCTGCACACCTTCGTGGGGAAGGACGCGGACGAGGTGCTCGACCAGGTCCGCGAACCGCTCACCCACTACCTGCGCACCCACCTGCGCCTCCAGGAAATGCGCATCCGCAGCATGGAGCTGCCGGTCGACGTCGACGATCCGAAGCTGCTCGACAGGCTGGCCTCGTTCGCCTTCGAGCTGCACTACCGGATGAGCGCGCTCATCGGCACCCCCACCTCGTGCCTGCCCATGGTGGACAGGCTGGCGGAGATCGGCGCCGATGAGCTGGCCTGCTTCATCGACTTCGGCGTCGACGAGAACGCGGTGCTCGCGGCGCTCTCGCACCTGGTCGAGCTGAAGCAGCTCGTTGACGACGAGGCGCTGCGCCTGCGCCGCGTGCTGAGCGAGTACCTGGAGGAGCGGCTCCCGGGGCATCCCCCCGTGGTCTTCTCAAGCGGCCCCGGCCTCACGCGCTCGTGACGAGCGCGCGTCGCCACGCCTTCGGAACCGGACCCAGGTAGCGGATCTCACGCGCCCCCACGAAGGCCGCCAGCGACTGGAGCGCGCCGGCCACCGCCCGGGCTGGCGCCGCCGACCGGGCGGCCTCCTCCTCGGCATGGACGGCGTTGATGACCAGCCGCCCATGCTCCCGGTCGAACTCCGGGTCGACCCGGCCGATCAGCCGATCCCCGTGCAACAGGGGCATGACGAAGTAGCCGTACTGCCGCTGGGCCCGGGGCACGTAGATCTCCAGTCGGAACCTGAAGCCCCAGAGCGCCTCCGTGCGGGCCCGGTCGCAGATGAGATTGTCGAAGGGCGAGAGCAGGACGGTGCGCCCTTCCCAGGCTCCCTCCTCCGCCTCGAGGGTGTCGATCAGGGGGAGCTCGTCGGCGTGCACGTACCAGGTCCCGCGCCAGTCGCTGCTCCCATCCCGGATCCGCACGCGGACGATCCGGCCCTCCGCTTCCAGATCGCTCAGCACCTCGGGCAGCCCGGGATATGTGTCCCGGACGAAGTAACGCCGGATGTGTGCCGCCTGCGCGACTCCCAGTGCGCGCAGCGACCGCTGCGCCGCGAGCCGCACGGCGTCGCGCACGGACAGTACGTCCGGGGGCGTCCAGGCCGGAAGGCAGTGCTCCGGAAGCCCCCAGAGGCGCTGCCCCACCGTCCTGCCCGCGACCAGGACGAGCCCGTACCCCCACAGGAGCTCCAGCATCTGGTTCACGTTGCGCCCCGTGTTCCAGCCGCCCGACTTCCAGTCCGTCTTCGACCGGTCCTCGAAGGCGTCCGAGGGTAGCGGTCCTTTGCGCCGCAGCTCCCCGACGATGTAGCGGCGGAAGCCCGCGTTGTCCTTCAACCAGCGCGCGGCCTGCTGCTCCCGGGGCGAGCTGCCCGCCGCGAAGTGGCGCATCCGCGTGCGGTGGATGGGGAAGTCCTCGGTCAGCACCAGCGAGGCGCAGTGCGCGAAGTATTCGAAGAGCTGACGCTCCTTCCAGATGAAGGACTCGAGGTCCTCCAGGGCAAATGCCCCCAGGCGGCTCCACAGCACCAGCAGGTGGCTGCGCGCCACGACCTGGGTTGGATCGAGCTGGAGACAGCACAGGTCACGCACCACGTCCAGGAAGCGTGCCGGGCCCGCCTCGCGGCTTCCCGCGAGATGCTGGCGGGACAGCGCGACCCGGCGGGCCGTCGTGGGGGAGAGGGTCCGAAGTGATTGAGCGGAGCGCATGAATGCCCGCGGAACCTACCACGCTCCCCGTCCCAGCCCAGGCAATACAACGCGTATCACCCATTCAAGCCACGCAATACTATTCCAAGCGCACCAATCACATACATCGCTCTACGTAGAATTACGTAACTTACTTGGTGATCAATATTTACTCGACTTGCGATTTTGATCCTGTCTTATTGCGCCGCCGTCAGACGCCTTGGGAGTGACGCCCGGTCATGTCTCTGGAACCTGTTTCAATCACAGTCGATAACTTGACTCGAACGTTCCAGGGCGAGGGGCGCGACAAGCGCAAGATTGTCGCCAACGACGCACTGTCGTTTGAGGTCCGCCGAGGCGAGGTTTTTGGTCTGCTCGGGCCGAATGGAGCCGGGAAGACGACGCTCGTGAGCCAGTTGCTGGGATTGCTCCAGCCCAGCTCCGGACGCATCTTCGTGGAGGGGATCGACGTCACCCGGCGGCCCCAGCTCGTCAAGGAGCTGGTGGGATTCCTGCCACAGACCCGCCTGGGGCTGCGTTTCGTGGAGGTCGAGCAGGCCCTCATCTATGTGGGACGCCTGCGAGGCCAGACCGAAGCGGACGCCCGACGGCAGGCGCGGGAGCTGCTGGAGGAGCTCGGCCTCACGGAGTGCTCCCGGCAGTATGTGTATCAACTGAGCGGTGGCCAGACACGCATCGTCAACTTCGCGATGGCGTTGATGGGCTGGCCTCCCGTGCTGCTGCTCGACGAGCCCACCAATGAGCTGGATCCGCACAAGCGCCGGCAGGTGTGGGACGTCATCGCGCGGCTGAATCGCGAGCATGGGACGACGTGCATCCTCGTCACCCACAACGTGCTGGAGGCGGAGAAGGTCATCCGGCGCGTCGCGGTGATGCAGTCAGGACGCATCATCGCCCTGGGCACCCCCGGCGAGCTCAAGGCCCGCCTGGGAGCGCGGGTCCGGCTGGAGCTGCAGCTCCGGGACGGCGAGGGGCTTGCCCCGGAGAACCACCTCAAGCTGGCGGCGATGGGCGACCTGGAGCAGCCCCACCCCGGGCGGTATCGCCTCTACCTGCCGACCCTCCAGGTCGCGCTCGCCACCGACCTCGTGGTCAACCAGCTCGGGCTGGCCCAGTTGGATGACTTCCGCCTCGCGCCCCCCTCGCTCGAGGATGTCTATCTGGAGCTGAAGGATGAGGGCGTCCCGAAGCCCACGGCCCTCCCGCTCGTCGTGGAGCCAGGGCCCGTGGCACCGGCCGTGGAGCTCGTGCCCGCGGCGCCCCCCGGCCTCCGGCCCCGTCCCGGGGAGCCCCGGCTGACCGGCGGGCGGAAGTTCCTCGTGGACATCAAGTACCTCTGGCTGGAGCAGATGGGCGAGGTGCGCAAGTCCTGGCCCCTGTTCCTCGTCTTCTCCCTGTTCATGCCCCTGGCGATGATCTTCGGGCTCGCCCGGGTCGGCCGTGGGCTGAACGACCGCGAGAGCCTCCTCTACATCATCAGCGGAGCCTCCATCTTCGCGGTGGTCATCGAGGGCGTCGTCACCATGGCCCAGCGCGTGGGCATCATGAAGCGCGACGGCCTGCTGCTCTATTACGCCTCACTGCCCATCAGCAAAGCGGCCTTCGTCATCTCGCTGATGCTGTCCCGGCTCTCCGTCACGCTGCCGGGCATGATCATCCCGCTGATCGCCGGGCCCGCCCTGTATGACGTGGAGCTGCACTTCAGCCCGTGGGTGCTGGTGCTGATGCCACTGACCATCCTGTCGCTCGCGTCGCTCGGCGTGACGCTGGGCACGGCGATCAAGAGCGTGGACCTCATCGTCATGGTGACGAACGCGCTGGTCTTCGTCCTGCTCATGGCGGCCCCCGTCTTCATCCCGGAGGCCGCGCTCCCCGTCCCGCTGAGGATGCTCGGCTACGCCATTCCCCCCACCTACGCGGCGGATGCCCTCCGGCACGCGCTGGGCGGGACGATTGGCCCCAGGTTCTACCTGGATATCGCCGTCCTCTCCGTGATGGCCGCGGGTGGCCTCTGGGCCATGTCCCGCTGGCTCCGCTGGTACGTGAAGTAGCGCCCGGTCCTCCCAAGCCCCCCCTCCAGGCC
>NZ_RAWB01001160.1 GCF_003612055.1 Corallococcus llansteffanensis
GGCCTGGAGCTCGGCGACGCCGACGCGGGCGCGAGCTTCCTGGAGCTGGGGCTCGACTCGCTGGTGCTCACCCAGGCGGCGCTCGCGGTGCAGAAGCAGTTCGGCGTGAAGGTCACCTTCCGGCAGCTGCTGGAAGAGGTCCCTTCGCTGGGCCAGCTCGCCGCGTACCTCGACGGCCGCATGGCCCCGGAGGCCGCGCCCGCCCCTGCTGCCGCTCCCGCGCCGGTTGCCGCTGCTCCGTCCGCGCCCGCGCAGCTCGCCGCGAACATCCTCGCGCAGCAGCACGCCGTCGCCGCGCCCGTGTTCCAGGCCGCCCCGTCCGCGCCAGCCGGCACGCTCCAGGCCGTCATCGAGCAGCAGCTGCGCCTGATGACCCAGCAGCTCGCGCTCCTGTCCGGACAGCCCGCGTCCGCGCCGGCCCCGGTGCAGGTCCAGGTCTGTCTCATATACACATCT
>NZ_RAWB01001161.1 GCF_003612055.1 Corallococcus llansteffanensis
GGCTGAAGGCGCTGGTGCAGGAGGATCCGCGCGTGCTGTGCGCCCGGCGGGGCGTGGGTCCGTCGCGGACGTCGCGGCTGCTGGCGGCGCTGGAGCTGGGACGGCGCGCGCAACGCGCTCCGGAGCGGCGGCCCCGGCTGCGCACGCCGAAGGAGATCCACGCGTACCTCGCGCCGACCCTGGGCGCGCTCCGACGCGAGGTGTTCCACGTGCTGTGCTTCAACCCGCGCAACGTGCTGGTGCACGACGCCCGGGTGGCGGAAGGGACGCTGAGCGCGTGCCCGGTGGATCCGCGGGAGGTGTTCGCCGCGGTGCTCTCCGCGCGGGCCACGGCCGTCGTGTTCGCGCACAACCACCCGTCGGGGGATCCGGAGCCCAGCGTCCAGGACGTGGGCCTCACCGAACACCTGGCGCGGGCGGCGGGCCTCTTGGGCGTGAAGCTGTTGGACCACGTCATCGTGGGGGACGGCACCTACGTGTCGATGCTGGAGCGGGGGATCCTGCCGGAC
>NZ_RAWB01001162.1 GCF_003612055.1 Corallococcus llansteffanensis
GGGAAGGGGCGGCCCGCGCCGAGGCTCCCGCATCCGCCACGCCGGCCAGAGAGAGCGCCAGGAAGAAGCAGGCCGCTGCCCCCCTGAAGTGGAGCCCCGGAGAGGTGAAAAGGCGAGCTTCGCGGTAACTCCAAGCGTTTGACATGGCGGGCAGGGTGGAGCGGGGCCACCGGCGTCGGCAAGCCCCTGCTCCCGGCATTGTCATTCTTTGGCATGCCTTTCATACCGAGGGGCTTGGGGCTGCTCACGGGAAGCTACTGGCTGCTCCTCTGGGCTTGCTCACCGTAGGTCTCGGCGGCACCGCACTCTTCCGCCCCACCGAAGCGGGCAAACGCATAGGGCGAATAGAAGGCCTGTTGAGGGTGAGGGCCGTTTCGCGCCCGGAGCGAAGACGCCGTCCGGCACCCGCGAGTGGAAGTGCGGCGTGACCTGCATCGCCGAGCCGAAGAACTGGATGAACGCTACGGCCCCGACCTGCCCACCCCGCCGGCTCTGCCGCTG
>NZ_RAWB01001163.1 GCF_003612055.1 Corallococcus llansteffanensis
CCCTCCACCCGCGCCCCCTGGAGGACGACGGCCTCCACCCGCGTGGACAGCTCCAGCCGGACCCCGGCCTCGCGCGTCAGTCGCTCCACCGCGTCCACCAGGGTGCTCCAGCCGCCATCCACGTACAGCACGTTGGCGGCGAGCGCGGCCTGGAGTTGCTTCACCGCCGCCTGCGCACTGAGCGCCGTGTGGTCCGCGCAGTAGGTGGCCACGCGCACCAGGGCCGCCACGAGCGCCCGGCTGTCCTCCCGCGCCAGGCGGGTGTCCAGCCACTCGCGCGTCGACAGCGAGCCCAGCGGCTCCGGGTCGATGCGCCCCAGCCCGGCGAGCAGCCTCGCCACTTCGAGCTTTCCGGCGAGGGACAGCACGTCCGTGGTCAGCAGCGTGACGGGCCCGCGAGGCATCGTGTGCAGGCGGCCCTCGCGCAGGACATAGGCGCCGGTCTGCCCCGGGATGCCACCCTGGGGCTTCACGCCCATCCGCCCCAGCACCCGCAT
>NZ_RAWB01001164.1 GCF_003612055.1 Corallococcus llansteffanensis
GGTCGGGGCTCGGGGCTCCAAGCTCGGCGACTCCGGGTGAAGCCGTTGGTCCCCCGAGGATGGAGCAACGGAGGGAGCCCCTGTTGCCCCCGGGGCCACGCCGTTCCCGCCGCTGTAGCGCCGGAGGTCACAACCGGGGTCGTCCGACCCCGGCCTCCCGAGCGGCGGCCCTGTCCGGCGCCCGGCACGTTCCATGCTTTGGCTCCGGGCCCATGGCGTACTACTGGAACGTGATGGCACTCTCCGTCGGAGTGGTCTTCTGCTTCATGCTGGGTCGGACCCTGTTCGAAGGCGCCGAACCGGCCCCCGCCCGGGTCTCGCCTCCGGCCTCGCGCGCGCTCCACGCGGACGCAGGCCACCCGCGCAAGTAGGGCTCCGCGAAGCGCCCCGTCGCGCGATGATGCGGGCCCTGTGAGCACGACGGGCACCCTCCTCTTCCTGCTGCTCTGGGGCCTGCTCCTCGCGGGGGTGCTCTCCATCGTCGTCTCCACGC
>NZ_RAWB01001165.1 GCF_003612055.1 Corallococcus llansteffanensis
ACGCGGCGCCCCTCAAGAGGGGGGTGCCCGGAGGCCTGCGCGTCCTGGGCCTCCTCGCGGTGGCGCTGGTCCCCATCGTCGTGGCGGTGCGCGAACTGGGCCGCATCCACCCGGACGAGGTGTTCCAGGCGCTGGAGCCCGCATGGTGGCGCGTGCACGGCTACGGCGTGCTGGCGTGGGAGTGGCGCGAGGGCCTGCGCAACTGGGCCCTCCCCGGCGTGCTGGCGGCCTTCCTGAAGCTCTCCGCGGTGCTCGGCGTCACCGACCCGCGCATCTACCGGGGCGTCGTGGCGGTGCCCCAGTTCGCCCTGCACGCGTGGAGCCTGTGGGCCGTGTACCGCTTCGCCGCGCGCCGCGCCGGTCCCCAGGGAGGGGCGCTCGCCGTCCTGCTCCTGGGCCTGAGCGGACCGGTGCTCCTCTTCGCCGGACGCACGCTGTCGGAGTCCTTCTCCGCGTCCTTCCTGCTCGTGGCCATGGAGGCCCTGGAC
>NZ_RAWB01001166.1 GCF_003612055.1 Corallococcus llansteffanensis
CCCCAGGATGGGCAGGCTCACCACACTCCAGCACTTCATGTCGGGAACTCCAGGTCGTGAGGAAGGCCGGGAGCGTAGCGCTCAACCGAAGCCCTCCGCTCCCGGAACCGTGGAGGCTCCGGGAGCGAAGGACCTGGGGCGCATCCCGCCTGCTCACCCGCCCAGAAGTCCTCGCTCCCTCTCACTTCCGGGTCCCGTCCCCCCCGGTCCGGGACACCCGGATCCACCCAGGACGTACTGGCTGGTGGATCCTCTGGAAGTGGGCGGCCCTCCCCCGAAGGCTGCCGTGGAGCGCGGACATCCAACCGCGCGCGCGCCGTGACGTCAGTAGCTGGCGACCCTGTCCAGGTCGCTTTCCCCGAAATTGAAGACGAACCCCGCGCCGTCCAGCCGGGAGGCATCGTCCGCATCCCCCTCGTCGTAGGCCCGGGTGCCCTTCACGCCCCGGACCTCGCCCCCCGCCCGCACGTTCGCGCCCCCGTTGGAAC
>NZ_RAWB01001167.1 GCF_003612055.1 Corallococcus llansteffanensis
GCCCACGGCGCGGGCGAAGCTGCTGCTGGAGCTGGCCCGGCACCGGCTGGGGGAGCTGCGGCTGGAGCGCCCCGTGGCGGAGGTGGCGGTGCGGGTGGACGCGCACGACGAGGACCTGGGCCAGCAGCTCGCGCTGGGGGACGCGCCGGAGGGGGACGCGGCCCTGGAGGGGGTGCTGTCGCGGCTGGCGACGACGCTGGGCGAGGAGGCGCTGTTCGCGGCGTCCCTGGAGGCGGCGCACCGGCCGGAGGCCGCGCACGTCCCCCGGGCCTTCCATCCCCCGGAGGCGCGGCGCGGCCTGCTGTCGGCGCCGGAGCCGAGGGAGCTGACGGACCTGGCGGAGCGGACGGGGCCGGTGACGGTCTGGCGCGAGTCCGGGGCGGCCCGGGAGCGGCCGTCGCGGCTGCTGGCACGGCCGGCCCGGCTGGACGCGGAGCTGGCGGAGTCGGGGGCGCTGCTGGCGGCGCGGCTCGGGGGGCGACGG
>NZ_RAWB01001168.1 GCF_003612055.1 Corallococcus llansteffanensis
TGCTTGTACTTGTTGAGTTTGAGGCACTTTGGCTTGCTGAGTTTGAGTCTACTCCGCTTTGATTCATTGAGGCACTTAGTGACAATGATGTACTCGTTGAGTCAGACAAACTTGTACTCGTTGACGTACTTGTACTTCCTGATGTTGATTGAGACATACTTATGCTCATTGATGTTGAATCGGATTTACTTTCACTTGATGATGTTGAGTCGGATTCACTTTCACTTGTAGAACCACTTAATGATGTGGATGTACTAATGGAATCAGATTTACTTGTACTGATTGAATCACTTGTCGACATTGATGTACTTAATGAATCAGACTTACTATCACTTGTGGAATCACTTAATGATGTTGACAAACTTGTAGAGTCAGACAAACTTGTACTCGTTGACATACTCAGTGATGTTGAAACACTCTCGCTCTTAAACGTTGACGTTGATTCACTGATACTTGTCGATGTTGAAATGGACGTACTACCAC
>NZ_RAWB01001169.1 GCF_003612055.1 Corallococcus llansteffanensis
GAAGTCGAACCCCACCGCGTTGTCCGACAGCGCGATAGGCTGCACGTCCGTGGTGGTGAAGCCCGGCTGCTGGCGCAGGCCCTGCGTCAGCCGCTCGGCGAACTGGGTGGGCGTGGCCACGCCGGGCGCCACCTGCAGCACCACCTGGGCCCCCGACACGCGGTGGCGCAGGATGACCGGGATGGCGAGCCCCTCCGGAGTGCGCTCGTTCGTCTCGTCCAGCTGCCACTCCGCCGTGGGCCGGATGATTTCGAAGCCCAGGTCCTCGTCCACGTAGCGCCGCGTGGTGGACGCAAGGCCCGCCTCGGCGGAGCCCGAGCCCCCCGTGCCGGCTTCCGCCTTCGTCACCGCGGGCCGGGACGCGCCACACGCCGTGCTCAGCACCAGCACTCCCCACCCCAACATCCGCATCGCGCCCATGTTGCCCGTCCCCCGCCTGCCGCAAGCCGTGGGGAGGAACGTGGGCACCCGGGCCGGGAC
>NZ_RAWB01000116.1 GCF_003612055.1 Corallococcus llansteffanensis
GGGGATGGAGGAACAAGGGTGGCGGGGGCTGTTCGCCGCGGTTCTCCTGGGCCTGCCGGCGGTGGCGGGCGCGGAGCCGGTGGACGACGCGGCGCGCGTGGACGCGGAGCCTTCGGCGGCTTCGGAGTCCGCCGGGTCCGCAGGGGCCGGTGAGTCCGCGGATTCCGCTGACGCGCTGGACGGCGCGGTGGCGCAGGCGATGCCCGGGGGCGCGCAGGGTCCGGTGAGTGGCGCGCCGGAGCAGGTGGATGATCCGAGCGCGCCAGTGCCGGACGCGGCGGTGCCGGGCGCGAAGAAGGCCAAGAAGAACAAGGGGCCCAAGGCGGACACGCTGGGCGAGGCCCCGGACGAAGCGGACCAGACGGACGACAAGGGCAAGCCAACGCAGCGCATCCGCGTGTTCGGCCGCGTGTACGCGCAGGCGAGCGCCGACGAGCGCGAGAAGTACGAACGGTCGCTGGGCATCGAGTCGGCGCGCGTGGGCGTGGCCGCGTCGCTGCCCAACCTCGAAGCGGAGGTGAGCGCGGACCTTGCGTCCAAGTCGATCCTCAAGGACGCCTTCGTGCGGCTGGCGGACGACGCGAAGCGCCTGCGGCTGTACGCGGGCCGCTTCAAGTCGCCCTTCCTCCAGCGCTCGCTGGAGTCGTCGTGGACGCTGCCCCTGCAGGGTCGCGGACTCGTGGAGGACTACCTCACCGACACCAACGGGCTGGGCGGCCGGCGGCTGGGAGTGATGGGCGAGGTGCGGCTCAAGGAGGCCTGGGGCCTGAAGCTGTCGGCGGGCCTCTTCGAGGGCGGCGAAGATCCCCAGGGCGAGCGGCTGAGCGAGGACGGCGCGGCGCGCCTGAGCGTGCGGCCCTTCAAGTTCCTCACCGTGGGCGCGAGCACGTACCTCACGCAGGTCATCGACGGGACGAAGCGGCACGCGACGGCGGCGGACGCGGAGCTGACCCTGGGAGGGCTGTCCTTGACGGGAGAGGTGGCGACAGGCCGGCTGGCGCTGGGGCCGTTCATGTCGCAGTCGGTGCTGGCGTACTGGACGGTGCCGGTGGGGCACGAGGGCTGGGCGGTGCAACCCGCGGTGGGCGCGGAGGCGCTGCAGTTGCAGGGCGGCATCCAGGCCCAGGGGCACGCGGTGACGGGGGGTTTCAACATCCTGCTGGCGGATTCCTTCAAGGCACAGGTCCAGGCCGAGCGCGCGTTGCGGCCCGGGGACGTGGAGCCCGCGCTCGAGCTGTCGTTGCAGCTCGCCACCCGCTTCCGGTGAGGAGCCACGATCATGATCTCGTTCGCTGAAGGTGAAGTCACCCGGTTGCGCCGGGAGTTCAAGGTGGTGCTGGACGGATCCGAGGCCGGGGCGGTGTGCGCGCGGCTGTCGCAGGAGCTGGGGGGATGCCTGCCGCCGCCCACGCGCATCGTGTCGGTGTACTTCGACAAGCAGGGCTATCCGCTGGCGGAGCGCGCGGTGCTCACGCCGGACAACTGCCTCAAGGTGAGGACGAAGGAGTACTCGCCGGACGTGGGCGCGGGGGGCCGCGAGCGCGTGGTGCTGGAGGTGAAGCGCGAGCGCGGCGGGCTCACGCAGAAGCGGCGCGTGTGGGTGCCTCGCGCGGAGCTGGGCCGGGCGATTCGCGGGGGCGTGAGCCTGTTGCCGCTCATCGCGGGCGGCAGCCTCTCGCCGGTGCTGGCGGTGACGTACCGGCGGCACGTGTATCAGGCGTCGCAGGCGTGGCGGGTGACGGTGGACCGGAACATCGGCTTCCACGCGGTGTCGCCGGAGCTGGCCCTGTCGCCCACGGCGCTGACGGTGGAGCGGCTGGGGCTTCCGGTGTGGGAGGACTCGCGGGTGGTGGTGGAGGTGAAGCACCTCGGGGCGGAGCTTCCCGAGTGGCTGGCGGCCCTCAATCCGGGGGGCGCGCCGGCCTACAGCAAGTTCGCGGAAGGTATGGCGAGGGTGCATGCCTTCGCCGCGGCAGGGGTTGGGGTTGCAAGGGGATAGGTCACCGTGTTCATCGACTTCGAAGGCATTGACGGCAGCGGCAAGACGACGCTGTCCAACCTGCTCGCCGCGCGGCTCAAGCGGCTGGGCTACAAAGTGGCGCACGCGCGGGAAGGCGGCGAACTGCAGTCGCCCACCGCCCGTCGCATCCGGGAGCTGACGCGCGACGCGCGCCTGCTGGAGATGTGCCCGCGGGCCGAGTTCTTCCTGAACCTGGCGCGGGATGCGCAGCAACTGGAGGAGGTCATCGCGCCCGCGCTCGGCCGGGGCGAGGTGTGCATCACCGACCGCTACCTGTACTCGCAGCTCGCGCTGACGGGCGGAGGCCGGGGGCTGAAGGAAGACGCGCTGCTGCCGTCCTGCGAGCTGGCGTCGCAGGGGCTGTGGCCGGATCTGGTCATCCTGGTGGACGTGGACCCGGACCTGGCGCGGCTGCGCAAGCGGCTGGGCAAGCTGCAGAGCGGGCGCGCGCAGGACACGGACAGCCGCAAGGGCCTGGTGGGCGCGGGGCTGGCGGTGCGCGTGCGCGAGGCGTTCCTGGAGCAGGCCCGGAGGGATCCGCAGCGGTGGATCATCCTGGAGAACAACGATCAGCCCCTGCGCGTGCTGGAGCAGCGCCTGGTGGAGGCGGTGGTCGCGCGGCTGGAGGGCCGTGAGCAGACGGTGCAGCGGCTGGTCCCCGCCCCTGCCCTGCCGCTTCCGGGCGTGGCGACGGTGGACGATGTGGAGGCGCGCTTCTTCCACGCGCTGGACGGGCTGGAGGCGCGGGAGCCGCAGCTCGCGGCGTGGCTGCTCAACGGCATCCCGGGCCTGCCCGCGCATCAGCGGCGGCTGGCGTACGCGGAGCGGCTGCCGGGGCTCGTGGCGCGCAGCCTGACGGGGCTGGATGACGACACGGCCTGGACGCTGCGCGAGGTGCTGGCGGCGAGCGTGCCGGTGGACGTGGCGGAGGGGCTGGGGTTCGTCACCTCTCCCCGCTCGCATGCGCTGAGGCAGCGGCTGTATGCCCAGGCGCCGGAGGCGGTGCTGGCGGGGCTCAAGCGCCAGGATTCGCCCGAGGCGTGGGCGCTGCGCGAGCGGGGCATGAAGGACGGCCATCTCGCGGAGGTGCTCGTGGGGCTCGCCGGGGTGGATGGCGAGGAGGCCTGGGTGGTTCGCGAGGCCGGCATGCAGCGCAAGCTGTACGCGGAGGTGGCGCGCAGCCTGGGCGGCCTGGCCACGGAGCGCGCGGACGCGCTGCGCGAACTGCTGCTCAAGCACGACCGGCTGGCGGTGCTGAAGAGCACCACGGGGCTGGAGACGCCGCTGGCGGTGGGGCTGCGCGAGCAGTTGGAGAAGAAGGCGCTGAAGCTGGTGCTGCGCTCGCTCACCGGGGTGGATTCGCCGAAGGCCTGGGCGATGCGCGAGCGGGGAGCGCCGCTGACGAAGGAGGCGCTGGATTCGGTGGATGGGATGGATGACCCGCGCGCGTGGAAGCTTCGGGCCTCGGCGGCGCGCCGGTGGCCGGCGACGGTGGTGTCCTCGCTGAAGGGGCTGCCATTGGTGGCGGAGACGCGGGCGCTCTTGGACCGGGTGCTGGAGGAGCAGGCCGGGAAGCTGCCGGTGTTGCGCAACGCCTATGCGGTGGTGGCGCAGGCCCGGGCGCTGGAGCAGGCGGCTCGCCTGGCGCGGCCCGCGGTGGAGACGTCCGGGACCGAGCTGGGACGGCAGGAGGCATGACGCCCATGGAAGGTCCGTTCGCGACGGTGTTCCAGGAGGTGGAGCGGGAGCTCCAGTCACTGTCGATGGCCTCGATGCTGCCCAGGCTGCTGGCGGCGGCGCTCATCGGAGCGCTGCTGTCGTCGCGGCCCTGGCGGCTGGTGATGGGCAAGCCGCTGCCGAAATCGGAGATGGTGCAGGCGCAGATCCTCCTCTGCGCCGCGGCGGCGGTGATTACCGCGGTGATTGGCGACAGCGTGGCGAAGGCGTTCGGCCTCGTGGGGCTGGGCGGCTTCGTGCGGTTCCGCTCGGGGCTGAAGGACCCGCGCGACGCGGCCATCCTGTTCCTGGTGATTGGCCTGGGCATGGCGTGTGGCCACGGCAACCTGGTGCTGGCGAGCGTGGGCACGGGGTTCGTGATGGTGCTGCTGCTGGTGCTGGACCTGTTCGAGAAGAAGGAGAAGCCCGCGGGCGCGAAGCAGCGGCTGGTGTTGTCGGCGCAGTCGGACGACCTGGTGGGCGCGGAGGCGACGCTGCGCAAGGCGCTGGGGGAGCGCAACGTGATGGTGAAGAGCTGCGCGTTGGACTTCTCCGCGCGCCGGTTGGAGTTCGAGGTCGAGGAGCCTGAGCCCGGGACCCTGGCGGCGGCGCTGGGACGGACGGAAGGCGCGCCCCTACGGGGGCTGCGGTGGACGGCGGTGAGCGCGAAGGGCGCGCGTGAGGAGATGGCATGAAGTTCAGGAAGATGGCCGCGCTGTTCGCGGCGTGCGGAGCACTGGCGGCATGTGGTGGCGGCGGTGGCAGCCTGCCCACGGGGAATGATCCGGGGCAGTCCACGACGAACCCGGATGGTTCGGTGGACCTGCCGGGGAACGCGGTGGATCCGGAAGGGAACAAGCCGGATCCCCAGGCCGGGTACACCTCGCTGTGGCCGCTGACGCAGGGCTCGACGTGGACCTACCGCATCACGGACCCGGTGAACGGGGTGTTCAACAAGACGGTGACGGTGCTGGGACAGGAGACGGTGCCGGACACGCAGATGCTGGCCATCAAGGTGCACAGCAAGCAGGACCGCACGGCGACGACGGGCACGGTCTACGAGGAGAACTCGTGGCAGCTGGAGCTGACCAACGGCCTGGTGGTGCGCCTGCGCGAGGAGGACATCACGGACGGGCTGCGCACGCGGGCGACGACCTGGTCCCCGGCGATGATGAAGTCGCTGGCGACGGCGCCGACCTCCGTGCCCTGGGAGCACCAGGACGCGGTGCGCGAGCTGATCACGTATGACGCGGGCGGCACGGAGGGGAAGGATCCGACCTACGTGTGGAAGGTGCTCGCGAAGGACGTGACGGTGACGACGCCCGCGGGCACGTTCACCAACGCCATCAAGGTCCAGCGCGACAAGCTGAACAAGAGCGGCGAGGTGAAGGAGGAGAAGCAGCGCCTGTACTGGCTCGTCCCCGGCGTGGGCAAGGTCCGCGAGGAGGGCGAACGGACGGAGGAGCTGACTTCGTTTGATGTGAAGAAGCCGTAAGGGATTGATGGGGGTGGGCTGGGGTACAAGTGCATCTGCAACCCCAGCCGCCTTTGCCCATTGTCCAGACGATGTCTGGACAATCGACTGGCTGGGTTCATCCGCAGGTCCCGCTGAGGAGTTCGTGTCCTCGCGCTACTGGGGCTCAAGCCGCCGCGTTGCCGTAGGACACGCGCAGGCCCTGATGCGTCACCGTGATGAACGGGCGCCCCATCCAGCCGCAGTGCCGACAGACCGCGTTCGGACCCGTCGCCGTGACTCGCACCGGCAGGTCCGCCTCGCACACGGGGCACCCTTCAGGGATGGTGTACTCGCGGGTCTCGGAGTGGACTTCGGTCATTCTTCACGGGTAACGCAGCGGACGCGTCCTGCAAGCCGGGCACCCCGACACCGTGAAGGCCCGCCCTGCAATGCCTGTCCGCCTGCTCTGCGGACCGCCCCAGCGAGCACCCGCACTCCTGCCATCTGCCAGCGGACTCTTTTCTGGATGAACGTTTGACCATGAACGGTTGGGCTCCGGTCCCGAATGTCTCGGGCCGGAGGATTCATGGACCGGACGAAGTCTCTATCGCTCGCTGCCCTGGCTGCCCTGCTCGTGGTGGGGTTCGCTTCGGGTGACGCGCTCGCCCTGCCGCGTGATCCCTATCTGCAGCGCGTGGGCCCTGACACCGCGACGGTGGCGTTCCGGCTCGCGTCGAACTGCTCCACGGCCCAGGTCCGCTATGGCGTGGGGGACACCAGCTCGGTCGCTCGCTCCACGGCCACCGCCCGCATCCATGCCGTGGTCCTCACCGGCCTGACTCCTGGCACCACCTACACGTACTCCGTGGAGGCCTGCGGTGAGACGACCCCCGCGAAGACCTTCGGCACCGCCCCCGTCCCAGGCACCCGGCGCGTGCACTTCGCCGCCGTGGGCGACTTCGGCACCGGTGGCAGCGACCAGAAGAAGGTCGCCCAATCCATGCTCACGAACCGGCCCGAACTGTTCGTCGCCCTGGGCGACAACGCCTATGCGTCCGGCACCGAGACCGAATTCCAGACGAACCTCTTCACCCCCATGGCCGCCCTGCTCGCGCAGGTGCCCATGTTCGCCACGCCCGGCAACCACGAGTACGTGACCAACGAGGCCCAGCCCTACCTGGACAACCTCTACCTGCCCACGAACAACGCCGAGGGCTCGGAGCGCTACTACTCGTTCGACTGGGGCCACGTGCACTTCGTGTCCATCGACTCCAACTGCGCCGTGGGCCTCGCGTCCGCGTCCAAGTGCACGCTCGCCGCGCAGAAGGCCTTCGTGGAGAAGGACCTCGCCGCCACCACGCAGCCCTGGAAGGTCGTCTTCTTCCACCACCCGTCCTGGTCCAGCGGCGAGCACGGCTCGCAGCTCACCATGCGCCGCCAGTTCGGTCCCCTCTTCGAGAAGTACGGCGTGGACCTGGTGCTCACCGGCCATGATCACGACTACGAGCGCAGCAAGCCCATGCTCGGTGACGCCGAGGCCGGGAAGTCCGAGCGCGGCATCCCCTACCTCGTCGTCGGTGGCGGTGGCGCCACGCTGCGCGAGTTCGCCACCGCGCGGCCCTCCTGGAGCGTCCTGCGCGATGACGCCGCCCACGGGTTCCTCGACGTGGACGTCGTGGAGGGCACCCTCACCGCGAAGCTCGTCAAGACGGACGGCGGCGTGCTCGACAGCTTCTCCCTCACCAAGCAGCTGCCGGCGCCGCCCGAGCAGCCCCAGGGCACGCTGAACGTCAGCGTCGACAGCGCCAGCGGCGCCGCACCCCACAAGGCCACGTTCGTCGCGACCGCCTCCCAGACGGGCGCCACCGTGGCCTGGGACTTCGGGGACGGCACCTCCGTGTCGACGCTGCCCCATCCGGAGCACACGTATGCCGCGGCCGGCGCCTACGTGGCCCGGCTGACCGTCAGCGATGGGCGCGGGGGCAGCCACTCCGCCACCGTGAGCATCTCCGTGGGCAACCTGGCGCCCGTCCCGGCCATCCTCTCTCCCTCGGCGACGTTCCGCTTCAAGGTCGGCGACGTGGTGGCCTATTCGGGCTCGGCGAGCGACCCCGAGGAGGGCCCCATCCCCAACGAGCGGCTGGCGTGGACCATCACCCTGCGCCACTGCACGGCGGGGACCTGTCACTCCCACCCGTACTCCACGAGCACGGGGGCCACCGGGTCGTTCACCGTCCCGGACCACGGCGACGAGGTGCACTTCGAGCTCAAGCTGACCGCGACCGACTCGGCGGGGCTGACGGGCAGCCGGATGATCACGCTGGACCCGCAGCTCGTGCAGGTGACGCTCCAGACGTCACCGCCGGGCCTGGAGCTGGTGTTCGACGGCACGAGCGGACCGGCACCCCGGGTCCGCCAGGTCATCGTCGGCTCCACGCACGCCCTCTTCGCTCCGTCGCCGCAAGGCGTCTTCGAGTTCCGCCAGTGGTCGGACGGCGGGGCCGCGGAGCACGCCATCCAGGCCGGTCCGAGCGACGCCAGCTACACGGCCTTCTTCGAGTCCGTCGCCCCCACGGAGTGCCCGCTCGGACAGTATCGGGCGGAGTACTTCGGCAACCGGTACCTGGCGGACTCCCCCGCGCGGGTGCGCTGCGAGGGGTCGCCGCTCGCGCGCTTCTGGGGCACGGGGCGCCCCGTGCCGGAAGTGGGGCCCGACGACTTCTCCGTACGCTGGACGGGACGGTTCTACTTCGTGACGGGCCTGTACTACTTCCTCGCCCAGGCGGATGACGGCATCCGCGTGTTCGTGGACGGCGCCCGCATCATCAACGGGTGGAAGGACCAGTCGACCACGAGCTACTTCGTGGGCCGCTGGATGCGCGCCGGCGAGCACACGGTGGTCATCGAGTACTACGAGCACGGGGGTGATGCCGTGGCCGGGCTCCGCTGGTATCGCTGAAGCCCTGGGGCTCAGCGCTCGGCGGCGAGCCAGCGCTGGACCTCCTGCAGGTAGTCGCGCGGCAGGGCGTGGCCGCTCTCGAAGGTGCGGTGCACCTTGTGCGGGGAGGGCGCGGCGGAGAAGAGCGCCGCGCTCTTCTCCGCCGGCGCGAACTCATCCTGGTTCGCGCTGAGCAGCAGCCAGCGCTGCCGCACCCGGTCCACCACGTTGATGGGCGCGACGTCCCCGAGCGCCGGCTCGATGTCCGGAGGCACCATCGTCACCAGGTGGGTGATGCGCGGCTCGCGCGCCGCCAGCATCAGCGCCACCTGCGCGCCCATGCTGTAGCCGGCCACCAGCACGCGCGAGGGGCGGCCCCCCTCGAGCGCATGCGCGAGGACGACCTGCGCATCCGTGGCCGTGCCGGAGAGCATCGCCACGTAGGGGCCGGGCTCCCCTGCGTGCAGCCGCTTCACCAGGAGGCTCGGCTTCTCCCCGGGCAGCTTGCGCTCGCCGTGGTGGCGGGCGTCCAGGAGGTACACGCGATAGCCCGCCGCGCGAAGCGCCTCGGTGAAGGCGCCGCCGTAGGTGGGCGGGGCATCCGCGAGCCAGTCCTCCTTGCTCCGCGTGAGGCCGTGGATGAGCAGGGCCACCGGGGGCCGGGCGGCCCGGGCCTTCCCGTGGGGCTCGAGGATCCGCACGGGAATGGTCGCTCCGTCCGCGGCGGGCAGCGTGCGCGCGACGGCGCCAGTCACCGCGAGAGTGGGCGGCTCCGCGAGGGCCACCGAACCGGCCACCACAGGAGAAGTGGGCGGCTCCGCGAGGGCCACCGAACCAGTCACCTCGGGGGCGGGCGGCGCCGCGAGGGCCACCGAACCGGCCACTGCGGGAGCGGGCGGCGCCGCGAGGGCCACAGGAGAGGAGAACAGCCATGCGAGGACGAGGTGCAGGGAGGGCTTCATGGGAGGGCTCCGATGACAGGGAGCCCCTACCCTGCCCCGGGCGGCGTCAGCCTCAGGTCGGGCGCGAGTTGACCTAGAGTTGACCGGGCCTCGCGCAGGGTGCGCGCACCAGGGAGGGGCGTGCCATGCGGGTGCTCGTCGTCGAGGACAACCAGGACCTGCAGGCCAACCTGGCCAGCTTCCTCGCGCCGGACTTCACGCTCGACTTCGCCTCCACCGGACCGGAGGGCCTCGCGCTCGCGCTGGCCCACCCCTACGACGCCATCGTGCTGGACCTGGCGCTGCCCGGCATGGACGGGTTGGAGGTGTGCCGCGCCCTGCGCCAGCTCGCCCCGCGACTGGTGCCCGTGCTGATGCTCACCGCGCGCGACTCGCTGGACGACAAGGAGGAGGGCTTCGCCGCGGGCGCGGATGACTACCTGGTGAAGCCCTTCTCCCTGCGCGAGCTGCGCTGGCGGCTGGAGGCGCTGGGGCGCCGCCCGGTGCCTCCCAGCGGACGGCGCCTCCTCTTCGGCGAGCTGGAGCTGGAGCCCGACGGCGGCTGGGCCCGGCGGGGAGAGCGGCGCGTGCGACTCAACCGCACCGAGGCGCTGCTGCTGCGGCTGCTGATGGAGGCGGCGCCCTCGCCGGTGCCAGCCGCCACCCTCGCCCACCGGCTGTGGGGCGACGAGGCGCCGGAGGGCAGCACCCTGCGCACCCACGTCTATGGCCTGCGCCGCACGCTGGGCGCGCTGGGGTTCGAGCAACTCATCGTCACCCGGCGCCACGAGGGCTATGCGCTGGAGGCGCCGCCGCGTGGCTAGGCCCCTGCGCGTCCTCCTGCGCCGCGCGCTGCTGCTGTCCTCGGCGCTCGCACTCGCGCTGATGGGCGGCTTCTTCACCCTCTTCAGCTACGACCTGGAGGACACCATCTTCAACCGGCTCGTCGCGGCGGAGGCCGAGCGACAGCTGGAGGGCCGCGCCGTTGCGCCCGGGCTGCCCGCGGGGATGAGCGCGCACCGGGGGCATGCGGCCCTGCCGCCCGCGCTCGCGCGCAAGCTGTCCCCCTCCCTGGCGCGCGGCGAGTACGAGGTGGCCACGGATGGAG
The DNA here is from genome assembly GCF_003612055.1 of Corallococcus llansteffanensis. Lineage (GTDB taxonomy): Bacteria > Myxococcota > Myxococcia > Myxococcales > Myxococcaceae > Corallococcus > Corallococcus llansteffanensis. The sequence goes on from NZ_RAWB01000116.1 coordinate 10,180, forward strand.
CGGGCCACTTCCACGTCGCCGTGCGTCCGGACGCACGTGGAGGTGAGCCGCTCTACGTCGCCTTCCGGGTGGACACCTTCACCAGCACCACGGGCCAGCTGGGTCGCAACGCCTGGCTGCTGCTGGTGAGCGCGGCGCTGGCGCTGTTCGCGGCCGCGGGCATCGCCGTGGTCGTGGCCCGCCGCGTGAGCCGGCCCCTCGAACAGCTTGCCGCAGCACTAGGGGAGGACGCGCCCGGGGAAGCGGAGGACCCTGGCGCGGTGCGGGAGCTGGGCACGCTCCGGGCCGCGCTGCGCGAGCGCGACGCGCGCATCCAGCGCCTCCTGGAGAGCGAACGGCAGTTCAACCGCGATGTGAGCCACGAGCTGCGCACGCCGCTCGCCGTCGCGCAGGGGGCCGTGGAGTTGCTCGAGCGCGCACCGCCCCAGGACGCCGCAGCCTTCGGGCGCCTGCGCAGCGCGGTGCTGCAGATGGGGCTGCTCACCGAGGGCATCCTCTGGCTCGCACGCGCGCCGCGTCCGGGCGAGCACTGCGAGCTGGGGGCGGTATCGCGCGAGGTGGTGGCGCTCTACGACGGGCTGCGCCAACCCGCCGTCTCGGTGGTGGTGGAGGCGGAGGGGCCCGTGGAGGCGCCGGTGAGCGCCGCGGTGGCGCGCGTACTGCTCGGCAACCTGGTGAAGAATGCCTTCGGCTACACGCGCGCGGGCAGCGTGCAGGTGCACGTGGCGCCCGGCCTCTGGCGCATCAGCGACAGCGGCGAGGGCCTGGGGAAGGTGGCACCCGAGCACGCGGGCTTCGGGGTGGGGCTGTCGCTCGTGCAGCGGCTTGCCCAGAGACTCGGCTGGAGCGTGACCTTCACCCCGCTGCAGCCGCAGGGCACCCGGGTCGAGCTCCGCTGGACGTGAGCGGTGGGGCGCGGGTAGCGCTGAGCCCGGCCCGCCGGTCCAGACCTAGTGTCCCTTCGGACAGCAGCCGAGCCTGTCCTCGTCGTGCTCACGCAGGTGGGCCGCGGCGCCGGGCGCGGCGATGCAGAGCTCGATCGCCTTCGAGCCCGGCTCGTCGGGCGGCGCGTGGTGGCAGATGCGGACCTTGTCGCCATGGGGGCCGCACTTCACCGAGCAATCCGGACACTCCCCACCGCCATGCCCTCCACCCTCATCACCCATCGCCGACACGTTGCCCTCCGTGGAGAGGGGCACCGAGGCTTCGCGCTGAGCGCTCCCGACGTCCGGACCGCAGCCGACGGACAGCACCACGGCCCCCACCACGCCCCACAGCATCTTCATCGGACGCATGCGTTCTCCTCCGCGACAGCCTCTTCCCTCCCACCCCCAGGCATTGAGGGCGGCTGACGGAGAGGCCGTGTCGCGGGAGGCAACGTGCGCGTGCGAGCAGGCAGCCACAATCCGTGCCTTCCGGGCAGCCCCCTGTTGTCTGCGAAGCGGAAAGGACACACCGCGGCCAGGGTCAGAGCGCCAGCGCCTGGCGCTCCACCAGCCGGCGGTAGAGACCACGAGCTTCAGCCCCGCCCGTCGCGTGCCGGCCACGAACGTAGCAGCGGATGTTCTCGGCTTCGGCCCCGGGCCCGCGCGCCCGCTTGATCGCGGAGACGAGTTCCGAAGGCGTGGGAGCGAGCGGTGCCGCTGGCTTCACAGGCTCCTGAAGCTTCGACTTCGCGGCGTGGACGAAGCCCTCGACGGCCTGTACCGCTTCGAGGGGTCCCACGAAGACGGGGATCCGCTTCGTCGAGAACCAGCTGTCGAGTCCCCACAGCACCACGAGCACGGCGAGCCCGACGGCCCACGGGTCGATGGACGGCATCGAAGACCAGGCGATGCCCCCTGCCAGGGCGAGCCCGAGCGCGGAGCGCAGCAGCACGCCGCCGCGCTCCGGCTTCTGTATGAGAACATCCGAGCTCTTCAGGTCCATGACGCGCGATTCTAGTCGCGCATCCGGGCAGGCGCGGACCTTCCAGCCTCCGGTGGACGTGAGACGCGGTCGTGCGTCTTCCTCCTTCGCCCAGACGGACACGCGCCGACGCAGAGCATGGCCCGAGTCGAGGCCTGGAACCGCCATCCTTCAGGACTCATCCGCCCCGGTCTTCATCGTCGACGCATTCCTGTAGACTCCCCTTCTATTCACAGCCCCGGAGGCCGCGCGCCGATACCCTGCGCCGTGCTGGGGCAGGGGGCTGCATGGGCATGCAATCGAACTCGAAGGAGCCGGTGCGCAACGAGTACCTGGACCAGGTGCGCGAGCAGCAGCAGCGCGTGGAAGTGGACCTGAAGGCGCGCAAGGTGATGGCGCCCATGCAGGCCCAGGCGAACATCATGCCCATGCGGCGCGCGGCGGCGGCTGTCGTCGCGGAGCGGACGGGCAATGCGGTGGACGTGCGCGTCACCGGCTTCTGGCGGTGGAAGACCGTCATCGTCCCGCCGAATGCCTACGTCGTCCACACGCGCCGGGGCCACCCGCAGCCGCTGCACATCGGCCTGGGCGTGTCGTTCCGGTTCGACCCCGCGCGGGACTCCTTCATCGTCGCGCCGGGCGCGATGCAGACCATCATGATCAACGCGCACTGCATCTGCCGCGAGCTGCAGGGGCTGTTGGTGCAGGGCTACGTGCAGTGGATCATCGAGGACTTCGGCACCGCGTACCGGAAGCTGGACTTCACGGACGCGGAGGACCCGATGCGCGTGGTGAACGTCCAGCTGCGCGAGCAGGCGGAGGCGGCCATCAAGGACAAGGTGGCCACGATGAGCATCGACGCGGTGCTGTCCGACAAGCAGCCCATCATCGAAGAGCTCACCGCCCGGCTTCGGCACGTGGCGGAGGGCGGTGGCGGCGGGGACAAGGGCCTGGGCCTGCGCATCGTCACCGTGCAGATCAAGGAGGCCGTGGTCAGCTCCGCGCGTCTCTGGGAGAGCCTCCAGACGCCATTCCGCTCCGAGCGCGAGCGGGTGGCGCGCCTTGCGGCGCTCGGGACGGAGGAGGCACTGGCCCACCGGGAGCTGGAGGTGGAGCAGGCCCGCGAGCGCATGCGGCTGGAGAGCGATGGCGAGCTGGCCATGCTGCGGGCGCACAAGAGCGCGGAGGCGTATGACCGTGAGCAGTCCGAACGGCTGCGCCGGCAACAGCGCGAGGAGGAGGACGCGCGGCGGCTCGCGGTGGAGCACCAGCAGTCGGCGCTCCAGACCGCGGAGCTGCAGAAGGCGCGGCTGGAGGTGGAGGCGGAGCTGACGCGGCTGACGCAGGAGGCGGAGGCCGAGAAGCTCAAGCGCGAGGTGCTCGCCCAGACCGAGGTCGGCGACGTGCAGCGCGCGGCAGCCAACCGTCAGTCGAAGACGGAGCTGGAGTTGCTGGAGACGCGGCAGCGCATCCTCAACGAACTCACCCCGGCCAATGTGCAGGCACGGCTGGTGGAGCTGCTGCCGGACATCGCCGAGAAGCTGCCGAAGCCGCAGGAGCTGCGCTCGGTCTCCATCGGCGGGAGTGGAGGAGCACAGGACGGACAGGGCGTGGCCACGATGGTGGCGCAGATGATGGCCCTGATGAACATCCTGAAGGTGGACGGCACCGCGCGTGCGCCCGGTCAGGCCGTGGTGGTGAATACCGGTGGCAAGGAAGCAAAGGGCGAGCTTCCGCCGACACCCGCGCCCCGCTGAAGCAAGAGACGTCCTTGCATCGGAGCCTGGGCGCCCGTCAGAGCGCCAGCGCCTGGCGCTCCACCAGCCGGCGGTAGAGGCCGTCCTGGCCCAGCAGCGACGCGTGGTCTCCGCTCTGCACCACCGCGCCGCCCTCCAGCACCAGCACCCGGTCCGCGCCCCGCACGGTGGACAGCCGGTGGGCAATCACCAGCGTGGTGCGCCCCTGCATCAGCCTGTCCAGGGCCTCCTGCACCAGGTGCTCGCTCTCCGCGTCCAGGGCGCTGGTGGCCTCATCGAGCACGAGGATGCGCGGGTCCTTGAGCACGGCGCGCGCGATGGCGATGCGCTGCTTCTGCCCGCCTGACAGCTGCGCGCCGCGCTCGCCCACGCGCGTGGCGTAGCCCTCCGGGAACCGGGTGATGAAGTCGTGCGCGTTGGCGGCTCGCGCGGCGGCCTCCACCTCTTCCAGGCTCGCGTCCGGGCGCGCGTAGCGGATGTTGTCCGCGACGGTGCCGGAGAAGAGCAGCGGCTCCTGGGACACGGTGCCCACCTGTCGGCGCAGCCAGCGCGGATCCAGGTCGCGCACGTCCTGTCCGTCCAGCAGCACGCGGCCCGCGTCCGGGTCGTACAGGCGGCCCAGCAGGGCGGCCACCGTGGACTTACCCGAGCCGCTGGGCCCCACCAGCGCGACGCGCTCGCCCGGGGCCAGCGTGAGGTCCAGCCCGCGCAGCACCTCCGCTTCCGGACGGGAGGCATAGGTGAAGCGCACGCCCTCCAGGTGCACGTGGCCCCGCGCGGAGGCGGGGACGCGTCCTCCCTCGGGGGCCATGGCGGGCCGGCGATCCAACAGCTCGAAGACCCGGGCGGCCGCGCCCGCCGCGCGCATGAACTCCGCCCAGGCATCCGAGAGCGCGCCCAGGGAGAAGGCCACCAGCAGCGTGTAGACGAGGAAGGACATCAGCGCGCCCGCGGTCAGCTCCCCCGCCACCACCATGCGCCCGCCGCGCCACAGCACCGCCGCCGCGGCGGCGAAGCCCGCGAACGAGCCCAGCGCCATGAAGCTGCCCATGGCCACCGCCCCCCGCCGCGCCAGGTCCAGCGCGTGCCGGAGCGCCTCCGCATAGCGCCGGGCCTCCGTCTCCTCGGCCACGAAGCTGCGCACGGTGCGCACGCCGACGAGCGCCTCCTCCGCCACCGCCTGCGCGCGCGCCAGCGCGTCCTGCACCTCGCGGGAGGTGCGCTGCATGCGCCGCCCGTACGCCATGCCCCCGAAGGCCACCGGCGGCACCACGGCCAGCATCCACACCGTCAGCGCGGGCGACGTGTGCAGCAGCAGCGCCAGCCCTCCCAGCGTGGTGAGCACATTGCCCAGCGCGCCCGCGAGGTTCTGCCCGATGGAGCCGCTGAGCCGCGCCACGTCCTGGGACAGCCGGCTGGCCAGCTCGCCCGTGCGCAGCGCGTCGAACAGCGCCACCTCCTGCTGGAGCAGGTGCCGGAAGAGGGACTCGCGCAGCCGCGCCACCACGCGCTCGCCCGCGACATTGAAGAGCACGTGCCGGAAGCCGATGGCCACGCCCTGCACGGCGAACACCGCGAGCATGCCCAGCGCCGCCGCGTCCACCCAGGACTGGCTGCCGCGCTGGAGCGCCACGTCGATGATGACGCGGATGGCCTGCGGGTACACCAGGCCCATGGCGCTGCCCAGCACCAGGAAGCCCGTGGCCGCGACCAGCCGCCGCCGTTCGGGCCGTATCAGCCTCCAGAGCTGGCGCGGCAGTTCCCCCGGCCGCGGCACCGCCTGCTCGTCGCTCATGCCGCGCTCCATCACCGGGCCTCCGGGCCCCAAGGTTTCCAACGCATGCGTCCCGATACCTCCCTCCATACGGCGCGAACCGCTCCGCCCGGTTGCGCGGATGTCGCGGAGTCCCAACTGGAGGGGCTCCACGCCGCGCTGGGCTGGGGCCCACCCGATGAGGGCGCACGCGCGCTGCTGCGCGGCTTCACCTCCACATGGACGCAGCGGCCCCGCGCCGAAGGCCCGCGCTTCTCCGCCGTCGCGGACGACGGCTCTCCTTATGAGTTCTCGCTGGCCTTCACGCCCGGACGCGCGGAGCTGCGCGTGCTGGTGGAGGCCCAGTCGGAGTCCGCCACCGCCCCGGGGTACTGGGCCGCGGGCCGGGCCCTCACCGACTCGCTCGCGCGGACGCTGAAGAAGGAGCGCGCGCCGCTGGACGGCGTGCTGGACCTCTTCGTGCCGCGCGGCCCGCGGAACTTCTGCGCCCTGTGGCACGGGCTGCGCTTCACGCCGGGCCGGGACCCGGACGTGCGCCTCTACCTGGATCCGCACGCGCGCGGCCCGGGCAGCGCGCCCCAGGTGGTGGCGGAGGTGCTGGAGCGCCTGGGGCTGGGGGGCTCGCGGCCATGGGTGGACGCGGTGCTCGCGGGCGGGCGGCTCGGCCTGGGCCTGCTGGCGCTGGACCTGGGCGCGCCCTCGCGCGTGAAGCTCTACTTCTCCGCCCCGGGCCTCACCGCGGACGAGGTGGAGGCCACGGTGGCGCACGCGGAGGACGCGGTGCCGGGAGAGGCTCGCGAGTTCTTCCGGCGGGTGCTCGGCGGTGACGGGCCTCATCAGGGCCCGCCCCTGCGCGTGTGCTTCACGCTCGACGCGGCGAAGGGCGGCCGCCTGTCCCGGCCCGTCACCGACCTCACCGTGGGCACCCTGGACGATGCCACCGTCGCGGCGCGCACCCGCGATGTGCTGCGCGGACACGGGCTGGACGTGGCCGCCTACGAGCGGTGCCTCAAGGTGATGGCCCCCTCGCCAGAGGCCCCAGGCCATGGGCTGCACCCGGTGCTGTCCTTCCAGCGCGACCTCGGCGAGCCGCGCGTCACCGTGTACCTGGCGCCGCGCCTGTACCCCACCGGCGGCGAGGACACCCTGGCGCGCAAGCACGCGCTCTGGCGGGCGTGGAACTCGTTGCCATCCGATGCACAACCGCGGCCCTGAGCAGTGGGCGCGACCAGAAAATCCGCGTGAATTCGTATCGATTTCCGGTGGGGGAAACCGGTTCCGGGAGGCGGCGGTACACGCGCCTTTCCGGTGGCCTGCGCCCCGGGCTGTACCACCGCCTTGCGAAAACCATCGCAGGGCCAATCACACACACTGGAGAAGTATGAACACCACGACCGAGTCGACCCTCGTTGAGATCTGCGACCTCGACGCCCTGCCCTCCGCCGACCTGTCCTCGAACAAGTTCGAGTACGGCGTCGAGGAGTCCGCCACGGCGCAGCAGATGATGGCCATCGAGCCCCCGACGACCTACGGCTGCTGCGCCTGGTAGTCGGCCGTCCGCAGTGAAAGGGGCGCGGCCGGCATCGACCGGTGCCGGCCGCGCCCTTCTGTCCCGCCCCGCAGTCCGGGCCCGGCCCGGGAGAAGCCCATGCGAATCACCGTGCTCGGCCATGCGGGCCTCTATGTGGAGGCCGCCAACGAGCGGATTTTGATCGACCCCGTCCTGCGTGACACGCCGCTCGGCCACGGCAGCCTGGTGTTCTACCCGGGGCGCCGCCTGAAGCCAGACGCGGTGCCGAGCCCGACGCTGCTCGTCATCAGCCACGCGCACTGGGACCACTTCGACCTGGAGAGCCTGGAGCGGCTGCCGCGCGACGTGCCGGTGGTGGCCCCCAACGAGGCCAGCGTGCTGGCGGGGCTGCGGCGCCTGGGCTTCGCGCGCGTCACGGCGCTCGAGTCCTGGCAGTCGCACGTGCACGGTGGCGTGAAGCTCACCGCGACGCCGTCCGCCGGAGACATCACGGAGATGGGCGTGCTGCTGGAGTCGGAGGGCACGCGCTTCTGGGACATGGTGGACGCGGAGGTGGGGCCGGAGGTGGGCGAGCGCATCCTCGCCGAGCACGGGCGCGTGCACCTCGTCGCGGCCAAGTACCAGCCGCAGGGCAAGCTGCAGGTGCAGCTCCTGTGGGGCCTGGGGACGTCCTTCGACAAGCGCGACGTGGCCCGCTCGCTGGAAGCCGCGAGCGTGGTGCAGCCGCAGTTCGTCTTCCCCTACGCGTGCGGCCTGGCCTTCCAGGGGATGCACGCGTGGATGAACAAGCAGATCTTCCCCTTCACCCAGCCGCAGGTGGTGCGCCTGCTGCGCGCCCGCCTGCCCCAGGCCCGCGCCGAGCAGCTGCGCCCCGGCGACGTCCTGGAGCACCGGGACGGGAACGTGACGCTGCATGCGCAGGCGTCGCCCTTCGTCCGGCACGAGGAGGCGCGGTACGACCAGGACTGGGAGCCGCTCGACAGCACCAGCCTGGATGACCCGCTCACCGAGCCCGAGGCCGACGACGCGCGGCGGGAGGTGGAGGCGCTCCTGGCGGGCCCCTTCGCGCGCTGGCTGCGGGCGCACTTCGCGACCGCGGGCTACCTGCGCGCCTTCATCGAGTACCGCGTGGTGTGGCAGCTCGTCGTGCACCTGGGCCCGGGCCGGCGGCTGGCGTACGCGCTGGACTTCCGCGCGCCGCGGCTCGCCCTGCTCAAGGGCCTGCACGAGGACGCCAACTACTTCGTCCACGTGTCCGGACGCGGGCTGACGCGCAGCATCCGGCGGCCGGAGATTTCGGGCGACCTGTTCAACCTCTGCGGCGACCTGCGCCTGTTCGAGAAGGTGCTGGGCGTGGCGGACGGCCACTTCTTCGTGCCGCCCGTGGCCGGCAAGGAGCTGCTCGTCTCCCTGCCGGATCCGCTGACGCTCTTCTTCCGTCAGGCCCCCGCGTCCGTGCCCGACGTGGCGACGCCCGCGCACGAGGCGAGGGCCTGACATGGAAGCCCAGGTCATGTTCGGGGACACCGAGCTGCAGGCGGTGCTGCGCAAGAAGTCGCTGTACCGCCTGCTCGCGCGGCATGAGGCGGAGCGGCTGGGCCTGGTGATTTCGCAGGCCGAGCTCCAGGCCACCACGGACGTGTTCCGCCACTACTTCCACCTCACGCGCGCGGACGAGATGCACGCGTGGATGGCGAAGACCGGGACGAGCCTGCAGGAGCTGACCGAGATGATGCGCGACATCGCCCTCATCAACCGCCTGGATGCGCTGTACGCGGCGGAGATCCACGCGGGCATGGCGGACCAGCACCGGATGCTCGCAGCGCGCGAGCGGCTCCAGGGCCCTCGGGAATAGGCGCGATGGGCTCCCTCCTCACCCTCGGCGACCGCGTGGTGGTGCGCGCGGCCTGCTGGCCCACGGCGGCCCTGGCGGACTTCGCGGCGCCGGACTTCGCGCCGCCCGCGGGCCGTCATGCCCTGCACGTGCCCGCCACCTTCGCGCACTACGAAGCGGCCTACGCGACGCGCCTGCGCGAGCAGCGCCGACGGCTGTGGGCGAGGACCCGCGAGGACGCGGGCTTCATGCGGGCGCTCGCGCTGGTGAACCCCGGCTTCTGCCGGGCCGTGGCCGCGCTCCACTTCGAGGAGACGCCGTCCAAGAGCACGCGCCACGCGGAGACGACGCTGTACCGCTACCTGGCGCGCGCCGTGGGCCGCACCGAGCCCAATGGCGTCTGGTCCGGCACCGCGCTGGCCCGCTGGGGCGAGCGCACGCGGGTGGTGTCCCGTCCCGCCCGGTGGGCCTTCGCGCCGGAGCTGGCGCCGCTCCAGGCCCTGGCCGAGGCGCGGCTCTCGCGCGAGCCCTACCGCCGCGCAGGGCACTGGCGATTGAACGAGACGCTGGCGCCGGACGCGGAGGGCGGCTGGACGTACCTCGCCCGGGGACCGCGGGGCCTGGCGCGCAGACGCGTGCGGCTCGCGCCCCAGGTGGGCGAGGCGCTCGGTGCGCTGCGGGGGTGGGGGCCCGCGACGTGGGGAGCCCTCCTTTCGCAGCTGGCCTCGCGCACGCCCGCGGGGACGGATGTGGCCGCATTGGCCGAGGCCTTCGCGCGCGGCGGGCTCCTGCTGGGCGGCCCGCGCTTTCCCACGCGCTTCGTGTCCGCCTGGGACGCCCTGCGCAAGGTGGCCGCGCGGCTCTCGGGCCCTGACGCGCGGGCCTGGCGTCGCTGCGTCCACCGGCTGGGAAGGCTGTGCCGCCGGCTGGAGACGCGCTTCGAAGCCCTGGAGGCCGAAGCGGTGCTGGCCGCGCACGAGGCCGCGCGGGAGTGCGTGCGCACGCTGGCGGCGGCGCTCGGCGAGCCTCCTCCGGAGCTGCCCCGCGCGATGCTCCGCTGCGACCTGGAGCTGCCGTTCGACCTGGAGCTGGGACCGGACGTGAAGGCCGCGCTCGGTGACTCGCTCGAGCACCACCTCGGGTGGATGGAGGACTCCGGGCTGCTGGGCCGGGCCCATGCGGCGACGCGCGCGTGGTTGCTGCCCGAGGGCGAAGGGGCGCCGTGGGCCACGC
>NZ_RAWB01001170.1 GCF_003612055.1 Corallococcus llansteffanensis
GCCCAACACCGATCAAAAGAAAGACTTCACCAGCCGCGTTACCAACCACACCATGGTTAACGAGCAGATGCAATTCTTCTTGCGTGGTTTCCGCCGCGACGCGCACCCGATGGCCATCATGACGGGCTTGGTTGGCGCACTCTCGGCCTTCTACCATGACAGCACCGACATCACCAACCCCGAGCACCGCGAGATTGCCGCTATCCGTCTGATTGCCAAAATGCCCACATTGGTGGCCATGGCCTACAAATACACCGTGGGCCAGCCCTACATGTATCCGCAAAACAACCTCAGTTACGCTGGCAACTTCTTGCACATGATGTTTGCTACGCCTTGTGAAAAATACGTGGTCAACCCGGTAATTGAGCGTGCCATGGACCGCATTTTCACCCTGCACGCCGACCACGAGCAAAATGCCTCCACCTCCACCGTGCGCCTGTGCGGCAGCTCGGGCACCAATCCGTTTGCCGCCATTGCGG
>NZ_RAWB01001171.1 GCF_003612055.1 Corallococcus llansteffanensis
ATGCTCGACCACCTGCGCTACGCCGTGCGCGCCACGCACCTGGGCGACACGCGCACGCTGGTGATTCCGGTCGCCCCCACCATCTACTGGGAAATGGGTGCCGAGCGCCGCGCGTCGATGGGCATTGCCGATTCGCTTGTGCGCGTGTCGGTCGGCATTGAGGATGAGGCCGATCTGGTGGCGGATTTCACGCAGGCGCTGGATGCGACGGCCGTTGCTTGACGGCGCGCTGAACGGCGCTCAATGGAAGAAGAGGGCGCGCATCCCAAAGGTGTGATGCGCTTCCGCGGCCATCAATACCATCAGCACCAGCAACGCGAGCGGCGGCATGAGAATGGCGTACACCAGTGCCAACCGCTCCCACATCATGTGCATGAACACAGAGACGATCAGCCCCGCCTTGGCGATCATCAGCACGACGATCAGCACCCAGCGTGTGAGGCCTTCCACGCGAAAGTAATCGACCAGGTACGAC
>NZ_RAWB01001172.1 GCF_003612055.1 Corallococcus llansteffanensis
GGTTCCCACTGACGATCTACTTGTTGCTGCCCTGGTTGAGCAAGCATTTTCCCGGTATCGATTTCCTCTCTCACGACGCGGGGCATTTGCTGGAGGTGATGTTCGGCTGGCGCGCTAATCCGCATTTCGGGCCGTTCCACATCCTAAGCAACCTGCTGATCTTCGGTGGTTTCATCATGCTCGCTTCCGCCTGGCGGGTGCTGTATCTGGCGCAGCAGCAGCACCGTCTGGCCACCGGTGGACTCTATACCCGCATGCGCCATCCGCAATATGTGGCGTTTGTCCTGATCATGCTCGGCTTCCTGCTGCAGTGGCCGACGTTGCTCACGCTGATCATGTTTCCAGTGCTGGTCTGGATGTATGTTCATCTCGCGCTGACTGAGGAGCGAGATGCGCTGGCCGAGTTCGGCCGGGCATACGAAGCGTATTGTGAGCGCACACCACGTTTCATCCCCCGTTGGAGCAGTGG
>NZ_RAWB01001173.1 GCF_003612055.1 Corallococcus llansteffanensis
GTTCATCCCCTACCGGCCCCCCTTCGACTGGGCGTCCCTCAACGCCCACCTGGCGGCCCGCGCCCTCACCGGCCTGGAGCATGTCGAGCCGAACCGCTACCTGCGCACCGTCTCCAACACCCACGGCCGGGGCGCCGTGGAGATCGCTCCCGCGAAGGGGCTCGACGGCCTGCGGGCCACCCTGCGCGTCAGCGACGTGCGGATGCTGCCCACCGTCATCGCCCAGCTCCGGCGCGTCTTCGACGTGGACACGGACGTGGACGCCATCCACGCGCACCTGTCGCAGGACACCCTGCTCGCACCCCTCATCGCCGCCCGCCCCGGCCTGCGCGTCCCAGGCGGCTGGGACGGCTTCGAGCTGGCCATCCGCGCCATCCTGGGCCAACAGGTGACGGTCGCCGCCGCGCGGGGCCTGGGGCAGCGGCTCCTCGCGCTCCACGGCGAGCCCCTGGACCCGGCGCTCACCGG
>NZ_RAWB01001174.1 GCF_003612055.1 Corallococcus llansteffanensis
GTCCTGGCCGTCGCGCTGGCGGAACAGGCCGTCCGCGCCGCGGTCGATGTTCGCCGGGTCGATGCTCACCAGTTTCAGTCGGCCCAGCGACACCGGCGGCGTACGGCTGTCGGCACTGATCGCGTTGACCGTACCGTCCTTGGCAAACTGCACCGTGGTGTTGGGCGGCAGCGTGATCGGACCGCCGTCGCCCAGTACGGGCTGGCCTGAGAGCGTCTGGATCGTGCCGTCCGGGCCCAGTTGGAACGTACCGGCGCGGGTGTAAGCCTCACCGCCATCCGGCGTCTGCACGGCAAAGAAGCCTTGTCCGTCGATGGCCACGTCCAGGCTGCGGCCAGTGGTCTCGATCGGGCCGGGCGCTAGGTCCGTACCGATGGCCGAGGCCATGACGTAGCTGCGCGTGGGCGAGCCCTCGCCTTGCACACCCACCGTATGGAACGCGTCGATCTGCGCCTTGAACCCGGTGG
>NZ_RAWB01001175.1 GCF_003612055.1 Corallococcus llansteffanensis
GCAGCGGAACCGGAGAATGCGCTGGGTAAGCGCACCTTCGCCAACGTCTGCTCGATGTGCCACGCCGCAGGGGTTGCCGGGGCACCAAAGCCGGGCGACAAGGCCGACTGGGGGCCTCGCATCGCACAAGGTAAGGGCACCCTTTACAAGCACGCACTGGAGGGCTTCAACGGCAACAAGGGGGCCATGCCCGCACGCGGTGGATCGACCTTGCCGGACGACGCCATCAAGGCTGCGGTTGACTACATGGTGGCGAAGTCGCAGTAGCGCCATGCATCCGCTGCCCCCTTCCAACCTGGGCCGCCGGCGCTGCCTGGCGGGGGTGCCCCTGCTGGCCGTCGGCATGTTCGTACGGCCGGCCCTGGCAGACCCCACTGTGGAGCGCGCATCCACTCAATTGCTGGGCACTCAAATCGACATCATTGCGCAAGACGCGAGACCGGGCGCCACCGGTGCGGCCATGCGC
>NZ_RAWB01001176.1 GCF_003612055.1 Corallococcus llansteffanensis
CGTGCGCCAGGCGACGCACGCAGTTCTCGACGATCACCACCGCGCCGTCAATGATGATGCCGAAATCCAGCGCCCCCAGACTCATCAGGTTTGCGCTGATCTTGTAGCTGACCATGCCGGTGAACGTGAACAGCATCGCCAGCGGGATGACCATCGCCGTGATGACAGCGGCGCGGATGTTGCCCAGGAACAGGAAAAGAATGGCGATAACGAGAGTCGCGCCTTCGAGCAGATTCTTCTTGACCGTAGCAATCGCCGTGTCGACCAGCACGGTCCGGTCATACACGGTCACGGCCTTGACGCCGGCGGGGAGCGTACGATTGATCTCCGCCATTTTCTTGTCGACGGCCTGGGATACCGCCCGACTGTTCTCGCCGATCAGCATGAACACTGTACCCAGCACGACCTCCTTGCCGTTCTCCGTGGCGGCACCGGTGCGCAGCTCCCGTCCGATGTCAACATCGG
>NZ_RAWB01001177.1 GCF_003612055.1 Corallococcus llansteffanensis
TGTGGCGTGCGGTCGCTCCGCTCGCGCACGTCCTGGCGTGGAGTCGCTGGCGGCGCCACCACCAAGCCGTAGCCATGCGGTGTCACTACCGAGCCCGAGGGGCTCGATTCAAATTGCAACTGTAGGAGTAGGGGACTGGGCCTTTTGGACCATCTCCCGGAAAGGACTCCGCTTTCCGGGAGACTGTCGCAAGGGATGTAGCAAAACCCCGGGCGCCATCAGGCGAGGGTCAGTAGGTGACGTAGGCGGCCGTACCGCGGCAGCTCGTGTTGCCGAAGCAGCCGACGCGGATTTGATACTGCGCCGTCTGGGCCGACTCGTCCGTGCGGAAGACGACGCGCGAAAGCCCGCCGCAGGTGCCGAAGGCATCGTCGTTCTCCGCCACCACCCACCCCGTCGAGTCGTGCACCCGCACGATGGTGTCACCCACGGCGTTGGCGCCATCCACGGCGCAGGTGCCT
>NZ_RAWB01001178.1 GCF_003612055.1 Corallococcus llansteffanensis
TCCGCGCTGAGCGGCTTGTAGCCCTGCAACCCCTCCGCCGCGTTCACCGCGCCCGACAGGCGGATGAGCGTGTCCGCCACCGTGCCGGCCCCCGCCACCATCAGCGTGCCCGCGCCCCGCGCGTACACCGCGAGGATGCGCGGCGGCTTCGCGCCCTTCACCGAGGCCACGCGTCCGGCCGCCCGCGCGAGGTCCGCATCCAGCCTCGCCACCAGCGCGCGGCCCTGCTCAGGCGTGCCCAGTCGCTCCGCGATGACCTGGATGCGCGAGCGCGCCGCCTCCACCGTGGGCTCGTTGGCGAACGTCTCCACGCGCATGCCCGCCTGCTTCAACTGCTCCAGCACCGCCGGAGGTCCGGCCTCCGCCGACCCCAGCAGCAGGCCCGCGCCCAGCGACAGCACTCCTTCCGCCGACAGCGCGCGCTGGTAGCCCACGGTCCGCACCTTCGAGGCCTCCGGC
>NZ_RAWB01001179.1 GCF_003612055.1 Corallococcus llansteffanensis
GTTTTAACATTATGTTAGAAGATATTAAAGCGTATTTACCTAAAGAAAAAATTTGGGATGTTTTCTTAGAAGTCCAAATAGGTACGGAAGTATTTGAAGTGCGTGTTGGTAATCAACGTAATAAATATGCATATACTGCAGAAACAAGTGCATTAATTCATTTGAATAATGATTTTTATAGATTAACACCGTATTTCACAACAGACTTTAATAACATTTCGTTATACTTTACAGCTATTACATTAACGGATTCAATCTCAATGAAGTTAAAAGGTAAGAACAAAATCATTTTAACTGGTCTGGATCGTGGTTATGTATTTGAAGAAGGTATGGCTAGTGTCGTGCTAAAAGACGACATGATTGTGGGAATGTTAAGCCAAACGTCAGAAAACGAAGTGGAAATCTTACTTAGTAAAGATATTAAGAAGCGAGACTTCAAAAATATTGTTAAGTTAAAC
>NZ_RAWB01000117.1 GCF_003612055.1 Corallococcus llansteffanensis
GGGCCCCCTCGGTGCGCCCCCCGCGAGCGCCAATCCCGCCGGTGCGCGACTTGGACAGCGCGCGCTGCGGGTCGGACTTCCGGAGCGAGCGCGCCGGCAGCAGCGCCACCAGGAAGGCCGCGACCAGCGCCAGCACGAGCGCCGCGCAGAACACGCCCCAGTCCAGCGAGCCCTGCGGCGCGAGCGGCCCGAGCGGCAGCGCCTGGGTGAGCAGCCCGAAGCCCTGGGCCGCGATGACGGCGCCGACTCCGGCGGCGGCCAGCCCCAGCAGGAGCGCCTCCGCGAGCAGCTGCTGCGTCATCCGGCGGCTGTCCGCGCCGAGCGCCATGCGCACCGCGAGCTCGGTGGCGCGGCTGTCCACCTGCCCGAGCATCAGCGCGGCGACGTTGGCGCACGCGATGAGCAGCAGCACCGCCATGGCCGCGAGCGTCGCGAGCAGCGGCGCCTGCAGCGGCCCGAGCAGGTGCTCGCGCAGCGGCTTCAGCGCGGGCGCGCGGGCCTTGTCCCACGCCGCCGGGTACTGGAAGCGCTCCTTGAGCCGCTCGCCCAGCCGCTTCAGCGTCACGTCCACCGCGGGCCCGTCCACCCCGGGGGCGCGACGTCCCACGAGCGCGTAGTTGCCGGAGCCGTCGTCCTCGTTGAGCTGCTCCACGACCCAGGCGCGCACCGTGGGGTCCGGGAACCAGAAGCCCCGGGGCATCACGCCCACCACCGTGTGCGCCGCCCCGTCGAGCTCCACCGTGCCGCCGACGACGGACGGCTGGCCCCCGAGGTCCGCGTAGAGGCCGTCGCTGATGATCACCGCCGGCGCGGCGCCCGGACGGTCCTCGCCGGGCTCGAAGGCGCGGCCCACCACCGGGCGGACGCCGAGCACGTCGAAGAGCCCGGCCGTCGTGGAGACCGCCGTCACCAGCTCGGGGGCGGCATGCGGGCCGCGGCGCAGCGGGAGCTCCTTCGAGCGGAACGCCGCGACGGCGCTGAAGCCGGACCAGTCGGACGACAGGTGGAGGAACTCCCGCTCGGACCAGTCCCCCGGGGACCAGAACAGGGAGAGCCGGTCCTCGGCGGGATACGGCAGCGACGTCAACAGCAGCCCCCGCACCAGCCCGAAGGCCGCCGCCGTCCCGCCCACGCCGATGGCGAGCGTGAGGACGGCCAGCAGTGCGTAGCTGGGACGCGCGCGCAGCCGACGGGCGGCATAGCGCAGGTCCATGATGAAGCTCTCCATGGGGGGACCTCCAGGGCGCAGGCGGCTGGAGGCCGGCTCGAAGCCGGTCCAACCGCGGGAGAACGTCCGCCCCACCAGCGGCGGCACCGAGCCGAGCACCTGCCGCCACAGCCACGCGCGCGCCGCCCGGGGACCCTCGCGGGCCTCACGGGCAACGAACTCGGCGCAGAGCTCGGCAATCACCTCGTCCCGCTCGGCGTAGGGAAGCCACGCCCGCAGCAGGGCCAGAGGCAGTCGGGGGACCTGCGGGGGGCCTCCACTCCTCGACTCCGACCGCGGCACGCACACCTCGTCTGGCTGGCAGGGGTATTACTACAATGTAGAATACGAGGCCAGCGACGGACGATTGCGTGGGGATTTTTCGGGAGGAGGTCGAGGGCCGCGGCCCTGCCTGCGCTAGGGGAAGGTCACGCCGCCCAGGGTGATGACGCGGGAGCCGTCCTCCCACAGTCGGAGCGAGAACGTGCGTTGCGAAGTGCCGGAGGGGTATTCCGCTTCCACGATCACCCGTCCCTGCCTTCCTGGCGCAATCGCTTCCTGCTGCCACACCCGCAGGACCTTCAGCTCCCCACCGGACGTGTCCTTGATCGTGGCGCCGCTCGCCATCCAGGGCTGCCGTCCTTCAGCGACTCCGATGGTGGCCTCGACCGCGATCCTTGAGGCGGAGCGATAGAAATACATGGGCCTCACCGCGAACCCGCTTCCGGAACCTGGGCGAGTAAATCCGCGCAGCTCGCCTACCGCCACGCCCTCCGACTCCAGGACGCCCGTCGCGAGGAGACCCGTGAGTCCCGCTGGCAGGTCGCGCTCAGAGAGCAGACGCGCGTTCTCCTCCTGGCAACGCAGCGCCACCGCGCGGGCTTCCCGAACTTCCTGCTGATACGTCTCCAACGTCCGCTTTTCGCGATACACCTCCACCACCGACTCGGCCCGTGCAGGATGGACCCTGAGCAGGAAGGACGCGCGCTGTGGCGCCGCACCGTCACGGAAACGCACCATCATGAGCATTCGCGCGCCAGGACCTGGATGTGGCGAGGGGATGAGCCGGATGACTGTCTGGCCGACTTCCAGGAGCGAGAAATGCTCCCGCCCCTCCAGCTCCACGCTTTCGCGGGCGAGCTCCGAATCAAACAGCAGCACCGTGGAGAGCCCCGCGCTGACCACGACTTCCGGAACCGTTTGCCCCGTGGCAGCCAACTCAATCCGGCGCGTCGCCTGAACGGTCCCGTCCGGCTCCTGCTGCGCAAGCGCCGTCCTCCCCATGAGTGAGAGCACCACAAGGACCGTCCAGGTTCGAGAAGACACGCGGAAATGACTCCCAGACAAACCTGTCATGGGAATTCGCTGACAGCTCGCGCAAGCTGAGCGGAGTAGATGCGGGCGCGAGAGGGCGAGTCCTCACCTGGCTCTCGCTCCAGCCCGCTGCCTGTCTTCAGGGATTCAAGATTCAAGCAAACCGGGAAGGTGTCGCCCTCTGGCGTTGTCGCCCAGTTGAGGCGAACGTAGACGCGGTCACGCACGATGGCCCGTCCCGACAGCATCGTCGAATCCGGCATGTCAAACCAGTCCGCTAGAAGTTCCACCTCCACGGGGCCCTCCCCGATGGAGACCACGCTGGCGTCTCCTGTCAGGGTGAAGCTGACCGGATGGCGGGAGCCCACCCGAACACCCAGCTTCTTCATGGCCTTCTCCGCGCCTATCGGGCAGGGCTCGGGCGGAGGCGCGGGACGGACCTGCGGCCCCGGGCATGCGAGCGCGGTGCAGGCCACCGCCGTGCTCACCGCTCGGGCCATGACGCGCATGCCCTTCTTCGCGGGCTTCGAGGGGGGCTGAAGGGACGGTGGCTCTGTCGGCTGCATTGTCACGGTGGCTGAAACCTCCTGAAGCGTCGCGGGGAGAGCGACGGCCGCAGCGGTGGCCTCCGGCCCGGTGGGAGCTGCGGCGCGGTCAGCTTGAGGCGACTTGCCAGAGGGCGCTACTTCCTGACGGGTGAGCGCGGGACTCGAAATGCGTAGCGTCCACCACACGAGGACCGCCCCCGCGACTACCAGCACCAAGGCCAGCGCCAGCACTCCCCAAGCATCGAAGGACTGTTGCATCCTCGGCGACACGCGCACAGTCGTTCCCAGCGGCGGCGCTTCTGCGGCCGAGGCCGCGTCCTCATGCGGCGCAGGCTTCTTCTCGGGTGGAGCGCGCTTCCCGCGACGAGGCCGGTGCAACGGCGCATGCAGCCACCTGTCCTCGCTGTCCCGGCCGCCCTCCGTCGTCGCGGTATCCTCTCCGAAGGCGTCACAGAGTGGCACATCCCACGTCGCGTCCGCGCTCCGCAGCGCCGCTTCCAGCGCCGAGGCGGCGGACTGGGCGCTCGACGTGCGCACCTCGGGCCACTTCTCCAGCAGCCGCATGCACACGTCGCTCAGTGCCCGGGGCACGAGCGCGTTCACCTCGTGCGGCGACGGCGGCTCGCTGGTGAGGACGGCCTCGATGAAGCTGGCGTCGTCCGCGCCGTCAAAGGGATGGCGCGCCGTCAGCAGCGCGTAGAGGACGAGGCCCAGCGCCCACAGGTCGTCCGAGACGCCGGCCGTGTAGCGGGCCCCGGGCACGCGCACATGCTCGCGGAAGTACCGCCATGCCTCGGGGGCGCGATACTCCGGCGTCCCAGGCGGGAGAAGGTCTTCCGTCAGTTCGCGCGCGCCCTCGTAGTCGCCGATGCCGAAGTCCACCAGCTTGGCCAGGCCGTCCGCGGCGCGCACCATGACGTTGGCCTCCTTCACGTCCCGGTGCAGCACTCCCGCCGCGTGCGTCGCCGCGAGGGCCAGCGCCACGTCCAGCACGACGCGCGCCACCTGCCGCGCCGTGGGATTCTCCTCGTCGGCCCAGACGTCCAGCCGGCGCCCGTCCACGTACTCCATGGCGATGACAGCGAACCGCGGCTCGGCGGGGGGCCACAGGCCGAAGCCCTGGAGGCCCACGACGTTGGGGTGCCCCAGTTGGAGGAGGATGGTGACTTCGCGCTTCACCCGCTCGCCCACGCGCGGCAGGTGCAGCAGCTTCAGGGCACAGGGCTGCGCTCCGTTGCGCGCGAGGTACACCGTGCCGAAGCCCCCCTGCCCCAGCTGGCGCTCCACCGTGTAGCCCAGCACCTGTTCGCCGGGCATCAGGGTGGCGGGTGGTGGCCGCATGGCGTCCTTCCTTCGGAGTTGCCGGCCACTCGCATGCGACGTCCTCCCAGCGGGGGGCGCACGCTACCAGAAGCGTGAGACGCCCAGGAATCTCTCCTCTGGCACCCAACCCGATGGATTCATCCCTCTGTCTCTCTCAAGTACACATGACTCATCCCTGATTTCGCGCCGCCCCCGCACGGCGCCGTCTGCTACACCTCGTGCGGCGCCTGGGTGGGTCCCAGGCGCATGCACTCCTCCACCTCTTCCCCTCCCGGCCCCATGAATGAAGAACTGGCCATCACCATTGGCAGAATCGCCCGCGCCGCCCGCGAGGAGCAGGGCCTGACACAAGCCGAGGTGGGCGCTCGCGTGGGCCTCCTCTCCACCGTCTACAGCCGCCTGGAGCGCGGGAAGATGCT
This sequence comes from Corallococcus llansteffanensis, assembly GCF_003612055.1. Taxonomy (GTDB): domain Bacteria; phylum Myxococcota; class Myxococcia; order Myxococcales; family Myxococcaceae; genus Corallococcus; species Corallococcus llansteffanensis. The sequence continues at coordinate 4,812 of NZ_RAWB01000117.1, forward strand.
GCCCAGCGTCCCGACGCTCTACCGCCTGTGCACGGAGCTGAAGGTGTCCCCCGAGGACATGCTGGGCCTCACGGCCCTGGTGCGAGGACGCAAGGGCCAACGCCCGCGGGCGCGTGAGGATGAAGTGCCAGCGTTGCGGCGGCTGCTCTACCTCGCGCGCAAACTGGACGCGGAGAAGCTCGAAGCGCTCCTCCACGTCGCCACCGTCCTGACGCGCTGAGGGGCCCTACTCCCGCTTCGCCAGCGCCGTGAGTTCGTGCGCCTCCATCCCTTCGGGGAAGAGGCCTCCCTCGCCAAACTCCACCGCGTCGCGCAGGCAACTGCCCTCGGCCAGCACGCGGGCCACCTCCTCGGCAGCCTCCTGGCGCGCATAGCCCGGGTGCCGCGTCGCCAGTGCAGCCCGGAGGACGTCGCGCATGTCCGCCGCCGTGGCGAAGCGCTCCTCCGGGTTGGAACGGAGGGCGGTGTGGAGCACCGTCTTCACGTCCGGCGAAAGCTTCGCCACCGCCGCCTCGACCTCCGCCGGGCTGAAGCTGGCGAGCAGCACGCGCATTTGCGTCAGCGGCAAGGACGGGAGGATTTCGACGTGCAGTGACGCGAGGCCCTTCGGCGCGCGAGGCACGTCCTGCACGTCGAAGAGGTGCGTGCCCGTGAGAAGCTCCACCAGCAGCACGCCCAGGCTGAAGACGTCGGAGCGCGGCGTCAGCGGCTGCTTCTCCAGGTACTCGGGAGAGGCATAGGCCACGTCGCCCCGGACGAGGCTCGCGGGCGATTCCTCCCGGCCCACCACCAGCGAGTAGGCCGCGCCGAAGTTCATCAGCTTCACCCCACCATGCGCCCCCACGTAGACGTGCCGGGGGTTGACGTCCCGATGGATGATTCCCAGCGGGTTGCCGTCCTCCCCCGCGACCGTGTGCGCGTGGTGCAGCGCTTCCGCCAGCTCCGCACCCACGTAGAGGGCGAAGGCCTCCGAGACGGGCTGACCGCGTGCCACGCCCGCGCTCACCAGCGTTTCCAGCGAAGGGCCGTCCACGTGCTCCATGACGACGTGCAGGGCGTCCTGATGCGCCTTGCGGAGGAAGACCTGGGCGATGCCAGGGTGGTTGAGGCGGAAGGCCAGCTGCACCTCTTCCATCAGTCGCTTGCGGCGCAGGTAGGTGGAGGGGTTGGGCAATCGCCGCACGAAGCAGAGCCCGGCGAGAGCGTCGCCTTCTTCCGCGAAGCGGCGGGCCAGCATCAGCAGCTCGCCTGTCTGCATCCGCACCAGTTCGCGAATCGCCTCGTAGCGGACGCCGCCCACGGTGAAGAGCGGGCGTGGGGCATCGGGAGTGGGCGGCGGCGGACGGCGAGCGGCCCGGGTGCTTCCTCCGCTTGCGGTGGTGGACGTGGGCATGACTCCTCGGCGGAAAGAGAAAGGGCGCCACAGCGCCGCGCGAGGAGTCTCTATCGACTGGACTTTAAAAGTCCACATCCTGAACTTTTCAGGTACTCATGAACGTGCGCGTGGCCAGGATTGGCAGCGAGACGTGGAAGGTGGAGCCCCGCCCCAGCTCGCTCTCCACCCAGATGTGGCCGTCGTGCCGATCGACGATGTCGCGGCAGATGTAGAGGCCCATCCCCAGGCCGCCAAAGCCGGAGATGGGGGCGTTGCGCGCGCGGAAGAACCGCTCGAAGAGGTGGTCCTGCTCCTCCTTGGGGATGCCGATGCCGGAGTCCGCGACCGACAGGACGGCATCCGCCCCGTCCCGGACGAGCGACACGTGCACCGCGCCGCCCAGGGGGCTGTACTTGAGGGCGTTCTCCATCAGGTTCGTCAGCACCTGTGACAGCCGGCCGCTGTCGCCCAGGACGAGGAGCTCTTCGTCCGGGGCGTCGACGGTGATGGGGTGCTGATCGCTGATGGCGAGGAAGTCCGAGGACACCTCGAGCGCCAGCTCCCGGAGTGACACCGGCGCGCGCTGCAGCTCCAGCCGGCCCACGCCCACACAGGACGCGTCCAGCAGATCATTGACCAGCGAGGACAGCCGCCGCACCTGGCCGAGCGCCCGGTCCACGCGCGAGAGCATGCCAGGCTGCCTCGACTCCAGCAGTTGCCGCAGCACCTGGAGCGAGAGCCGCAGCGGTGTCAACGGCGTCTTCAGCTCGTGCGAGGCGATGGAGAGGAAGTCGTCGCGCACCTGAATGGCCTCGTGGGCCTCACGCAGCAATCGCTCCCGTTCCCGCTCCGCGCGCACGCGCAGGGAGACATCCCGGAAGCTCCAGACCCGCCCGATGATGGCGCCGCCCAGCCGCTGGGGCAGCGAATAGCGCTCCAGCACGCGCCCGTCGCGCAGCGCGATGGTCTCGAAGCTCTCCTCGTCCGGGTGCGTGTACAGCTCCTGCACCCGCGCGCTGAACAGCTCCGGGTCCGCGAGCCGCTCGCGCACGGCCTGGAGCATCGGTTCGTCCAGGTGCGTGTCCACCAGCGCGTCCGGGATGCCCCAGATCTGCTGGAACCGGCGGTTGCACGCCGTGATGCGCCCGTCGCTGTCCACCACCAGCAGCCCATCCGCCGTCGATTCGAACGAGGCCTCCAGCAGGGAGACGGTGCGCTCCAGGCGCTCCTGGACGCCGTGCTGGGCGGTGACGTCCACCATGATGCCGCGCAGCCCCTGGACACGCCCGTCCTGGACCACCACCGTCACGATGTCCCGGAGCCAGACCACGCGCCCGTCGACGGCGATCATCCGGTACTCGAACTCGTGGGGCAGCCCCTTCTCCGCGGCGGCGCGGCAGTATTCGGGGGCCCAGCCCCGGTCGTCCGGGTGGACATGCCGGACCCAGAAGTCCGGCTCGTCGTACCACCGTCGCAACGGGTACCCGAGCAGCCGCTCTGCCTGCCTGCTGACGAAGCGGAAGCGGAACGAGCAGTCGGCCTCCCAGACGATGCCGTCGATGCTGTCGATGAGCGCTTCCCGCTCGTGGTGGGTACGGAGGGCGCCGAGCACCTGCCAGGCCCCCGCCGAGGGCTCGATGGCACTCAGGTCGACGGTCCAACTGCCCAGGGCTCCCCGGGCGGAGACGGCGCGGAAGTCCACCGTCTCCGGGGTGCCCGTGCTCGCGACGCCCCGCCAGGCTTCCTGCAGGTTCGGGAAGTCCCTCGGGTCCACGAGGCGGCGGAGGAAGTCCGGCTCCCGCCAGTCCCCCAGCGGATGACCGAAGGACGTGGCCAGGTTCGGGCTCACCCAGTGCAGCCGGGCGGGATCCCGCTCGCCAATCCAGAGCAGGGGCGCCGCCTGGGAGGACCCGGGCGACGGGGGGCTCGTCATGTCGGGTGGCGTCGCTGGCACCGCGCTCTCCCTTCGCACGGCCTGCGTTCAGCCGCTGTGATTCTTTGAAATCACAACCGGGGTGGCCCGGTGCTATCGGCATCGCATCCATTCCAAAGTGCTCAGCCGGAGCCCGTGCGGCCACACCCCGAGCCAGGTGACAGGAGGGACGGCCGCCCCGCCGTCTGGGAGCTAGCTCGCCGCGACGGGGATGGGAGCGGGCCGGGTGAGCGGAGGGAACGCCAGGAACAGCAGGCCCGCCAGGGTCGCCGCCGCGCTCAGGCCCATCAGTCCGGGCCCATAGCCGCCCAGACGCTCGCGGCCAATGGCCATCAGGAGCGGGCCCAGGCCACAGCCGAGCTGGAAGGCCGCGTACGTCAGGCCGTAGATCCGGCCATAGGCGCGCAGCCCCAGGTAGCGGCTCACGAACCAGCTCATGAAGTCGAACTCGGCGCCAATGCCAAAGCCTGTCAGGAAGAGACAGACCGCGACGAGCACCCCGGTGCTGGCGCCTCCGCTCGCGAGGCCCGCGAGCCCCGCGCTGGACGCCAGCAGGCACGCCAACGCCACGAGGCGGGCGGGCAGCCGGTCGATGAGCAGGCCCGACGCGATCCGCCCCACGAGCACGCCCACGCCCAGCGCCGAGGCCATGCCCGCCGCGGCCTGGGGCGAAAGCCCGGAGTCGGTGAGGATGGGCACCAGGCTGGCCGAGATGCCCAGCGTCATCGTCCCCAGCAGGACGAAGATGGCGATCAGCAGCCAGAACGTCCGAGTGCGAGCCGCCTCACGAAGGTTCGCGACCCCGTGGGAAGACACGGCCACGGCGCTGACGACGGGCGCGGGCGCGTTGTCGAAGAACCGGAAGGCCGTGGGCAGCACGAGGACGAGCATCGCGCCCCCGAGTGCGGCGTAGGCCCCCCGCCAGCCGAGCACGCCGATGGTGGCCTGGAGCGTGGGCGGCAGCAGGATGCCTCCCAGCCCGACGCCGGCCAGGGCAATGCCCAGCGCCATCCCCCGGTGCGCATCGAACCAACCGACGATGGCCCGCGTGTAGACCGCGGGCAGGGTCCCGAGCGCGGCCAGCGCCAGCACGAGGTGGAGTGCGTAGAAGGCGGGCAGCGAGCCGGGCTGGAGCGCGAGCGCGAACAGGGTCCCCGCCAGCCCCAGGACGGAGGGCAGGAGCATCCGGCGCGGCCCCACGCGGTCCAGCAGGAAGCCCGCGAGCGGAGAGAGGGCCATGACGAACCAGTTGCAGAGCGTCAACGCGAACGCGATCTGCGGTCGGCTCCAGCCGAACTCGGCCCCCAGCGGACGGGCGAACACCCCGAACACATAGGAGATGTAGGTGCTGTAGCCGAGCATCAATCCCAGTGTCGACGTCGCCACCACCCACCCGCCGGTGGACGCCTTGATGCGGCCCCCTTCCCCGGGGGTACCTCCTCCCTGGAGGTGAAGGACGCGGCCTCCCTCCTGTTGAACTGCTCCACTCGGCGCTGTGGCCTCTTGCTGTCCGGACATGTCAACTCCCCCTCAACCTGCGATGTGGTCGTCTTGAAACGGGGGGATGGAAGCGGGTAGCGCGACAGGGGCCAAGTCGACATCGCGCTGTCGACATCGCGCTCACTTGACCGACGCCCCGTCATGCGCAGTGACTGGGATTGACGTCCCGGGAACCCGGACGACCCGCGCCCCTGGACTTCCCAGAGGGCCCTGGCGCAGCGTCAGGGGGCCGCGTCACCGAGCGGCATTTCCCCCTGACCTGGAGTCGGACATGCGTCGTTTCTTCGTGATGATGTCGCTGGTGGCCCTGAGCGCCTGTGGTGGTCAGCCCACCGAAGCGGAGGCGCCCGCTGAGCAGGCCCCCGTGGGCGAGGAGACCGGCCCGGGTGCGCAGAGCGCGACGCCCACGTGCACCTCGGGCGATACCTGGGCGTGTTACTGCGCCCAGTTCAAGACCTCGGACACGTGCCGGACGGCGCAGCTGCGTCGGTGCGTCTGGGCCTTCAACCGCTGCAGCCCGACCTACGAGTAGACGGTCGGCGGCGACTGCCGGGGCGTCACACCGTCGTGGCGCTCCGGGCGAACCCCGGCTTGCGCCGCGCGTGCGAGGCCTGCTCGTAGGCGTAGGCGAGCTTGAGCAGCACGGGCTCGCTCCAGGCGCGGCCGATGAAGGACACTCCCACCGGCAGCCCGCGCACGTCGCCCGCGGGCACCGTGATGCTCGGGTAGCCGGACACGGCGGCGGGCGTGGAGCTGCTGCCCAGCCAGTGGTCGCCCAGCACCAGGTCGATGGGGCCCGCCGGTGCCTGGGTCGGGGCCACGAGCGCATCCAGCTTGTGCTGGCTCATCACCGCGTCCACGCCCTCCGCGCGTGAGAACCGGCGGCACGCCGCGAGCGCCTTCTTGTAGGCGGCGTCCGTGAGCGGGCCCTTCTTCTGCGCCTGGAGCAGCAGCTCCTGGCCGAAGTGGGGCATCTCCTGTTCGCGGTGCTTCTCGTTGAAAGCGATGAGGTCCGCGAGCGTGCGCACGGGGGCGTCCCCGCCGAGCTGCGCGAGGTAGGCCTCCAGGCCCGCCTTGAACTCGTAGAGCATCACCTCCAGCTCGGCCTCGTCGAGCTTGCGCAGGTTGGGAATGGGCGCGGGGTCCACCAGCACGGCCCCTTGCGCCTTCATCAGCTCGAGCGCGCGCTCCACGATGGCGTCCGTCGCCGGGTGGTAGCCGAAGAACCGCTCGCGCGGCACCCCGATGCGCGCGCCCGCGAGCCCCTTGGGGTCGAGGAACTTCGTGTAGTCCGCGTGGGCGTGGCCCCGGCTCGCGGCGGTGGCCGCGTCGCGCGGATCCTCGCCCGCGAGCACGCCCAGCAGCACCGCGGCGTCCGCCACGCTGCGAGTCATGGGGCCCGCGGTGTCCTGGGTCGAGGAGATGGGGATGATGCCCGCGCGGCTGACGAGCCCCACCGTGGGCTTCAGCCCCACCAGCGAGCACGCGGACGCGGGCGAGACGATGGAGCCGTCGGTCTCGGTGCCCACCGCCACGGCGCAGAAGTTGGCCGCGGTGGCCGCGCCCGAACCGGAGCTCGAACCGGATGGGGTGCGGTCGAGCGCGTAGGGGTTGCGGCACAGGCCGCCACGCCCGCTCCAGCCGCTGCTCGAATGCGTGGAGCGGAAGTTGGCCCACTCGCTGAGGTTCGTCTTGCCCAGGAGGACGGCGCCGGCGGCACGCAGCCGCTCCACGAGGAAGGCGTCGCGAGGAGGCACCGCGCCCACCAGCGCGAGCGAGCCCGCGGTGGTCTGCATCTTGTCGGCCGTGGCGATGTTGTCCTTGATGAGCACGGGGATGCCGTGCAGCGGCCCGCGCGCGCCCTTCGTCTTGCGCTCGGCGTCCAGCGCGTCCGCCAGCGCGAGCGCGTCGGGGTTGAGCTCGATGACCGAGCACAACGGCAGGTCCCCGGTGCGGTCGAGCGCACGGATGCGCGCGAGGTAGGCTTCGGTCAGCCCGCGCGCGGTGTGCTTGCCGGACTCCAGGCCCGCGCGCAGCTCCGCGACCGTCACCTCCTCGAGCGCGAAGGCCCCGGCCGTGGCGGCCCCCGGCGCGGCGACGGACGGCGACTGGGCGCGAGCCTCCCGGGCGGCCAGCGCCCCCGTCACGGCCGCCGCGGCCCCAAGGAGCGTGCGGCGGGAGAGGCCAGGGTTCACGTCGGAAGCAGCCGTCTTCTTCGTCATGGAGCGGGCACCCGTGGGTGGAGGGGCGCCGAGTGGACCAGATGCCTCCCCCCGGAGGGAAGGGCCGTGGCGAGCACGACGCCTCACTCCGTGGCGAGCACCTCCAGCAGCCTCCCGGTGACACCCGACACGGTGGCCCTCTCGCGGTTGGTCAGCACCGCGAGTGAGGCCTTGCGCTCGGGCAGGTAGAAGGCCAGGGCGGAGAACCCGGGGATTTCGCCGTCATGGCCATGGCCAGGCCCCACGGGGGTGACGGCCCGCACCAGGCCCAGGCCATACCCGGGCATGTCCGGGATGGGCGTTGTCACCCAGTCGGTCATCTCCGCGAGCTGCGCCGGGGCGAGCAGCGAGCGCTCGAAGAGGGCCTGGTAGAAGGCGCTGAGGTCGTCGGCGCTGGAGACCAGGGCACCGGCCGCGCCGGCCGCGGACGGATGGATGAGGTCGCTGAAGTCCATCCACGAGCCATCGCGCGGGTCCCGCGAATAGCCGCGCACGGCGAGGGGCGGCAGCGGCTCGGCGCCGTCCAGTCCCGTGCTGTCCAGGGCCAGGGGCTCGAGGATGCGCGTGCGAAGCTGCTGCGCCAGCGGCGTCCCCGTCACCGACTCGAGGATGTGGCCGAGGAGGATGTAGTTGGTATTGGAATACTCCCAGCGCGTCCCTGGCTCGAAGGAGGGGGACTCCGCGGCGCCCAGCGCGATGAGCTCTCCGGCGGTCCACGTCCTGCCGGGGTTCGCCTCGGCCCGGGCGAGGAAGTCCTGGCTCTGGGTGTAGTTGAACGCGCCGCTCGTGTGGTTGAGGAGCTGGCGCACGGTGATGCGGTCCGCACGGGGAAAGTCCGGCACCCAGGTGGCCAGCGGCGCATCCAGGGACAACTTCCCCTCGGCCTGGAGCTGCAGCGCCACCACGGAGACGAAGGTCTTGGTGATGCTGCCCACGCGCAGCCGGTCCTCGACCTTCAGCCCGGTGGAGGGCTCCACCCGGGAGACGCCCACCGAGCCCCGCCACGTACAGTCCTCAAGACGCAGCGAGGCCGTGACCCCGGGGAGCTCCTCGGCCGAGGCGGCCTCCTCGAGCGCGTGCTGCAGCCGGGGCGCGAGCCGGTCACAGACCGTGCCATCCTCCTTCTCGCAACCCGAAATCCACAGCAACAGCGTTGCGCCAAGCACATATCGACCCGACCGAGGGGTGAACATCCGAAGTCCTCCAGGTGAATTCGCGGTGTGCGAACCAAGCACCGGAGGTCCGTCCAGCTGTTACCCGGAGACAATCGCGCTGCCTTGCTCCGGGTGCGCTGCCACCTCGAACCTCATCCGGCCTCAGGCCCGGGGGTCCAAGGACTCCTCCGCCATCCTCAGTCCGGGCGGAGGTGGAGCATGCAGTCGCAGGCGCTCCCCTGAGATGGGGTGCGTGAACGCGAGCGTCTCCGCGTGAAGCAGGTACCCACCGTCTCCGGGCAGTCCGGGCTCCTTCTCCCGGGGCAGGCCTCCCGCGGCGAACATCGGGTCTCCGGCGAGCGGATGGCCGATGAAGGCCAGGTGGATGCGGATCTGCTCCGGGCGCCCAGTGTGGATGCGCACCTCGAAGAGCGTCTGCCCTTCGCGCCGCTCCAGCACGCGGGCGCTGCTGCTGGACGCCTTGCCCTGCGCGCTGGCCCCGTGCACGGTCCCCAGCAGGGGGTGCGGCACCAGCCCGATGGGCGCGCGGATGTCGTAGTGCTCCTGCGCCGCGACACCGTCCGACAGCGCGCGGTAGCGCTTCTCCACGTCACCTTCGCGCCAGCTGAGAGAGAGGCGGGCCGCGGCCTCGCGCGTGCGGGAGAACAGCACCAGCCCCGAGGTCGCCCGCCCCAGCCGGTGCAGCGCCGACGCCTCCGGCCAACGCAGCCGCACGAAGGACAGCAGCGTGTTCTTGAGGAAGCCTCCGGACGGCATCGTCGGAAGGCCGCTCGGCTTGATGACCGCGAGCAGGGCTTCGTCCTCGTACACCAGCTCGAAGCTGTCCGGGGTCTCTCCCTCCTGCCACGGCGGGCGGTGCCAGCACAGCTCCTGGTGGGCGCGCAGCACCTCGTCGCCCGTCGCCGTGACGCCGTCCAGTCGCACCTCACCGCGCAGGAAGCGGGCGCGCCACTCCGCTTCGGAAGAGTGCCGGTACCTGTCCGTCAGCCAGGCAAGCGCGGTGCGCCCCACGGCGGCGGCTTCCACCTGCTCGCGGTACACGTAGCCGTCATTCAGGCCGGGCTTGGACATCACCCGGGCACTCTATCCGTCGGGTCGGGGCCCCTCGTCCGTATATATTTCGCCGCATGAAGGATGCTCCCTCCCCTCCCCGCTCCCTCCTCGCGCGCCCCCTGACGCCAGAGTCCTTCGCTCCTTTTGGAGACGTCGTCTCCGCGGGGCTCAAGAGCGGCGCGGCGGCGAACCAGGGCACCGCCGTGCGGTTCGACTGGTCGGCGAAGCTGGAGAGCGACCGTGCGGGCGCGAAGCCCAACCTCGCGGTGTTCCGCTCGGTGCCGCAGCCGCTGCCCTTCGCCGTGAAGCTGCTGGAGCACCACCCGCGCTCAAGCCAGGCCTTCCTGCCCATGCGCTGCTCGCGGTTCCTGGTGTGCGTCGCACCGACCGACGCCTCGGGCGGCCCCGACCTGGACGGCCTCGTCGCGTTCGTCTGCGGCCCGGGCCAGGGCGTGAACTACCACCGGGGCGTGTGGCACCACCCCATCATCGCGCTCGACACCCCGGCGGAGTTCGCGATGCTGGCGTGGGAGGACGGGGGCGCGGAGGACTGCGTCGTGCGTCAGTTCTCCACCACCGTATCCGTGCACCTGGGGGACTGACATGGCCAACGCAATCTCGAAGACGGCGTACTACACCCTGGCGTGCCGGGACGCGGACGCTCACAAGCCCCGCCCCCTGTGCGGTGACACCTTCGCCGCGCGGTTCATGAACGACGAGGCCCGGCGCATCTGGTCGCGCTTCCAGTCCTTCACGCGGGCCAACACCAGCAATGCCGGCCGGCACCAGATCATCGACGCGCTCGTGCAGGAGGAGCTCGACCGGGCTCCACAGGCCCGGGTGGTGGTGCTCGGCGCGGGCTTCGACACGCGCGCCTACCGCCTGCGCGGAGGCCAGTGGCTGGAGGTGGACGAGCCCGCCATCATCACGCACAAGGACGCGCAGCTTCCCGTGACGGAGGCGAAGAACCAGCTGGAGCGCCTCGCCATCGACTTCCAGGCGGAGTCGCTCGCGGACCGGCTGGCCCCGTACCGGGACGCGAAGCGCACGCACCTCATCATCGAAGGCGTGCTCATGTACCTGACGCACGCGCAGCGCCGGGACATGCTCGCCGTGCTCCGGGAGCTGTTCCCCCAGCACGCTGTGTACTGCGACCTGATGCGGGCGTCCTTCCAGCGCGACCACGGCGGCGAGCTGCACAAGGCCATCGCCGAGCTGGGGACGACCTTCCGGGACCTGACGGACACGCCCGAGGCCCTCTTCCTGGAGGCGGGCTACACGCAGGCGTCCGTCACCTCCATCCCCCTGCGCACGATGGAGCTCGCGGGACAGCGGGTGCCGGCGTTCATGATCCGCCGGCTGCTGCCCTCGGTCCGCGACGGCTACCGCATCTTCAAGTTCGAGCGGTCCTGACGCCTCATGATGCCTTCCGTGCCGCGGGCTGCTGCCCCAGGGCCACGCTCCCCAGGATGAGCGTGCCCGCGATGAGCATGGAAGGCGTCAGCGGTTCGTCCAGGAGCAGCCAGGCCCAGGCCACGCCGAACAGCGGCACCATGTAGGTGACGGTGACGGCGCGCGCCGTGCCAATGCGCTGGATGAGGCGGTAGTAGACGGCGAGCGCCAGGCCCGTGCAGAGCATTCCGAGCGACGCCGCCGCCAGCCAGGGCCGCGTCCCGATGGGCTGCGTCGGCCAGGTGGCGACGGCGAACGGCAGCATCAGCAGCGCGGAGCAGGACAGCGTGGCGGCGGCGACCGCGGCGGCGGGCAGCCCGGCGAGGTGGCGCCGCGCCATGTTCGCGCCGATGCCGTAGAGGAACGCGGCGGTGGTGCCGGCCGCGGCGGCCCAGGCGATGCCCGTACCCGCGGCCTTGCCGCTCGCCAGCACCAGCACCCCGGCGAAGCCCGTGATGAGGGCCACCGCCCGCCGTGCGCCAATGCGCTCGCCGTAGAACAGGAACGCCACCAGCGCGGCGAACAGCACCGACATGCTGTTGGTGATGGCGCCGATGCCCGCGGGAGCGCGCTGCGCGGCCCAGGCGAACAGAGCGAAGGGCACCGCCGAGTTGAGCACGCCCAGCAGCGCCAGCTTCGGCCACAGCCCGGGGCCGAAGCTGGCGCGGGCCTTCCAGAGGAACGGCATCAGCACCAGCGCGCCCAGCGCGAGCCGCAGCTCCACCAGCGGCAGCGGACCGAAGGCCGGGGCCGCGATACGCATGAACAGGAACGACGCCCCCCAGATGGCGCCCAGGGCGCCCAGCTCCAGGGGGGTGAGCCACGCCCGGTTGAACGACGGAGCAACGGTGTGTGGATGGGTGAGACCGGAAGCACTCATGGCGGGTCCCCTGCTGACAGGAGGAAGGAATCCAGCTTCTGCCTGGGCTTCTATTCACGCCCTCCCCCCCTGCTTCACAAGCGCATACTTTCCGGGTCAGCCACGAGCGAGATTTGAGGCTCTCCCCATGACCCTGCGCACGGATCTGCTTCCAGCCCTGGCGGCGTTCGAGTCCGCCGCCCGCCACCAGAACTTCGCCCATGCGGCGGAGGAGCTGCACCTGACCGCCAGCGCGGTCAGCCACCACGTCCGCAAGCTGGAGGGCCGGCTGGGCGTCGTGCTGTTCCAACGGCACGCCCGAGGCGTGACGCTGACAGCCGAGGGACGCCAGCTCGCGGACGCCGCCAGCAGCGCACTGGCCGACATGGACAGCGTCCTCGGCGGGCTGCGCCGCACCCGGGACCAGGACGACATCGTGCGCATCACCACCGTGCACTCGCTGGCGTACGCGTGGCTGATGCCGCGCCTGCCCCGGTTCGCCGCCGCGCACCCGCGCATCCGCCTCCACGTGGACACGGAGCCGGCGCTCACGCGCTTCGACGAGGGTGGACCCGATGTCGGCATCCGCTACGGCCAGGGCAACTGGCCGGGCTTGAGCACGCATCCCTTGATGGACGACGCGCTGTTTCCCGTGGCCTCGGCGCACCTGAGCGGCTTCGAGCAAGTCCGCGAGGCGGCGGACATCGCGAAGCTGCCGCTCATCGGGGACCTGTCGCGCCAGGGCTGGCAGGACTGGTTCCGGGCCGCGGGTGTGCGCGGGGTGACGTTCGACCAGCGCTACTACTTCAGCGACACCACCGGCGCGCTGATGGCCGCGGTGCAGGGCCTGGGCCCGGCGCTCGCCCGCGAGCGGATCTCCGCGCCCTACCTCGAGGATGGACGGCTCCTCCGGCTGCCCGGGCCGAGCATGCCCACGCGCGCCAGCTACTTCGTGGTGTATCCGGCCCACCGCAGGCCGCGCCCCGCCGCACGCGCCTTCATCGACTGGCTCATCACCCAGCCCGGACTGCCGGCCCCACCGGCTCGCCCGGAGGCAACCACTTCAACGCAAAGCGTTGCGCCGTCGCGCCGGAAAGTTCCACAATGACAGTCCAGACTGAAGCCTGTCAGAAGCGACTCATTTACCAGACATCGCATCGGGTCCACACTGGCCGCGCAGTCCATCCCAGACGGAGTTCGCATGCGCAAGCTGATGAAGTCCCTGATGGCGGTTTCGGCGGTCCTATCCCTCGCACCCACGGCTGCCTTTGCCCTGCCGCCGCAGTGCGATGACTGGTGCTGGATGTGGACCTGCGCGGACGCGTGTTCCGTCATGAACCGCCATACCACGTGTGGTGCGGAGTACCCCACCTGGTGCAACCCGACCGCCCGCGCCGAGCCCACCGACCCGTCGGCCTCGGTGTCCACGGACGAGGCCCGCCAGGCGGAGGACGCCTCGCAGGTGTGCAGCGAGGAGCATCCGGAAGCCAGTTCGGAGAGCTGATCCGCGCGCCTTACGCGGGGCCCAAGCTCCACGCCCGGGCCTCGCGGTCCACCCTGACGGTCAGCCGCCCAGGTGGACCGTCTGCTTCACCCAGGTGTCGACCTCCACCGCTTCCACCAGGAAGTCGGCCACGTCCGCCCGGGAGATGGAGGAGGGCACCGCCTCCCCCTGTGTCTTCTTCACGTACTGCCTGCGCGCGGGTCCGTTGGTGAGCCGGCCCGGCCGCGCGATGACCCAGTCGAGCCCGCTGTCGCGCACGAGCCGCTCCTGCCGGTCGTGGTCCTCGAAGGGCAGCTTGAGGATGAACGAGATGACCAGCGTCCTCACCAGGAAGTTCGCCATGGACTTGCTGTCGCCGGTCCCCAGCGCGCTCAACACCGACAGCTTGCGGACCCCGTGGGCCTTCATCGCGTCGATGACGAAACCGGTGCCCTGGCTGAAGTAGTTCGGGTTCTCCTTGAACGCCTTCAGCTGCGTGGCCGATGCGGTGACGATCACCGCGTCGTGCCCCCGCACCGCCTCCTCCACGGAAGCACGCTGGTGGAAGTCTCCCTTCAGCCGCGTGAGCTTCGGGTGCTCCAGCACCAGCTTCTCCGGGCTGCGCGCGAAGGCCGTCACGGCGTGCCCCCGGTCCAGCGCGGTCCGTACCGCCAGCGCGCCCGTTCCCTGCGATGCCCCGATGACCACGATCCGCATGTCGCCCCTCCCACTTGGTGCGCGGGACCGTAGCGCCAGCCCTGCCAGGCCCGCAAACCCCGACGCGCACCTCCAGGCGACCAGGCAGCCCGCGCACTTTCCCTTGTGCCCGGCCCCCCCACGCCCGTAGTTTGGGGAAAATATATGGGCTCCCATTTAAATCGTCCCTCCCCTCCGCCCGGTGTCTCCGGCGAGGTGCGCGCGGCCATGGACGGGGTGCGCCGGGTGGTGCGCCTGCTGCGGGTCTCCGCGCGCGCGTCCGAACGCCTGGTGGGCATCAGCGGCGCCCAGCTCTTCATCCTCCAGGAGCTCGCGGAGGCGGGGCCCTCGTCCATCAACGACCTCGCGGAGCGCACGCTCACGCACCAGAGCAGCGTGTCCGGGGTCGTGGCGAAGCTCATGGAACAGGGGCTGGTGAGCCGCAGCCGCTCCTCCGAGGACGGACGCCGGGTGGAGGTGACGTTGGAGCCCGCGGGCCGGGCCCTGGTGCGCAAGGCGCCGCCCATGGCGCAGGCCCGGCTCATCTCCGGGCTGCGCAAGCTTGCGCCCTCCGTGCGCGCGGGGCTGGTCCAGGGGCTGGAGGCGTGGGTGCGGGAGCTGGGGCTCGAAGGGGATGTGCCCCCGCTCTTCTTCGAGGACGAGTCCCCCCGCAGACGCGGGAAACGGAAATCGCAGGAGCAAGCACATGAAGAAGCCTGATGTAGAACGCATCGAGGAAGCGATTGGCGAAGGACCGGAGACGCGGGCGCAGCTCCCCGTGGCCCCGTCGATGGGACCGGCGCTCGCAAGCCTCCGCGCCCCCTCCTTCCACCAGTCGGTGGACCGCCGCGCGGTGTTCATCAGCGGCATGGCGGTGGTGCTCGCAATCGTGGCGGCCCTCGTCGCGCAGGGGCTGGGGGCCCTCATCCACTTCTTCACGAACCTCGCCTTCTTCGGCCGCCTGTCCGTGCAGCCGGTGTCGCCCGGGGACAACACCCTGGGGCCGTGGGTGATCGTCGTTCCCGTGCTGGGGGCGATCGTCGTGGGATTGATGGCGCGCTACGGCTCGCGGGCCATCCGGGGCCACGGCATCCCGGAGGCCATGGAGCAGGTGCTGTTCAACAAGAGCCGCATCCCGCCCCGGATGACCCTGCTCAAGCCGCTGTCGGCGGCGATCGCCATCGGCACGGGCGGCCCGTTCGGCGCGGAGGGCCCCATCATCGCCACGGGTGGCGCGCTGGGGTCGCTGCTGGGCCAGGGGCTCCACGTGACAGCCGACGAGCGCAAGGCCCTGCTCGCCGCGGGCGCCGCAGCGGGCATGGCCGCCACCTTCGGCGCGCCGGTGTCCGCGGTCCTGCTCGCCGTGGAGCTGCTGCTCTTCGAGTTCAAGCCCCGCTCCGTCATCCCGGTGGCCCTGGCCACCGCCACCGCCACCGGCGTGCGCATCGCCTTCATGGGAGGTGCGCCGGCCTTCGCCATCCCGGACCTGGTGACGCCCTCCGGCGGGGCCCTGGCCTTCTATGGCGCGCTGGGCATCGCGGTGGGGATGGCGTCCGTCGTGTGCACGCGGGCGGTGTACTGGCTGGAGGACGCGTTCGAGAAGCTGCCCCTGCACTGGATGT
>NZ_RAWB01001180.1 GCF_003612055.1 Corallococcus llansteffanensis
GATGAGCACCAGCCCCCCCCAGTGGCCCGCGTGGACGCGCTCCACGCTCCGCGCGAGCACCTCGAGGGCCTCCTCGCGTCCGGTGAAGACGGGCCGGTACAGGTAGGGCCGAGGGGCCGGGCCGTCCTCGTGCGCGTCCGGGAGCTCCAGCGTCCCCAGGGCCGCGGCCACGTCCTCCGCATAGCCCAGCCGGTCCTGGGGCCGCTTCTCCAGCAACCGCAGGATGAGCGTGTCCAGCGTCTCCGGAACCCCTCCGGCCCGGCGGGAGGGGGCCACCGGCGCGTCATGCAGGTGCTGGTGGAGGACCGACCGCGCCTGGTCGCCGGTGAAGGGCGGCCTGCCCGTCACAGCTTCGTAGAGGATGCAGCCGAGCGCATAGAGGTCCGCGCGCGCGTCGACCAGCTCGCCGCGGATCTGCTCCGGGGCCATGTACGCCACGGTGCCCATCACCCCGCCC
>NZ_RAWB01001181.1 GCF_003612055.1 Corallococcus llansteffanensis
GTGCTGCACCATGTCGAGCCCGTGCAACATACGGAATAGGCGCCGGATAGGCGAGAACAAGCCGGAGCGGTTAGGATGCGCGGTTTCCCAGCAATCTCAGCCCTGATCGATGACCTCTGAACGCGAACGCTTCGCCGTCATGCACCAGTTCGGCCGCACCTATCGTGCGTTCATGTCCGCCTTCGAGGCGCATGTCGGCCAGCCGATGCCGCGCTGGCGCATCCTGCTGGCGCTGCACGACAACACCGGCGGCGGCATGGCTCAGAAACAGCTCGCCGAGCGCCTGCAGATGGACCCTGGCGCGCTCACCCGCCAGCTCAAGGTGCTCGAGCAGCTCGGCTGGATCGAACGCGTAACGGATGCACGCGACAACCGTCTGACCAACGTGTCGCTGTCAGACGCCGGCTTGGCCGTCGTGCTTGACTGCATGCCGCGCCGCATCGCCTTCATCAATGC
>NZ_RAWB01001182.1 GCF_003612055.1 Corallococcus llansteffanensis
GGGTTCGATCAGCACGGAAGCGCACACCACGCTGGCCGTGGCGATGAACCGCATCGGCGGCAAGTCGAACACGGGCGAAGGCGGTGAAGACGAGCGTCGTTATCGCAACGAACTGCGCGGCATTCCCATCAAGCAGGGCACGAAGCTGTCGGACGTGATCGGCCGCGAAGTGGTCGAGCGCGATCTGGAACTGCAAGAGGGCGATTCGCTGCGCTCGAAAATCAAGCAGGTAGCCTCGGGCCGCTTTGGCGTGACGGCCGAGTACCTGGCGTCGGCTGATCAGATCCAGATCAAGATGGCGCAGGGCGCCAAGCCCGGCGAGGGCGGTCAACTGCCCGGCCACAAGGTGACGGATTACATCGGCAAGCTGCGTTATGCAGTGCCGGGCGTGGGCCTGATCTCGCCGCCGCCGCACCACGACATCTATTCGATTGAAGATCTGGCGCAGCTCATCCA
>NZ_RAWB01001183.1 GCF_003612055.1 Corallococcus llansteffanensis
TTTCATATCAGCAAAGTCATGTCGGCTTGCAGCGTGACACGCCGAGCACCCTGGCGCAAGGCGCGAATTTACCCACCAAGGTGGGATAGCGGCAACGCGCCATCCCTCTTCAGGGCTGTCAGTACGATATTGGAACGCACGTTATCCACACCCGGCACGCGCATCAGCTTGCGCATGACGAATTCCGACAACGCCGGCAGGTCGGGCACCACCACGCGCAGCATGTAATCGGCGTCGCCCGCCACGGAATAGCATTCCTGCACCGCATCGAGCAGGCTGATCTCTTCATGAAAGCGTTCGACGATGGCGTCGCCGTGGTGCGCCAGCTTGACGCTCGCGAACACCGTCACGCCCAGCCCCAGCCCGGTCGGCGAGAGCACCACCCGGTAGCCCTCGATCACGCCTTCCGATTCAAGCCGCGCCAGGCGCCGCCCGACTTGGCTGGCCGACAGG
>NZ_RAWB01001184.1 GCF_003612055.1 Corallococcus llansteffanensis
GTCGCGGCGATCGCTGCGGAATCGGTCAGGTCCAGCGTGGCCCGGTCGAGCGCCACCGGCCGCCAACCGTCCGGCCAGGCGTGCGCCTGCAACGCGCGGCCCACCTGGCCATTCGCGCCGGTGATCAGGACGTCGTTCAAGCCGCGATCCCGCGCCGTTCCGCCGCCTTTTCCTCGACCAGCGGCCGCCACCAGGCGTCGTTATCGAGATACCAGCGCACCGTCTTCTCCAGCCCGGTCGCGAACGTCTCTGCGGGCGTCCAGCCGAGCTCGTCGCCGATGCGGGTGGCGTCGATGGCGTAACGCTTGTCATGCCCCGGCCGGTCGGCGACGGAGCTGATCTGCTCGGCATAGGGCCGGCCGTCGGCGCGGGGACGCAGTCGGTCGAGGATCGCGCAGACGGTGCGGACGACGTCGATGTTCGCCAACTCGTTGTGCCCGCCGATATTATAGG
>NZ_RAWB01001185.1 GCF_003612055.1 Corallococcus llansteffanensis
GCCCGGCGCAGGCCAAACGTGTCGATGAAATGCAGGCTGTGGCCGATGCGTTGAGCCTGATGGCCAACATCGTGATGGCGTGGAATACCTAACAGATGCAGGTGGTCCTGGATCGCTGGTCGAACCGCCGCCAGGCCATTCCGCCGGAACTGATCGGAAAAATTGCTCCCACCAGGCTGGAAAGCATCAACCTGCGAGGCGTGTTCCGCTTTCCTGTTGACCGTTATGCCGACCAAATCCTGCCCTCGCGGCAGGGAGCACCGATAACTGGCACCAACGGATGAAACCGATCACGGTTTGACGCCACGAATCGCAGATTTGAAAGTGAACAGGAAAGTCAATGAAATTAACGATCTACCAACACCACCTCCGCGCCAGTGCTAGCTTTTCGTACCGTCACTTATTGCACTGAAAACGAGGGGACGCCGAGAAGGCGACCAAGGCTTCAAGGT
>NZ_RAWB01001186.1 GCF_003612055.1 Corallococcus llansteffanensis
ACACGGGAGATCGTGGACTCGTGTAGACCCAGTGTATCGGCTATTTCCCGCAAAACCAAGGGGCGCATGGCGATTTCGCCGTGCGTGAAGAAGCTCTTTTGACGCTCGACAATCGCTTGCGAGACACGCAGGATCGTATCGAAGCGCTGCTGGATGTTCTTGATCAGCCAACGTGCTTCCTGCAGCTTCTGCTGCAGATTGGCAGCGCCCGATTCACCGCGGCTGCTGCGCAGGATCTGCGCGTACATGTCGTTGATGCGCAGCCGCGGCATGACGTCGGGGTTCAGTTGCGCCATCCAGCCTGCGCTTGTCTTGCGCACAATCACGTCGGGCACCACGAAATCCGCTTCGGCGCGGCCGAATGCATGACCCGGAAACGGTGCCAGTGAACGAATCAGCTCATGCGCAGCTTTCAGTGTGGGTTCGTCGACGCACAATGCCTTCTTCAAG
>NZ_RAWB01001187.1 GCF_003612055.1 Corallococcus llansteffanensis
ATGTTGACGCGAACCGCGTGGTGATCCGCGTGAATGACGACGAAGCCGTGGCCGGTGAAGTCGGCGTGGACATCTACAACCTGATCAAGTACACGCGTTCGAACCAGAACACGAACATCAACCAGCGTCCGATGGTCAAGGTGGGCGACATCGTTGCCCGCGGCGACGTGATTGCTGACGGCGCCTCGACCGACATGGGCGAGCTGGCGCTCGGCCAGAACATGCTGGTCGCGTTCATGCCCTGGAACGGCTACAACTTCGAAGATTCGATCCTGATCTCGGAGCGCGTCGTGGCTGAAGACCGCTACACCTCGATCCACATCGAGGAACTGTCGGTCGTTGCCCGCGACACCAAGCTCGGACCGGAAGAAATCACGCGCGACATCTCGAACCTGGCCGAAGCCCAACTGGCTCGCCTGGACGAGTCGGGCATCACGTACATCGGCGC
>NZ_RAWB01001188.1 GCF_003612055.1 Corallococcus llansteffanensis
GAGCAGTCGCAAAAGCACCCGTTTCAGGCCGAAATTTGGAGCTTTTGTGTCTGCTCGTGCCGGTTGGCTCGCCGCCCACAACCCCCACGTAGACTCGTCTGGCGAACGAGCAACAGAAGAGGTAAATCACTGCGATGAGCGGCCATTCCAAGTGGGCCACCACCAAGCACAAGAAGGCCGTCGTCGACGCCCGCCGCGGCAAGATGTTCGCCCGGCTGATCAAGAACATCGAGGTGGCGGCGCGTGTCGGTGGCGGTGATCCGGCCGGCAACCCCACGCTCTACGACGCGATTCAGAAGGCGAAGAAGAGCTCGGTTCCCAACGAGAACATCGAACGGGCCCGCAAGCGCGGCGCCGGCGAGGAGGCCGGCGGCGCCGACTGGCAGACCATCATGTACGAGGGCTACGCGCCCAACGGGGTGGCGGTGCTGATCGAGTGTCTGACCG
>NZ_RAWB01001189.1 GCF_003612055.1 Corallococcus llansteffanensis
GTGTTGGAAATATCGCTATTTCTCTGGACATGGAACAGTCCGCTATTTCTCATCAATTAAAAACGTTGAAAGACGCACGCTTAGTGAAATCAAGAAGAGAAGGAAAAAGTATGCTTTACAGTTTAGATGACCTTCATGTTTTTAGTATTCTCGAACAAGTCTTAACTCATGTTAATGAATTAGAAAAATAAAACCAATTAGTATGTAGCATACAAACTTAGGAGGTTTTTAAATGTCAAAATCAGATAAAGACCATAATCACTCGAATCAGAATCAACCGAAAAAGAATATTAAAATTGCTTTCTTCATAAATCTTATTTTCTCTATAAGCGAATTTTTCTTTGGCTTTCTTTTCAATAGTGTGTCCATTATGTCCGACGCAGTTCATGATTTAGGGGACTCTATTTCAATTGGATTCGCTTGGTTTTTTCAAGGTTATTCAG